>JABDAU010000007.1:907-72416 GCA_013289045.1 Bacteroidota bacterium | reverse complement strand
GATTTTAAGGAATAATGAAACCTCAGTCGTATTCACAAAAAACATCAACAAAGTACTCGACCTTCCCGGCCTTCCCAATAGCCATGGGCTTGAAACAATTGAATACAACATAAAAAGAGAAGAGGCAGACATAACAGAAATTGGAGAAAAGGCGCTTGCAGATTCGCTTTATACCAACTTCAGGCGTTTTCGGGCGTCATTAAATAACCCCACTCTTGCTGCCGCACTACGGATTAAAATGCAAAAGTCCTCTTACGGCATCATGGAGGTTAATATGAACGCCATGGAGAACAAAAACAAAAGGGCAGCTGATAAGGCGAATCTAGCCATATTAATTGTGGCCTTTATGAGTTCAGTTTGTTTAATAATTGCGTTTCTCTTTCTGCTCATATTCCCGGATTATGTCACCAAACCTATTAACGATCTTATTGCAGGCATAGAGGAAATTGCCAACAAAAATTACGATAAGCGCCTCACATTCACTTATAAGAATGAATTTTGGCACCTTGCTGAAGCTTTTAACCAAATGGCGGCCAGGCTTTTTGTTTATGAGAATAATAACCAGGCAAAAATAACGCATGAAAAACTCCGGGTTGAAACGATTGTAAGAAATGTAACAGATGCGATTATCGGCTTTGATGAAAATGGGACAGTTACATTCGTTAACCCCATAGCTGTTAAATTATTGGGGATAGATGAAAAGGATATTATAGGCAGTTCAGCGCAACAGGCCGCCGCAGATAACGACCTCTTTTTTAAACTAATTAATGAATTTGAACATTTTGATGACTTGAAATTATACCTTGACGGCGAGGAAAGTTATTTTATAAGAGAGCTGTTTGAGATATACGCCCCGGAAGACGCGAATCTTTGGGGGAAAAATGAAGAGGAATCAAAACGTATAGGATATTTTATATTTCTAAAAAACATTACCCGGTTCCATAAGTTGGATGAAGCTAAAACCATTTTTATTGCTACCATATCGCACGAGTTAAAAACGCCTATCTCATCCCTTAAAATGAGCTTGAAACTGATGGAAGATAAGCGATATGGAACCATAACAAATTTCCAGAAGGAACTTATCAATAATATTAACGACGACAGCGACAGGCTCTTAAAAATAACGAGCGAATTGTTAGATATGGGGCAGGTTGAAACAGGTAAATTATTGTTGAATTTCGGAAATACCCATCCTCAAAATATAATTAAATACGCCTGTGAAACAATCAGGTTTGTTGCTGAACAAAACGAAATAACGCTTAACTTAAAGTGCCCTAAAAACCTCCCGGATGTTTGGGCCGATCCGGATAAAACTGCATGGGTGTTAATTAATTTCTTAACCAACGCTATAAAATACAGCTCAAAAGGATCGGTAATTGATATAACTGTAAAAAAACATTCCTATGCAAAAATTGAATTTTCAGTTAAAGACCATGGAAAAGGAATAGAAGAAATTTATTTGCCGAGGGTTTTTGAAAGATATTTTAAGATCCCCGGGTCCGATTCTGCGGTTTCCGGAACTGGTTTAGGCCTTGCTATCGCGAAAGATTTTATCGAAGCTCAGGGCGGTGAAATTGGCGTAGAAAGTAAAATTGGCGAAGGCAGCAGATTTTTCTTTACATTACCGGTTAGTTTAATTTAGAAATCCTTTTTACACAAAGGTTTAGCTGATTATTTGATAATCCAAAAATTAGTTCCATTATGCTTACAGATAGTTTCGGTTTCAGCCTGATATTTCTACTCATACTTCTATTTGCGGTCCCACTCGGCCTTTACCTAAAAAGAGTCTATCATGGCGATAGGACTCTGCTCGATTTCTTCGCTCCATTTGAGGAACGTGTGTTCCGGATATGTAGGATCGAAGCGAACAAGCCAATGGACTGGATACAGTACCTATCGGCTTTGCTTACTATCCAATTGGTTTGGATCGCTCCCGCGCTTATTGTTTTGATGCTACAGGGCAGGCTGCCGTTAAATCCGGCGCATGTTACAGGTATGGAGTGGTCGCTAGCGTTAAATTCTGTGATTAGCTTTTTAACCAGTACCAATTTGCAACATTATGCAGGCGAAAGCGGCGCCAGTTACCTTTCACAAATAGCTGTATTTACATTTTTGCAATTTGTAAGTGCAGCAACCAGTTTGGCGGCCGGTGTCGCTATCGTTAGGGGTTTAGCTAAGCAACCCGGTACTTGTGTCGGTAATTTTTTTAAGGACTTTTTAAGATCAATTACGCGGGTATTACTACCACTATCTATTGTAGTTGGAATTTTATTTATGATAAAAGGCGTGCCCATGACTTTTAAAGGTGCTGATAGAATCATCACGCTACAGGGCGATACGGTTAACGTAGCCAGGGGCCCGGTTGCGTCCATGATACCAATAAAGGAATTAGGGTCAAACGGTGGCGGGTTTTTTGGCGCAAATGATGCGCACCCGTTTGAAAACCCGGATTTTGTTATACTGGTACTGCATTTTGTGATCGTACTACTGCTACCGATGGCTTTTGTTTTTTTTATTGGCTATTACCTGAATGAGAAAAAGTTTTCCTGGATGCTTTTTGGGGTAATGACGGCCGGGCTGTTAATGCTGTCAATCCCCATTGTCAAACAAGAGGCGGCAGGTAACCCTAAAATAGCAGCTATGGGCATCAGTCAAAGCGCGGGTAATATGGAAGGCAAAGAGGTACGCTTTGGCACCCGTTATTCCGCATTTTATTGTGCCGAAAATGTGGCAGTCCCGGCCGGAACGACCGTTTCTGTTCATGATAGTTATATGCCGTTGTCGGCTACTGCCATGCTGGCAGGAATGCAGGTTGATGCATTTTTTGGCGGTTTAGGCACCGGGTGGATCAATATGCTGATGTACCTGATCATTGCGGTATTTGTTGGTACGCTTATGATAGGGCGAACGCCGGAATTTTTTGGAAAAAAAATAAGTACAAAAGAAATGCAGGTAGCTGTTATGGTTAATGTTTTGCAAATATTCGTTCCTGTTGCGCTGGCAGCTACATCTTGTTTTATTTATGTAAACAAAACCGGGGGCTCCTACACATTGGGCTGGCTTAGCAATAAGGGCGCGCATGGTTTTACAACTATGTTATATGAATATGTATCTTCCGTGGCCGGCAATGGCTCAAATTTCGGCGGCTTAGGCAACAATACCGTTTTTTGGAATCTGACAACTGCGTTTGCTATGTTAACCGGGCGGTTCGTACCCATTGCCGGTGCATTTATGATCATCGGTTTAATGAGAGCGAAAAAATACACGCCGCCATCATTAGGAACGCTAAGAACTGATTCTGCTACTTTTGGTGTTTTTCTCTTCTCCATCATTATTGTCCTTACTGTGCTCACTTTGTTTGTAATGTTCATGGTTGGCCCGATCACAGAATATTTTAACCTGAAAACATAAACCTATCGGTAAGGCCCCATGATTTTCACCTTGCCATAATGATCTTTTTGCCCTCTCAATGTGAGAGGAATCTCTTTTGTGCAAAAAGCCAGTCCCTAAAAAAAGCCTCGGAATTATGAATTAAAGCCGTTTTTTTAAAGACGCCGGCCTACTTGGCACAGGAATAGTATCGAACAAGTGAATGCCGTTTTACGGCACATAAATTTTGTCAGGAGATGGAATTAAATTTTAGAATTACGAATATGCAGCCTTCCCTTTTACTTGTTGAAGACGAGTTTGGTTCAGGTGGCTGGTTAGGCAGATTTTTGCGCCACGCGGGTTACAGATGTTACGAAGCCGACAACGGAGCTGCTGGGTTGTCATTACTCGAAAAGGAAAAAATACAGATAGTTATAAGTGATATAGCGCTGCCGGATATGGATTTTACAGATTTTGTAAAAACCGTCAAGAGTAGAAAACCTTATGTAGAAGTGATCTTTCTTGCTGCACATGGAAGTATTTATGATGCTGTACAGGCCATTAAAAGTGGCGCCTTTAATTATTTAATTAAGGGCAGGGCAAATGATACACTGTTGCCTCTGCTTGCCGAGGCCAATGAAATCGTGGCGGATCATGAACAATCTTATCAGGCATAGCAATATGGGTGGGATATTATTGGCGCCGGGTTAGCATTAGTCAGGGCTTGAATCATCATATATATGCCGCGTAAATGATCTTAGCTATCAGAAATCATTGCGCCTTATTTTAGTACTGTCCCTTTTAAAATAATGGCCGCTACGCTGAAGTAAATTACAAGGCCGGTAACATCAACCAAAGTGGCCACAAACGGTGCCGATGAAGTTGCTGGGTCTTGTTTTAATTTTTTGAGGATGATAGGGATCATGGAGCCGCTCAGTGTACCCCACATTACGATCCCGATCAATGAAAAAAATATGGTTATCGCTATCAATAAACCATACTTGCCGTAATCGTACCAGCCCAATTTTTGCCAGGCCATTATGCGTAAAAAGCCTATCGAACCCAATATGGCGCCCAGTGCTAATCCAGACAGTAATTCCCTGCGCATTACGTAAAACCATTTTTTTACGTTTAGTTCACCCACCGCCAGCGCACGTATGATCAATGTAGCAGCTTGTGAACCGCTGTTACCACCACTTGAAATAACCAGCGGAATAAATAATGCCAGCACTACCGCTTGCGAGATCTCTATCTGGAAATACCCCATCGCGGTAGTGGTAAGCATTTCACTCAAAAACAAGATGATCAACCAGCCGGCCCTTTTGCGGATCAGTGAAAATACCGGCGTGTTTACGTATGGATATTCCAATGATTCCACGCCGCCGAAACGCTGCATTTCTTTTGTATTACGCTGCTCGGCCACGTCTATAAGGTCATCAATGGTAACAATACCTAATAATATGTTTTCGGCATTGGTAACAGGCAATACGGTACGGTCATATTGTTTAAACCGCGAAATAGCCACATCTGTCGTATCTTCTATATCAAGTTTAACAAACGACCAATCCATTATATCATGAATGGTTTTAGTGGCTTCATTAAGTACCAGCCTGCGCAACGGTATATCATCAATCAATTTTCCATCCTTATCGGTTACATAAACCACATCGGCAGCATTTGAATCTTCATGATGGAGCCGTAAATATTCCATTGCCTGCCCAATGGTCATTTCCTGGTTCAATGTGCAAAAAGACGTGTTTACCAAACGTGCCACACTTTGCCTGGGATAGCCCAATACGTCTTGCGTAGCTTTTCGGTTTGGCTCATCTAATAATTTCAAAGATGCCGAGCGCTGTAATCCATTCAGTGAGCTGAAGAAGGTGTTACGATCTGTAGAATTCAGGTGATTGAGCAAAAAAGAAGATTTCTCATGCGGGATAGTGGCAATTAATTGTTGCTGGAGATAAGAGCCGAGAAAGTTAAAAAGCAGTAGCTGTGATTGTTCGGGCAGGGCTAAAAATAAATCAACAGCCGATTTTAAGGGAAGGCTGTTTAGCATTTGGGCAACCTCAGAAGGATCTATTTTTTCGGTGTTCTTGCCAGAAAAAAGTGACATTAATTTTTCGGGTAGAATTTTGTCCTTGAGTTGCGATAAATTGATCATGGTTTATTTTTTATAAAAGACCGTTGGGATAGAATATTGTTTTTAGGACCCAGAAGCGAAAATTCCATGTTTCCATACTCCGTCGGATTGGGAATACCACAAAAAAGTAGTTATTTCATTTAACCTCAAATTTTCCCATTGCCTTGTTTATGGCTATAACTGCTTCTTTAAAATGTTCGCGGGAAATTAAAAATTGAATATTAACTTTTCGTAATGCGAAACCGGCAGTCTTTATGTTAATACCTTTTTCAGATAATGCAAAAGCACTTTTTGCCAACAAACCGGGCTGATCCATGTTAGTGCCGAGCAGGCAAACCATTGCAACTTTTTCTACCGTTACCTTATCGAAGAGCGCTTCAAGGTCTGTTATGAGTTTCTTATCAAAGTCACGCTCCCATATAACTGTGGAAATACTATTGGCGCTGGTTGCCTTAAATGTATAACTGATACGGTGTTTATAAAATACTTCCATTATACGCAAGTCGCTGCCGACATTACCTACCATTAGCGGGTCATAAATATCTATTACCAGTAACTTGTCGGTGCCTGTGATCACTTCCACCCGTTTGTGTTCACATACAAATTCGCGGGTGATTAAAGTGCCCGGATGAGCGGGTTGAAATGTATTCTTAATACGAAGGTTAATACCATTGATCTCCAATGGTTTTGATGCCTTTGGATGGATGGCCTCCATGCCAACATCGGCTAGCTGATCGGCAATATCATAATTCGTAAAGCCCACCGGGCAGCAATTTTCTACGCCCACAATAGCCGGGTCGGCCGTTGAAAGATGGTATTCTTTATGGATGATGGCCTCCTGCGGCTTTAATATTTCTGCTATTTTGCTGAAGGTTACTTCTGAGTACCCACGATTAAACTCGCGCATGATGCCTTCGGTACCTTTGGCATAACCGGTTACTATGCAAATGGTATTGGCAAAATCAATGTGCTTAAACGCGTGTTTGATGCGCTGATCGATGGTCAGCGCCCGGTGGTCGCCAAAACCGCTCAGATCGATCAGGGTAGCATTAATACCTTTTTGTTGCAAAATATTAGTAAAATTAAATGCGGAGTGACTTTCACCGATAGAGGCTAGTATTTCCCGCGCTGCAAGAAGTATCCCATCGTTACTGACATAGCCTGAGGCAAGGATACCCGCCAGGTTTTCAAGGTAGGTTTGCGCTTCGTTGACATGATTTTCAATGAACTTATCTGCCACTTCCAGGTCGAGGCCAAGTTCAGCATACCGTTGATTAATGGTTTTCAGTTCAATCACCAGCTCTTTTAGAGCGCGGTGAAAATCCTGGTATTTGGCAATACGGTGATAAACACCTGGCGCACCTGTTTTTTTATTTTCCAGCAGCAGGTCGGTAACGCCCCAGAAAGCCGAGACTACAAATACCCGGTTATATAACTGATCGCCTGTGCGTTCATATAAAATAATGTTGTTTATTACTTCTTTCAAGGCACTCATAGAGGTGCCACCTATCTTTTCAACTGTTAGCATAAATTAAAGCTTATCTCGGCCAAATTTAACTTAATTATCGTTTAAAGCTTACCAAAATAGGCTAAGCCTGCGGCCACTGCTATTACTAAAGCCAACAATACCCCGACAATAAACAACCAAACGAATGAGCCTGATTTTTTTTCTTTTGCCATATTCTAATTTTGATGAATGGAATTTATTTGCTCATAACCAATATGTTCGTTAAGCTTTAACTTCTTCAGTTTTTTCCATAAATTAACAATGAGGAATAACCACAAAATGTAAGTTACAGCAGCAACGGGCATTGTACGTTTTAACAAAGCCGGAAGCCCATCTTTAATTTCAAGACTAACAAAAATTACTGATGCGGTTAACAGCAAGCTATATCCAGATAAAAAAACTACTGCAAGTTGCAGCTGAGCCGAAAGTTTGTTAATTCCATAAATTAGATAAGATCGCGAACTGATGTAATATCGTTTAATATTAAAGGGGCTGCTTTTCCAAACATAATAGGTGATTAATCCGGCTAATAACTCCAGGGACGCCAGCATAGCGGCCAAATAAGCAATATGTTTACCACCAGAGTTTAAATAACTGTTGATAGTAGTTATAGTCAGCCCCAGATAACTATAACCAGCAAGAATGGCGCAAAAGAGCAGCGCCTTTCGGAACTTTTTGTCCTGTTCTTTAAATTCAACCTGAAGAAACTCATCTTTTCGAATTTCATCCTTTAAAATCTCCAGGCGGCACTTTCTTGAAGTCCATATATCTTTTCCCATATGATTATCTGACCAGGAGCACACCACCAAGCGGATGCCAACTCTAAAAGGCGATATGCAACTTATTTATAATCAAATAGTTAAAAAACACAAACAACGATATGGTATTTTTAACTAAAACGAAAGCTATCATAATGAAAGTACAGGTCTATCAATATGGCTTGGCTGCTACAAAACTTGTAAGACCGGGGAGATCAAAATATAACCAGCTGCTAATATGCTAAAGGGCCGCCTTTGAAATTGCCGATTATTTATATAGACAGAAATTATAAGGGGCAGATGGCGAAATTATTCCTATCGAACAAGCATTAATCGTCCTTGATTTCCTGGCCCTACGTATTGCCTATACATTTGTTCTTTATCTACCTATATTCTAATGATGTTGAACGGGTAGGTTCTTTCAGATCGGGAGAACCCACCCGTTTATTTGAATGGTAGTCAAACGTAGAATTCGAAGAATAAAATCATTGACTCAAAATGGCAATTAAAGGCGACATGGAAACGGATATTACTTGAAATCTGCCCCGATAGTTATCGATTTCCATTGCTCCAATTCTGCGGACATTTCGGATAGTTTTTTTGAAGCGCGTTTATAGGCATCGTTTCCGAGAAACAGGTGCATCGGCGGTTCGGGGCTTTCAGCTAATTCCATAAATATTTCAGATGCACGGCCGGGGTCGCCTGGTTGTTGTCCATTCGCTGAAAGGTAACGGTCTTGGGTATTTTTAACTGCTTCATAGCCTTCGACTTTGGATGAGATGAGTGCCAGCGAATTATTCGTCAAAAAGCCTGTCCGAAAGCCCGATGGTTCTGCTACCGTAACTTTAATTCCAAACTCTTTTACATCCAGCGCGATAACTTCGGAAAAAGCAGCAACGGCGGCTTTAGTAGCCGAATAAACCGACCAGCCGGGAGCCCCCACAAAACCCGCTGCCGAGCCGATATTAATGATATAACCTGATCGCTGTCTGCGCATTACCGGTAGCACGCTTTTTACCACATCCATTGTTGCCAGCACGTTAACATTGAAGATGTTACGGATATCCTGCTCCGGTGTTTCTTCCAATGTTCCCGTCATTCCATATCCCGCGTTGTTAACCACTACGTCTATCCGCCCAAATGCAGCCAGCGTTTGCTGTATGGATTCATCAATGCAATCCAGGTTGTTCAGATCGACAGCTAGTGGAAGAAAACGGTCCTTGTCTATCAAGCCGACCGCCTGGCTCAGCGTATGTGCATCGCGTGAGGTTGCGGCAACCCTGTAGCCGTTTTCGAGCAGTTTTTTTACGAGGGTGAGTCCCAATCCCTGGGAAGCCCCGGTTACATACCATACTTTTGAAATGTTCATGATATTATATTTTTATAGTATCTGGTAAAAAGGAACCTACCAATATTATTGGTAAGTAACACTTAAAGTAATGGGCACATTCAGTGCCTTGGATACAATACAATTGGCTTTAGCACCCTCTGCAATTTGCTGAAAGGCTTCAAACGATACGCCGTCAATAACTGATGCTTTTAAATCCAGATGAATGCCGGTGATCATCAGATTAACCAGGTCTACTTCGAGCGTGGCTTCGGTGTTCAGGTCGTTGGCTAAAAAACCTGCCCGCTCAAGCGTTGCGCCTACCGACATGGTAAAACAGCCTGCGTGTGCTGCGGCTATCAATTCTTCGGGATTAGTACCTATTCCGGATTCAAACCGTGTTTTAAAAGAATAGGGTGTTTGGTTAAGGACGGTGCTTTGTGAGGATATCTCTCCTTTGCCTTCTTTCAGGCTACCGCTCCAATGTGCTTGTGCTGTGCGTTTCATTTTTTGTTTTTGTTTGGTTAAAAAATTAGTTTCTAAAAAATAGTTACCCGGTGCACGGTTATAATCACTGTACATGTATTGTAATAATTCCCTTCGGAGTTAAAAATAGATCGCTTTTGCTATCTCAGGCCCGTAATTGGTTAAAGCAGGCCGTGGTTTCTTCCAGTATGGATATCATCAGTTCGCCGGCTTTTTTGTGCTTCAGTACAGGAGCTATCTGGCCGCCCCAGAATAAGATCATATCCCACTTTTCCTGCTCGATAGCGGCTTTTCTTAAATGCGAGATAAACTGCGTTTGAAGCGGGAACGGGAGAAACCCTTTTTCTTTGTTTACCAGTTCGTTTGCAATGCGGCTGGTTATCCCCCTGCCCAGCCTCCCGGTAAATGCCCGCGAGAGTGTTGTATATTTAGCCGCATCCGAAAAGAGCATTTGTTTGTGAATGGCAGTGGCGTTCGACTCGTCTGTTGCCAGGAATGCAGTACCGATCTGGACGGCGTCCGCGCCAAGGACTAATGCTGCGGCAACAGCTTTTCCGTTAGCGATACCGCCTGCGGCTATGACTGGTGTCTTTACCTTCTCTTTGATCAGCTGGACCAGTACAAACGTTCCAATTGTTGACGATTCAGCTGGTGCAAGGAATGATGGACGATGCCCGCCTGCTTCAAAGCCTGATGCGATGATTAGGTCAACACCGGCGTTTTCCAGATAGATGGCCTCATCTAAAGTAGTGGCCGCTCCGATAGTTTTGATACCCAATTTGCGGCATTGTTCAAGAACATCAGCGGATGGGACACCAAACATAAAGCTGAATACAGGCGGTTTCTGATGCAGGATAACTTCCACCTGGTTTTCAAACCGGGATTTGAATGGTGCCGGTTTTTCGGGCAACCCAATTCCCAGCTCGTCAAAATAAGGCTTGAATAGAATTTGAGCCTGTTTAAACTGTTCATCCGAAACTGTGCCGTCTGCGGCATCCGTATCGGAAACCCACAGGTTGACATTATAGGGTTTATTGGTTGCCGCTTTGATCCGTTGATCTATTTCAATAATTTCCTGCGGGCTCAATGTATAGGCGCCGTAGCCCCCAAGCCCTCCGGCATTCGACACCGTTGATACCAACTCAACAGAAGACAGGTTACCACCGAACGGCCCTTGCAGGATCGGGTATTGAATACCCAATATTTCAGATGCTTTTGTTTGATACCACATCATACTGTAATTTATTCTGAAACGTCGCTGATCATTTTATTGACGATCAGCCAATGGCCACTGATCTTATGAAAGGAAAGAAACTCGTCATAGTTAAAATCGTACATTTTGACATGCACTTTTGCGACAGCTATAGAGTTCACCACATCGATGGAGATGACCATCCCTTTAAAAGGCTTTCCGGAATCCTTCGGACTTTGACGGTGAGCAACGCCATCCAAATATTCCCCGAGGGTTTTGGCATAAGGTTGTCCCTTCACATCTCCGAACAGTAAAATACCGGGATGGAAGATCTGTCCCAGTAAATTGACATCACCTTCATAAATACCTTTGAAGTAATAGCTTTCCAGTGCCTGACTGATTGCTGTTGAATCCTGGTTTGTTTCCATTTTATTTAAGTTTTGTGCTTTTGATACCAGCAATGTGCAGGACAAAAAAGCGGTCAACAAAAGCGTTTTCATATTAGTTGAGATTGTGTCCTGCTCCCAAACCACCGTCTACATTAATAATGGCCCCATTAATAAAGTAGCTTTTTGCAACGGTATAAACCATTTCTGCAATATCCGCCACCTCACCAACACGGTTCAGCAGGTGTAAACCTGCAGTTTGATCGGCATTATCACCATGCATGGGCGTACGGATCGTGCCGGGCGCAATCGTATTTACCCTGATATTATCCTTACCAAACTCTGCCGCCAGTTGTATAGTAAGTGCATGTACTGCTCCTTTTGATGCCATTTGTGCAGTGATGGGCACTCCGCCAAGACCGTGATTGACCAAAGGTGTACCGATATTGATCACTACGCCGTCATGTTGCTTCAGCATTTGAGGAATAATGGCCTGTGTGGTGAAATAAGTACCTTTCAGATTTGTATTTAAAAAGCGATCGAGGTAAGCTTCGTCCACCTCAAGGAAGGGCTTGGTTTCAAATATGCCGGCATTGTTCACCAGCACATCTGCCGAGCCGAATTTGTCGAGTGCGGCGGCCAAAAGCTGTTCACCGGTATTTTTATCGTATACATTACCGGCCACCATGGCAAGGTTTTCACCTCCGCCAAGTTCTTCGTAAACCTGTTCCAGCTTTTCAGCAGTTGAGGAATTGATCACAACATTGTCGCCCTTTGCTAAAAAGTGCCGGGCTATTTCTTTACCGATGCCGGATGAGGCACCTGTAACTATTATTGTTTGCTTCTTCATTATTTCTTTCTTTCAGCGGTTATACCTTTTTCCCTTAGCACAGATACCTGTTCTCCATTATGGCCCCAGTCGTCCAGGTCAAATTCCTGTATCACTACATAGGTTAGCTGAGGATCTTTGTTTAATACGTCACTCAGCAAGTCAGTTACCCCTTTAATAAGGGCTTGTTTTTGTTCCCTGGTGACTCCTTCACGGGTTACTTCTATTTTTACGTATGGCATAGTTTTAATATTTATGCTGAAACGGCTTGTTAAGCGGCTTTAGCGGTTATACTTATATTGAGTTCAAATTCATTATAGATCAGGGTATCGCCCAAATCTTTAAAGTAATTACCTGAGCGGAATTTCATACCGTATTTGGTACGGTCGATCACCAGCTTGCCGGTCGCAATTAATACATCGCCGTTAATATTAACTGCTGCATCAAATTCTGCCGGGTGGGTAATGCCTTTAATAGTAAGGTCCCCTTCGATATGTTTACCTGAAACAGCTGTGATCTCCAAAGTTGCCTCGGGGTATTTTTCAACAGAGAAGAAATCATCAGATGCCAGGTGACCGAAGAATTGCGCATTAGTTGCCGGGTCGGTTATATCCAGTATTTTGATGGAAGTAGTATCGATGATAAATTTACCGCCGGCAAGGTTACCGTCGTTTAAAACGAGTTCACCTTCCTTAACTGCTATGGTACCATTGTGTGCACCGGTTACCTTTTTGCCCACCCAGTCAATGTTACTTTGGGTAGCTACGATTTTAAATTTTTGATTTTCCATTTTCTTTATGTTTTGAATAACAAAACAAAGGTGGGTAGGAAATTCCGGGTAGCTGTGTGACCTACATCACATTCAGAAAAGCACGCATATTATGTGATGCAGATCACATCTTACGCTTGATGTAACCGGCTTAGCGTCTCCCTGGACACACCAAGGTAGGCGGCAATTAGTGTTTTTGGCACTATATTATAAAGTTCCGGGTATAGTTTTAAAAGCTCTTCATACCGGCATTTTACATTGTTGTTCATAAAAGACAGCAGTCTTTTATTAGCGGCGACATAGCCTTTATTGGTTCGCCAGCGGAAAAAATGCTCTGCCTGATGAAGTTCGCTGCACAGTTTTTCCCTGTCGGCATTGCTAAGGCAAAGCACTTCGGTGTCGCTGATGCAGTCAACGCTAATAGTAGCGCGGGTATGATTGTACAAAGCATTATAGTCGGAGGCCCACCAGGTTGGCATGGCAAACTGAAGGATGAACATTTTCAGGTCATCATTGATAAAAAAAGATTTCAGGCAGCCCGAAATCACAAAATATTCGCAATCGACCGCATCGCCCTCGCTGATGATCGCCTGCCCCTTTTTAAAATGCTGTTTTTTAAAAAACGAAAAGAAGTATTCGAACTGGTCGTCGGTCAGCGAAGCAAGTTTAGCAACATGGGTTTTTAATATTTCTTTGGCTTCCATTGTATATACTAAGTTAAGGGCAAAACGATAATAATTGACTTTTTGACGTTTTATTTTACGCAAACAAAATGGCCACAGCAAAGCCCCCCTGGACTTCCTATGACCATTGTAGTCAACGCATTATAGTCAGATCTTAGTTACTTGCAAATTCTATGAGTTCGCTATTAAACTTACCAAGTTCTTCTACAAATAATGCATGACCGCTGTTTTCGAAGGTAACAAGTTTTGAATTACGAATAGCTTTATGAAGCTGTTCGGCAAGTTCATAGCTCACTATCTTATCCTCCCGGCCCTGCAGAATTAAGGTTTCCACTTTTATGGTTTTTAAGCTTTCTCTTTCGTCCGCATCACGAAGAACGGCAAGTATTTGCTGCACGGCAAAGCCAGAAGCCTGAAAATTTATACTACCCAGCCACGCACCGATACCCTCAGTAACAGAAGTACTCGTTGCTGTAAACAGTTTACCGAACTCTTCATAAAGAGCAGGACGGTTAACGCCGGCGAGTGCAACAAGCCCGCTGATATCATCTTTGGTAAAATAGCTATATTCAAAGTCCGGCTGTCTCGTCCAGCAAGGGGCAGCAGCGGCGAACAATGCCAGTTTGCTTACATGTGCTGCGTGATGCCGGGCCATGTAATGTATCGCAATGGCGCCTCCCATTGAAAAGCCGCCAAGCACTACATTTTCCAAATCAAGTTGTTCCAGGACAGCCTTAATATCGTCGGCATAGGTGTCATAGCTATATCCTTCGCCGGGTTTGTCTGAATGACCGAAACCCCTCATGGTGATCCCAATAGCCCTGAATCCGGCCCTGGCAAGTGCGCTATATTGATATTCATACATTTCATCACTTAGCGGGAAACCGTGAATAAGTACTACAGGCCTGCCATTGCCAACATCGGTAACATGGAGGCGAACATTTTCCGCCACCTCGATATATTCAGGATGGCTGGTTTTAATAGATTGGTTCATAGTAAAATTGATTTTAATTAATATTTGATTTCTGTGTTATTCGGTAACCTACTTTTATGCCAGCAGCTTACCTATTCGGGATCAATGACTTAGACATTTTTAGGACTAATTAGAAAATTGATATGTCGCTAAATTATATGATATACCGTTATCAAATTAAGCCTACAGGTCTTTTTCATTTAGCCGCAGATATTGTGTTCTGCTCCGCAGATTACTAATCCGCTACAGTTATAATCCTGAATAATAATCGTATCCCTGCTCAGCCCAGTAATCGCGCGGACGGCTGTTGCTAAAGGTGATCGTTCCGATACGTTTCAGGTTTTTGATGCCGTACTTCACCGGGATGATCAGGCGGAGAGGTTGCCCGTGGTTACCATTCAATAATTCATCGTTCATCTGGTAGGCCAGTAATGTTTGCGGATGCATGGCGCTTGGCATGTCAATCCCTACGTAGTATTGCTTATCGGGAGTTTCCATGCCTGCATAGTCCATCTTTGATTCGGCTTCCAGTTTAAAGTGGGTCATAAAATCACGGAAACTCACCCCTTCCCAATGCGATATCTGGTCCCAGCCCTCAACGCATTTAAAATCATAGGTGATACCTGTTCTTGGCAATGTCATCAATTCATCCAGCGTGATCTGCAAAGTTTCGCCCGAGATCTTTTTTACCTGAAGTTTCCAGTATTCGGGCGGCATTACACCTTCCGAGCCAATGTCGCTGTTATGTCTTATTTTTTTGGCCGCCATTGAACGGGGGTAAGTTTTCACCAGGTGATTTTCGTTAAAGGTCAACCTTCTGAAGAACAGCTCGGTTTTGTTGAGTGCCCTACGCAGCGGCTTACGGGCGCCGGCAGTTATGCCCGGAGTTTCACCGGGTGATTTATATAACCATCGCCAGCCGCCATAAGCACCGGCAGCATAAGCGCCAAAAACAGCAAACGAGATAAAATTTCTGCGCTTGATCTTTTGCTCAACAGTAAGCGGGTTTTTGGGGGCCTTATTTTTTTTACTGAATAGGTTTTTCATCATCTGACGGTTTAATTTCTATGATGGGTTCGGGTTCCTCGTTCATTATCTCAAATCCGGAAATCACCGATCTGAAATTGTTCCACCCGGCAAGAATAACCTGCGTAATATGTATCAGGAAAAATAAAACATAACCGATGGTCAATGCAAAATGCCATATCCGGGCTAAATGATAACCGCCGAACGCCCAACACAGCCAATTAAACTGAACAGGTTTATAAATAGCCAGGCCTGTAAGCAGCGAACCAAACCCCATGATAATGATGGCGGTGTAGGCAATGCGCTGGGCTGCATTGTATTTATCCTGCGGCGGCGCGGTTTTGCGGATGTGAAGATCATGCAACACTACAAGGAAGGCCTCTCTGAACGAATGACGGTTGGGCACCAATTGCCGCCACTCGCCAGAGATGATCGTGTACAAAACGTAGAAAAATCCGTTTAATGCAAAAAACCACATAAACAGAAAATGGAACGCCATTCCTTCAGCCAGGCGCTGGGGTATGTGAAGCAGATGATAATACCAATCGGGAAAGAAGCGGACAAAAGTATGCCCGAATATGGTGATGGAATATTCATCATTTGCCCAATAGATCAGCATTCCACTCCAGATCATAATGGCCAGGATAGGGAAATTTACCCAGTGCGTCCATCTCATTACCAGCGGATGTTTTTCTTTAATGACTTTCATTTGGCCGTTCGTTTATCACCGCTGAGCTTGTAATGCAACTTACCTTTCCATGAAAAACTCCAACAGCCCTTTTTGTACCTGCTCAGTTCGTTCCTGAACAATCCAATGCCCCGAACCTGTAATTGTACAATCTTTTACATTGGAAGCAACCAAACGGACATGTGCTCCCAAAAAGGGTGCAAAATGGTCTGATCCCATTGCCAATACAGGCATCGCCAACTTATTTTTTCGAAATTCCTCGTTGTCTTTAATGTCTTGCTCAAATACAAACCAAAGAAACGAAGCTCTCGTTGCACCTTTTACCGAATACGCCCGGGTAAATTCAGCTTTTTCCCTGGTAGTAAATGAGTTCTGCACGAAACTTACAGCCGGAAAAAAATCTTCCAAAAATAAATTCATTCTTCCCTCTGCAACTTCGCTCGAATGTGGCTGAGTAAAAAATCCAAACCACCAGGCCTGGGCTTTAACCTGGCTCCAAACCGGTTCCACGCCGGGTATTAGTGCATCCAGTAAGGCGAGTTTATTAACCTCGTTAGGAAATTGCGCTGCATAAGCATAGGCAACCATCATACCGATATCATGCCCGGCTATATCAATCTTCTTATAACCAAGCTTTTTTGCAAGTTCGTGCAGGTCGATAGCCATATTTTTTTTGTCATAACCACCTTGTGGTTTACCGGACTCTCCAACACCACGCAAATCCGGAGCAATTACGGTGAAATGTTTTGACAGTTCGGGAAGTAACCTATTCCACATATACCAATTTTGCGGGAATCCATGTACCAGCATAAGTGGTGTTCCATGTCCGCCGATCACATAATGTATCTTTACGCCGTTTACAATTGCATATTGGCTGGAAAAACCTTTGGGCGGCAATGCTGGTTTTGTACCGTTAGTTATCGCAGTCTGAGCAATAATATTTCTTGAAAATGAGGTGTGATAGCTTAAGGTAGATGCAATAAGCATTACCGCAATCCTAAATATCCTATTTGTTTTTTTTCATTTGTAATGGATTTAAATAAGTCCTGTTAAGTTATTTATGTAACGAATATTATTTTTGGAACTCCGGCTTTAATTCCCCGTGCATAGCTTTTCTGAATTTCATCACTTTGGGTTTTGAGACCTGCATAATATAAGTTGAACCCGGATTGAGCCGGTAATACCCCTGGTGATAATTTTCGGCGGGATAGAATGCAATAAACGGAACAACCTGTGTAACTATCGCTTTGGAGTAATGCTTTGATTTGTTGATCTCTTTTATCAAACCCATTATGATATTTTTCTCTTCAGGGGTCCGGTAAAAGGCGATCGAACGATAATCGGTACCCACATCAGGGCCCTGCCGGTTAAGCTCCGTAGGATCATGTGCAAAAAAGAATGCCCGGGCTATCGTCTCAAAACTGATCACCTTTGGATCATAATAAACTAGTGAGCATTCAGCGTGCCCGGTAGTAAGTGATGCTACCTGGTCATAAGTCGGATTCTTAGTTGTTCCGCCAGCATAACCCGATATTACCTTGTTTACACCCTTTAGCTCAGACATAGCCTCGCTCATACTCCAAAAACAGCCTCCGCCAAAAGTGGCTACTTTTTCTCCCGGAGCAGGTTTTGGCAATGAGGTAAAATCTTTACTACCACCTGCTATTTGTGCATTGGCGACACCGGCAAATAATAAAACTCCGATGCCAAATAAAAAGAACCTTTTCATAAGAAGTTGATAGTTTAAAAATCAAACAGACATCTGCTTTGGTCTATTCGAGATTTTGATTAATAATGAGGTGATTTGATAGAAGATAAAGCCTTGTAATAATTGGAAAACAATATTACAAAGCCCATAATCAGTTGCCTGTTACAATCAATGCCCGATTCCGGTAAAAGGGATATCGGGCATTTGATCTAGTCAGAATAAGTTTGGTTAGTGCTTTGCATACGAGGCCTTGATAATCACTGCCGCAACTGCTTCAGGCTGCGAAATAAACACAGCATGGCTACCTTTAATCTCGGTGATCTTAGTATTTGCTTTTTTATACATATTACGCTCTATTATCGGGTTGATGGCATGATCTTCAGTAGCCACTATCCCGTAACTTGGCTTTGTTTTCCAGGCCACTTCGGTTACAGTGGTACCAAAGCATGATCCTACAATAGGCTGCTGTGAAGCGTTCATGAAATCTGCCAAAGCCTTAGGAAGATCGGCGCAGTAACCTTCATGGAAGGTTGTTCTGTCAAAAAAAACAACCCCTTTTGGATCTGCTGTAACACGCATTGAAGGTGCTTTTGCCTGAGTCTGTGACCATGAATTTGCGGTTTCGCCCTTATCCGGCTCAAAAGCGGCCACATAAACTAATGAGGCAACCCTGGGATGTACACCTGCCTGGGTAATTACTACACCAGCCCATGAATGGCCTACCAGTACTACCGGCCCATCCTGTTGATCAAGTATGCGGTTAGTCACTTCAACATCATCGTTTAATGAGGTCAGAGGATTTTGAACGATGGTTACATGATAACCTTTTTTTGTAAGTATGTTGTAAACAGCCTTCCACCCTGAACCATCCTGAAATGCGCCATGCACGATCACGATGTTTTTTATAGGAGCAGTTTGAGCTGATACCTGGCTAACTCTTATCAGCAGGCTGCTGACAATAACGAATGCTGCGATTAAAAATTTATTTAACACGCCGATTTTAATGGATCTTGTTTTCATTTTTTTGTTTTTCTATGGATTAATATTGGACTAAATTATTCGTAAAAAATGACCGTTTTAATGGCTAAACATCCCAAAATGATGGACGATTTTCCTTAGAATTGGTGTCCTGACTACGCTATGACAGCTCTTCTCAGGTGATTACTTAAAAATGACCCCGACCTGTAAATTCAATCTTGCAATTGGGCCGGCACCAATAACCGATCATGGGTGTTCCTTAATAAATTTCTAAATGACTGGGGCGAAATCTTCATCTTGTTTTTAAAATACCTGCTGAAGTGATATTCATCACTAAAACCCAGGTCGTAACCAATTTCTCTTAAGGTACCGGATGTGAAGTTCAACTGCCTTTTAGCTTCCATAATGATCCTTTCGGCTATTATTTCAGTCAGGGTCTTTTGGAAATGATTTTTGACGATCCTACCGAGTCTTTTTGCCGGTATATTCAATAGTTCTGCATACTCACCCCCGCTATGTTTCGTCTTGTAATGCAGCTCTATCATTCTTGTAAGCTGGCGTAAAAGGACAGCCTCAGTTGGGCTCGGATCGAACGGTATGGCCACTGTCTCTTTTAAAAACTTTATTCGGATAGCCCTGATCAATAATATTTTAAGGTATGCGATCAGGAGGTCGTGCTGAGCAAGACCGGCAATTGACATTTCGGCTGCTATATGCTCTATTATACCGCAAATCGAAGCACTTTCATTTTCGGGTATAATGAAAAAGGGCGGGTTATTTGAGTTATTAAAAAGTATACCGTCGGAAGCAACCTCGTTTTGATGCCTGAAAATACAGAAGAAATCGGGATGAAAATTAATCATCACT
Organism: Bacteroidota bacterium; assembly: GCA_013289045.1. Classification (GTDB taxonomy): domain Bacteria; phylum Bacteroidota; class Bacteroidia; order Sphingobacteriales; family Sphingobacteriaceae; genus Mucilaginibacter. The sequence continues at coordinate 52,727 of JABDAU010000007.1, read as the reverse complement.
CCTTTTAGCGCGGCGCCATTGATCATAAATGGCTGGTAGGGCGAAAAGAATAATAGCGCCCTTTTTGAAATTCGATAATCAGTAAAGTCGGCTTTTAATGTACCGTCTCCTTCTGATATGAGGATAATAGAAAAGAAGGGAAGCCTTTGAACTTCCTTAAAATGTTTATCATCTTCAAAATACATTATTCTGAAGCCCAATTCTCCATTTACGGGATTTCTGAATGTCATTTCCGATTCCATTTTCATGTTAAAAAATTGATGCTTCATGCCATTTCCATTTCAGGTGCACATATAGTTTCTATCTTCTGCCATTCTTTACCAAGTAGTTGAATTTGTAACTACCTGGTATTAATTCGCGTTATTATTGGTATAAAACACTTAAAGTAATGGGCACACTTAGCGCTTTGGTTACAATACAATTGGCTTTGGCGCCTTCTGCGATTTGCTGGAAAAGCTCAGCTGATACCCCGTCGATCAATGATGCTGTCAATTCCAGATGAATACCGGTGATCATCAGGTTTACCAGATCCACTTCCAGCGTGGCATCGGTATTCAAGTCGTTGGCTGTGAAGCCTGACTGCCCCAGGGCAGCACTTACCGACATGGTAAAACAGCCTGCGTGTGCCGAGGCTATCAACTCTTCGGGATTGGTACCGATACCTGACTCGAACCGTGTTTTAAACGAATAAGGTGTTTGATTAAGGACGGTGCTTTGAGAAGATATTTCTCCTTTACCTTCTTTGAGGCTGCCATTCCAATGTGCTTTTGCTGTACGTTTCATGGTGTTGTTTTTTTATTTGATTTTTAAATTGTATGACAAATTACCGGAGGAAAATTCACGCATCTGTGTGACCTACATCACATTCAGTGAAGGGCAACGTTTATGTGATGTAGGTCACTTTTCAATGGTGGAATACGCTTCCGGCGCGTTTGATTTTTATTTGAGATAAGCAGCCAGCTTTGACCACAAATGGATTGACATGCCGCTGGTCAACGTAACATAGGATGCCATCAATATCCCTTTTATACCAGAATTAATCTCCCTGATGGCATATATTACAAAATTATCGTTGGGACGAGGCTGCCCGTCAAAACGGTAGGTCTCTGTGATCTCGAATCCATCCGGATTAATCAGCTCATTTTGCTGCACACAAAGAACACTCTCGTTTTTTAGAATAAAATCATTGTCGTAACCCCTCTCCTGAAGGTGAATGATCACTTCTGCTTTAGTTTGGCAATTGGTCATAGCATAAATGTTTTAATAAACTTTAAAAAGCGCTGGCAGAATGAATAACCATGAGTGTTGAACATTTATACAACTTGCCCAAGCCGCCTTTTGGGCTGGAAAGGCAAAACAGTTGCCAAATCATAATCATCTTATAATCAATAAATTACTAAAAAATGACTGATTTTTAATAACGATACTATGAAAGGGAGAAGCAAGGGCTTACGCTCCTGTTATTATTAATTGATAATGCGGCGATTACTTTAAGTATATTGTTGAATGAAAGGAAATAAATGAATAATTAATGTTTCCCAAATCCCTCAAAAAGCATGTGAGTTCATCATATGCTGCGAATTTTGTTTTCCAACGTCGACATCGAACCAAACAAATATCACAATTATCAGATACACAATTAGTTAAATAAAAAAATATAGTATTCGATAAAAATCACCCCGTGAAGGTAAGTGATGGGGCTCGAACTAACAAAACAGGCATAAACAACTGGTAAACAGAAATTTAAATTTTTGCGATATTCAATACCAAGTTAAAAACTTAGTATTGCGCAAGCTTATAATGCATTGAATCAGGCAATAAAAAAGCCTCCCATTTTCATGAAAGGCTTAACGGGTGCGAGGCCGGGTGGTTTACACATCAATTAATGACCACGCTTAAAAATATTGCAAATTTTGGAGAAGATGGTTAATAAGATCGCAAACCAATTACATTATCAATAACACATTTGGGTTCGAGCCCTGTGTCGTACTTTATTTATTTCAGCGAATAATTTATTATTATAAGCTGCTATATCAAAGTATATCAGCTTTTTTTAGATGGAAGAAAAGCAAATCGGCGTTTTGTGTTAAAGATCCCCCTTTTTCGTGTATACATTCAATACGCAAGCCTGAAAGATTGATTTGTTGTAAATAAGTTTCAATAGTACGGTGAAAATAGGATATTTTAGCAGGATGTACGATGCCATTTTTAATTTTAAATGGAACCTTATACAAGTGTTCTGGTCTATCTGATGGAGTATAATAATCGATGTAGTCAAATTTTTTAATCCAATTACGCGGATGTGGTATGCCTATAAAAGCAAAGCCACCTGGCTTTAATAATTGAAACAACGCTGAAAGATTTGCCGACAAGTCAGGGCTATTATGAAACATCATTATAGCTAAGCAGATATCATATTGCTTTGATGTCGCATTTTGGTAAGATAACAGGTTAGCCTCTATAAAATTAATCTCAGAAAATTGTTTTCTAGCATAGTAAAGACAATCACTAGACATGTCTAATCCAGTGATTCGATATCCAGCTTGATGCGCACTTCCAGTTATATACCCTAAACCACAACCAACGTCCAAAATTTCCATTCCAAACGACGAAACAGAATTAAGGTATTGAAATGTATGGGGAATAATCTGACTATAATAACTCTGGTCGCTGCCGCTTAATAATTCCTTATGCCTATTTTCCGCATTTTGCCCCCATTCATTTGCTATAGTATAAAAGATGTTGTTCATTTGGCGGATTGGCTACAATAAAATAACAAATCTTTTGCGAGATTTATCAGATGGGGATCTCTAGAGGAATCCGTCTCGATAAAACTAACTTGTTTACGTGAAGATACGGAGCGAAGAATGATTTTGTCTTGCCCATTATGTTCATTTATTGAGAAACGAAAATTACAATGCATGTCCGGATACACCTGATAAATTTGCACATCATTCTCCCGCAAAATTTGCACCAGCGGGTGTTGTATATTTTTAATAAAAACCGAAGCCTCATGCCTTTTACTGCATAATGCCGTCAGTACACGTTTATCCGGATCATGTTCGATCCATTTAAAATCAGAACAAAATATGGAAATTTTTCCATCTGCACGATACCAGCTATAAAAAAAATCCTGGAGCTCATTACTCCCTTTTTTAAAACTGTGACTCTCGCCGGCAACAACACGTTTTGCACTTAAAAAAATTAAAAATGTAAATAGAAAATAGATTGTGACTTGTACCCACGGCCTTGCCGCCATGCTGTTCAAAGAAGTCAGGTTATGCCAATTTGCGGAAATGAGAATAGTCAGGGCAATCAGTATAAAAAGGTAAAGGTTTATTTTGGGCGTTTTACTCATCGGGTACCAGGGTATTTTAAAATGTCGTTGGAAAACCTAGATTTCAGGTCATTGGAAAATGCGGGATACAATTTGGCATAATAGTCGAAAGTCCTTCGTTGACCATTGAAGAACATGATACCGTCAGTATTTCCGAATTCGTTGATTAGTTGTATATAACGGTCTGTAAAAATTGTGCCTATCGAAGTAGCTTCAAAAGGGGGATGTTCAAACTTTTGCGTATTAAAGTTATAAATATTAAGATCATTCCGGTTGATATCAAAATTAGTGATCACTGCAAGATGGTCGCTTTGTTGGTCAAACCTTATAACACCATCCAAATTATATAGGGTGGCATAAGCAGAACTACGTCGCTTGACCATATTGAGACGTGCTCCAGTAACCTTTTGCGCCGTATCGCCAGTGGTCAGGACAACGTGGAGATCTCCGTCGACTCCAATAAATGCACATTTTCGGCCATCTGGAGAAAGCACATAATCGTAGCCTTCCGCAGTCGTGAGGGCACCAAAATTATTTTGCTCATCAAAAAGAAAATAGGATTGGCCTTTAGTTAAGTCTATCTCAAAAACGATTCCACTGGTGCTTTTGAAGGTAAAACGATCGCTTCGGTTGGCCCATCTAACAATTTTGTTCAACTTAGGAATGCTTTTGGCTAAAACAATCTTTTTCGCCATCCTTTTATTTACAGGTAGTTTGACTATTCTGGATATAGTCGTAAGCCGATTTAACAACTTTTTACCATGTATCTTTAAGTTAATAGTATGTGTGCTAAAATCATATACACTTAGTTCTTTGGAGTTTTTTAGGATGAGCGCCTTGCTGTGATCCGGCGATAAAAGTAAGTCGACAACATTAGACTGAATGAGGTCAGCATCAGTGTCCAGCCGTGTCGAAAATGGCGCGTAATATAAATCGTTATAGTCGTTTTTATATAGTAATGAGTCTCCCCCTTCGGACTGATAAACCTGGCGAATATGGTTTATAGATTTTAACAATTTAGCTTGTACGCCATCGACCGCATATAGCAAAAGTGTTTCGGAAAGTGGGCTTTTGATTGCTATCGTATGTTCATCCGTAGAAATAAAAAACATATTTCTGATGTCTGTTCCAAAATACTCATGTCTAGCGTCTACCGCAGTTAGTTGTGGAAGTTTTTGATGGGTTTTGAGGTTATATATAAGTATTTCTCCTGATGCATTAATATATGCTATAAAACTGTTATCTCGCAGAAAGTCCATTTTAAAGTCTTGGATATTCTCATTTCTTTTATGTATCTGCGGATTATCGCTTAAAGTGGCCAGCTTTGAACCGGGTATTGAAATGGTTTTGTGGATTTGATCATCATAAACATATATTTCACCGTTTGTAGCGCTCCGATAGGCGATATAGCGTTGATTATCAGACACAATCATATTTTCCGCGCTCCTGACGCCACTGCCGCTGGTATCAGGCAACTCAGTAACATAAAGTTCACTCAGGCTATTACTGGGACGCCAAAGTAGGATACTATTATCCTTGTAATGAACGGCAAATCGCCCGTTATTGAACTGTCGTATATTTTCCCCACCAGAAATATCGTAGAAGGTCCTCGTATTGAGTATCTTACGAATACTATCCTTTTTACCAAACCAAGCATCGCTCAAAAAAGTCTGCCAAATCTTGAAAGCAAAATAATGATTGTTTTGATTATAAAAATCTTCAGCCTGATAATTGAGATTGTCATTTTTTGCCATACTGGAAAGTGCTGAAATATAGCCCACGACAGCACATAAAATGAAGCTGAAGCACGTAATAAAAAGCAACACTCGACGCCACTGCTCTGCGCGTACTTTGGCGCGTAAAGCAATTTTTTCCGCAGCGATCGCATGCTGTTTGCTTTGTTCGGCAAGTTGCGCCTGTTTCTTTGCTTTCTCACGCTCTTCTTCCGCAAGTCGCTTCAGTTCAGCCTCTTTTTCCAACTCGGCGCGTTTAACTTCTAGTTCATGTTCCTTTTGCTGCGTCTCCAATTGAAGTTGTCGGGTCTGTTCTCTAAATGCTTCATGTTCTTGGCGGATACGCTTAGCTTTTTCAACAGGAATAATTAATTTGTCATGGCTAAGTTCATAAGTAATCCCACGTAGGGTCGCCTCTGTGCGGATAAGTCTAGCATTAAGAAGATATTCAATCAATTGACTATTGTTATCTAACTCCGGTTCAAACTGACTGGGAAGCAAATTGGTGCGTTTACCGGCATCTGTGAGATTATCCTCTATGGCCTTTCGTGTTAGTAGTATTAGTTCCGGGTCCTTCAACTGGTTTATTTGGTCAGTATAAAATTGATCAAGTATGGTATCAATATTTATTTCTTGATCGTATTCTTCTTGGCCAAAAAGAAATGTAGCTCGAAGGTCAGGTAGAATTGCATCTCGGTCTAATCGCTCGGTTAAGAGTGTCTTTACCTGCGTTTCAATATAATAACATACGATTTGTAAAAAACTACCCTCAATTTCTCCGGCGGGATTACTCAAGTCCTTGAGGATTCGCTCAATTACGATGTCAGCAATTTGGATAGGCGGTGATGTATAACGAAGGTCTTCGTTGGACAATGCCGCTGGACGAATGATAGCCTGTCTTGCGTTTTCTACTGTAAATGGCTTCAATTCGAGGCGATTGTAAAGAATTTGCGGAACATATGCGCTAACGGTATTAAGTAGCGAAAGTTTATCTGCACGGATGGAAAATACTATACGGATATCGGGCTGGGTATACCAATCTAACTGCTGGTCGGTTCTATCCGTATCTCGGATTTTGCCAATCCAATCCAAAATACGTACAGGAGGTGCTTCGTGACAGACTTCAGCAAGCTGTGCGAAAAAGTTTAGTTGGTCATCATGAAAATGATAAAAAAATTCTTCGAACTGGTCGAAAACCAATACCAATGTTCGTTCAGGGGAAGTGCTTTTAAGTTTAAGATCAGCTAATTTTACATACTCCCAAAGACCAGGCTGTTGCTGATTAAATAAAATACCTTTGGCTGGCATGCCGTCTTTCCGCGTACTTAATTCGCTATCCAGGTTTTTCCTTATGATTTGTACGTTTGGAGATTGATTTGGAGTAAACGTCGCTGGCAAATGCGCGGCTGTTAGGCGAATCATCACCGGCATAAATTTGGTCAGCGCCTTTTCCTTTTCAAATACAGTGTTCAACAGAGAACTTTTACCCACTCCCGAGGTGCCGAAGACTACGCTCACCCTGTTATTTATGACCATTTGTGTAAAGGCGGAAAGTTGCCTATCTCGCCCAAAAAAAAGATCGGCATCATGCTTTGTAAATGAACGCAAGCCGGGATAGCGATCACGGGGCTCTCCGCGTTTAACTGTTGCCATAAGCCTTCTGTTTTAGTTGATCAAACATTTTCAAAATATCATTCTTGATAAATGTCATGTGGTAATATCGCTCGTAATACTCCTGATCGTGTTCCATAACGTTCATATACGTTTCGACAAAACAATAATTGCCAGGTTTGTTTTTCAAATCCAGTACATCAAACAATATCTTAAAATGCCATTCCCGGAAATCAAAGCCAAGAAAAATTCCATAGCGCTCACGTATGATTGACTTTAAAGCATCAGGAATTCCTTCCTGACTACTATAAATTTTCTTTGTAAAATTTACAGCATCTTTTTCTGTTAACAAAACCGAACGCTGATTTTTAAAAGACCCGTAAATATTATAAACAATTGTTTTATTATCCTCCGAACTGGAAAGCATTTGTGATTGGATATTACGTTCATCCGGGTTATTAGTAATATCGTAATAATCAAAATGGCAGTTATTCCCAAATAAATCTGGCAATATCATATCCGGATTGGTATTGATTATGAGTGGAAATTTGAGTGAAAAAACCTGTCTATAGAAAATGTCGGATGGGCGGCCTTCTCGATATGCCGTAAGCGCTTCATTTTGAGTATCGACTGTAGCAAACCGCTCTTTGGTTTCGTAACGGTCAATAATATAGCTGAGGTTTCTGCGCTGGGCATGGTCATAATAGATATGATTTTGTGTTAGTTTATCTGCCAGTTTACCTGAAAAATACTTGTAAAAAGGATATTGCATCTGTTCCTCTAAGCAGGTCAAAAACCATGGGCCAAGAAAAAGCACACATTCTTTTGCTTTAATAATATCCACGAGGTGCGCCATTAAATTGACTATATTACCTCTGTCAAGATTTTCAACAAAGGCACTAATATCGGTGTTACCCGGATATCTCTCAGTCAAAACGAACAGCAAGGATTCGACCTGATCGAACGATAGCGCCGAAACTAAATTATTCCAGACTGCCTTCATAGAGCCTTCCAACTCGATATCACTATAGTCGATGCCGGCTTCATCCAAAATTGCGCGCAACGTGCCCTGTTCTCTGATTAATCGACTCCCAAGATCGATTAGTGCATATTTAATTTTATTGGGTAGCGTCATTTAATCCAAGCTTGTTGATAAGGTTAATAATCTTGTTGATGTTAATGCCTTCATTGCGAAGTAGGCGGTAAGGCAGACCCGGTTCGACTAACATGCCACCACTGTGATGCAGAGCTACGACCGCCCAATCCGAATTGAATACGGGAGAACCCGAAGAACCGGGTTCGGTATCCGTAAGATATTGGATAATATCATCATTCGCATAGCTGACTACGTTATGATACAGACCGATTTGTTTATATCCCCCTCCTGGATGCTGGACAATATTGACGAAATCCCCTTTTTTTACATTAACAGGTTTTAATAAAATACTTCCAAATTTGAGATTAGCATCGCCACTGTTAACACTTACAACTGTAAAATCCGCATCAATATCGGTTTCAAAGATGTGATCAGGGTCAAGTTTGTAAGTTGTCTCTTTCCGGGGCAATCTGTTCTCACCCAACTCGTAATCAAAGGAAAGAGTAGCCAACCGTGCCCTCTCTTTATCTGGCAGTACATGGTTATTAGTGATCATAAGGTTATTGTCAATAAGAAAACCAGATCCTAACTCTATTGCATTTTCAGTTGGTACAGATACGCGGCATACCGCTCGGGCAATTCTCAATCCAGTTTCCAAAAAGCTAATGGGTAATAATGTACTTTTTGCGCCTGTAATTTTTTCTTTGGTATCAGGCTCCAAACCTGCTTTCCAATTGATCCTCCTGATATTGGGTCCCAAACTATAGTCTTGTAATCCCTGCTCCTTAAAAGCTAAGAGGTAAGGGTTACCTGGGAAATGGCCCAAAACGATGTCCACCAAATGATCGGTACTTTCAGTTGCATTGCAATAGCGAAGGATATTCGTCCACATAACCAATGGGCCACCATCAAAATTAATCATGATAAAGTCAATATTTGCTTCTTCCAACATCGCCATCGCCATACCGGAAAGTGGTATCAGCATTGCAAGTGCATCCCGTAATTGGGTCGTTCGCTTGTCCCATTTTATCATATTATAAAAAATTTTGTTTTAAATCAGTTGCTTTCATACGCACGCGCAGAATTGCATATGTTATATTAAAAAATGGGTTTTCCGTGCTCAGAGCTACAGGTAAATCCATTCCATCAGGTGCCAACATACCATAGCCTCCATAGTAGATCGGTTTGGCATCAAGTATATCTTTATAATCTGCCAATCGTGCCATAATCCAAAACCCGGGATTAAGGCAACTGACGAGATTAGAATTGAGGCCGCCACTCAGACTATCCCTCCCCCGCTGACTGAAAGCTACACGAATGGGTGCACTTTCAAAAAGCACCTCCGGTTTATTAGGGAAAAGTTGGTTAATCATACCGTTGATTGTTTGCACTGCACTAGCCGTAATGCCACCAAAACCAACAAGAGACATGAGTTCCTGCCCCGAACGGCTATTTAAAAAGGAAAATACTTGTTGCCACCAAGCAGGCTCTTGGTGCTTAAGTACTTTCAGGGCAATCTGCCCCACGCCACCAGGCATTGCTATCGCTTTTTTACCCATAGCAGCGTTAGTGGATTGTTTAAAGCTTTCCGGGCTGGCTTTATCTCCTTTAATATTATCAAATAAGTTGAGTCCACCGTTGATACAATAAAACAATTTATCCAAGGGCCCCAGTTCTTCTTCCTGACCAACGATTAATTGAAGCGTTGCTTTGGTAGAGGCATCAATATCTTCCTGGCTACTAACCTTAAATGCATCAAAGTCTATTTGTAAATTTACGTCAGGCGCGATATCGTCTCCTTTTAGAGTTGGCAGAACCTCGCTTGTCGTCAATAGTCGCTTGTCCTCGCCGTCACTGATTTGGAATAAAATAAACTGGTTAGGATCAATGATCGGACCGCTGATATAGGCTGCTTCTTTGACATTTGCCGACAAGGCTTTATATTCAAAATTGGCCTGATCGAAATGATACTGGCTAAAAGAGAAAAAATCCATTAGGAATAGGTTGTTATAAAGTTTAGGTTAAGCGATAAAAGGTGCAAATAATAAAAAGTTTCTACATTATAATAGTTTTTAAAGGTTTGAAAATCAAGGTTTAATAAAAAGCAGCATTCTTTCAAACATAAAATAAAAAAAATAAAAAAACAAATTAATAATAACTCATCCCGCCTATTAACTTTATAAAAAAGAAGATTTAAAAGTTATTTAGAAATAGGAAATATCGAAGTAATTATTTTTTTTAACTGCCTCTTTTCCCTTATTTCGTTTAGTGGTTTATCACCAGTAGAAAAGCCGAAGTGGTCGAATTTTTACCACTTAAAAATGTTGTCACAATCAAAAATATTTTTTATTAAAATTTTCAGTAGATTTAACGCGCGCTGCTGCTATGCAGCAGCGCGCGACCGGGCTTTCGGGCTATATTTCTACCACCCTCCCGTCCTGACAATCTGCTGCCTCAGCTTCTGCGGCCTCTTGTTCCTCAAACACCAAATTATTGCTATCTCCATCCGTGCAAATGATGGCGTACTCCGCACCACCATGACATTCAATTACTAAAAAATTCATAAATTCAATTTTTAGGAAACCATAATTCAAAGGTTTTATATTCCTCACTTAATAAACCAGTTTCTTCGTCGAGGTCTTCGGGCGATAAGCCCACCCAATCCCCGTCATTTTCGCCATACTCCTTACACATAATATCAAACGGCAGGCGTCCGCCGAAATTCCGCAACAAACGTTCAGCTTCCGCTTTTTCAATTCGTATATCGAAATTGGTTGCCCTTTCCACCGGGTGGGGCTTGACCTCTATAATATCAACTACAAGATGTTTTTTCATTTGCTTAAAATTTAAAGCGGGGATTGCTCCCCGCTTGATATTCAATTCAGTTTCAACAGGTCGTTACCGTGCCTGGCAAAGTCATTACACAGGTCGAATGCGCTTTGGTTGTGCTGTAAACCTGTCCCGCTCATAATGGATTTAAATTTTGCCTCGTCGTCCCGGTAACCCTTGACATTTTGGTAATATCCCGTCACGCTGTTATAAAAACCGAACAGTGTGCCTTTAGTAGTATTTTCCTGCTGGCTTGGGCTGGTCAGCGAATAATCCAAAACTGCCGAAACCGTATTGTTAAACTGGCTGCTTAACTCGCTTTCCTTGCCTTTTCGTAGTAACTCATCGGTCTCTTTATTCGGAGACATGGCTAATTGTATTAACCGTTTGAGTTCGGGGTCGGTGATGCGAATGCGCGACCAACGGTTAAAAATCGCTTCCAGTTCGGTGCTTAACTGATTGGTCAGCCCCAACATTTTATGCGCCTCTTTCAGCTTTTCATCGGCGCTGGCGGTGTGGCGTATCTTAATAAAATTGCTGCAATTTTTCAGGGCGGCGTTTAACGTATTGGTGCAATAGATTCGCACAGGCGTAAACGCAATCGTAATGCTGCCCGTCCCGTCATGGGTTGAGCTCAGGAATAAATATTGGTCGATTAAGTCCGACCGTCCCACCTTGATGTGTTCGGGCAGTTTGGCGGTGATGTAGGTTATCGCCCCATAACCTAAACTTCCTGCACTCTCATAATGGATACCTCCGTAATTTTGTACGATGCTGTCAAAAAAGGCGAAAACATCGACATTTTGTACGACCTTATAATCCTTTCCGATTTTATCGCCTAAAACCGCCTCGGTATCGCTGCGAAAGGTAAAGAAGCTATTGTCCGATACAATATTGTTACCGCTCGGCAGCGCATGCAAATTCGGGTGCTTGTACACCGTAAAATCCAAACCCGCCTCCTGTATCGCCTCTGCGCTCGATTTGCATTTGGTAATCGTCTTTCCTAAAATCTGCCAAACTTTTGGCTTGATATACTGATTGTTCGTTTCCATGATGTTCTATTTTTTTAGTTTATAGTCCATAAATGCCAATTCGTGAATGGTCACGTTTGGGGTATTCGTAATGGTGCATTTTGCCTTTTCCTGTATTTCGGTTAATGCATCTTCCGGTCTTGTGTGTTTGGTTTGTATGGTCAGTTTGACCAATACCATGACGGTTGTATACATAGCATTAAGAGATTGCGTAACAGTCAACAATCTCAGTTTCCAATACCTTGATATTGGGTGTACTTCCAATCGTATAATCTGTTTCGGTTTGTAATTCGTCTGCTGCATCGCCAAGTGGCAATGTTGTTTCTATCTCTACCCCGATAGTGAGGTATAATCGCTTTTTCATGATTTTAAAAGTTATAGCATTCCGTAAATTCCGCCAGCTCCATTTGAAAAGCTGCGGGGTTATTTCTCGCCAGTTGCTCGGCATATCCCTCCCAAAAAATTTGGTCGGTCAATTCTATAAATAGCTGTATCATAACTTTAATGATTATTGCAAACGCCCTGTGCATGCGCATACACAGGGCGTTATTTACGTTAAGGGATAACGATAGTGGCTTCCACCTCTGCCAGTTTATCAATGCAAAGTTGTTTCACTTCGTGCGCAACATAAGCGATGATATAAGGGTTGCGGGTCACGAACTCCTTACCGTTATCATCGGTAATCGCCAACTCGCAACGGCTGAAACGGCTGTCACTCGCCATATCATCATCGTCATTTTGCGCCAAAACAAACTCATCTAAATTGCCGATGGTCGTGTGCAGCTTTTTCTTTTGGGCGATTTTCTTACCCAATTGCTCCACTATTTTTTCGGTCTCTTCCAATTTGCGCGCCTGCTGTACAGCAAAATTCTCCTTTATCTCCTTTTTGCTCGGCTCCTGCGCAGGGGTGGCAGCTTCCGCTTTTGCCGGTTCGGCTTTCGCAGGCTCGGCAGCGGGTGTACTTTTAGCCGGTTCGGTTTTCGCCTCACCCGCTTTGGCTTCATCCTTTTTCGCAGGGTCATTAAATGCCGTACTTACGGGCATTTTGTTATTGTTCAAGCCATTACCTGATTTGGTAGTATTATTTGCTGCTGTCTTAGCAGTTCCGTTTTCTTTTACTTTGGTTTCCACGATTTTTAATTTTAAAATGTTAATACTTGTTATTTCTTTAACTCCTTGTGACGGTCGGCGGTCTGTATTTCCCGTCCGCCCGGTGGCGCTCTCGCCCGCTTGCCTTTTTGTGTGTTCATAACCCTCATGCTTTTCATCCACCACCTCGGCATACGCCTCGGTGGCTTTTTGTAAGCACCCTCACCTGAACACGGCGGACAGACCGGGCAAGACTTTGCGGAAAAAAATACGACCCGAGCGTCAGCGAGGGTGGAGATTTTTTTCCAGCAAACCCGCAGGGCCCGGTCTTGACAGGCTGCCCGCCGTTCAGAAATTTGCTTGCGAAAAAGCCAGTGAGGTAAATTAAAGGGAGCTAAAAGGGCTTGAACAACAGCCGGGATCATCACCGAAAGCCCGGAGCAACAAGGCCGCGAGGAACGAGCGCGCCGAAGGAGCGAGGACTTGAGGCGATGTTCCTCCAAACCACCGTGAAGCGGCAAAGCGCAGCGGCGCGGCTGGAACGGCTGTCCTCCCTCCCAACCAGTCCTACTTCAGGCCTAATAACAATAAAGATTCCTGGTAACGTTTAGCCAGTTCCATCGCCGCCATGATCGTCAACGATTTGGCATGTCCCATGCCGTGGAAAGCGCATAATTCCATCACCGTCATCCTGGCTAAACCTAATAGGCTGTAGTCCACGCCAGCCAATATCCGCGCCGCCAGCGCCACGGCACTCTCGTGGATAGACCCCGACCCGATCAGGATCGCCAGCAACTCCGCATCCGATACCGCTTCCGGTCCGCCCGCCAGCATTTTTTCCCGCGGCCGCCGCTCCGCATCCCAGCCCTTGATACCACCGGCTACGCCGACACGCTGTATCGCCTGCCCTTTCGCCTTTAGCTGGTATTCCGCCGTGGCAAACAGGTCACGCATCGCCTCCAGCAGGAATTGAAAATTTTCCTCGAACACTATTACTTCCTGCTTTTGGTAAGTATCATCCAGCTGCTTATCGCTTCGCGCGATCTTGATATACATACTGCCGTTATTGGCCTCCATCAGGTCGAAAAAGTAAGTCTTCGCATAATGCGAAAAGCTTTCGGTAGCCAGCACTTTTGGTTCGGAAGCCCTACCCCGTTCTGTCTGTCTTCTCCCGTTTGTGTTATTGTCTTTTGTTTCCATCGCTTTCGTTTTCCGCAAAACTGGTCATCGCGAAAGGAATCATTCGGTACAAAATCATTTTACCCGATGCGAATGATCATTAGCCGATCTTAAAATAATTTACCCGATCAAATCGTTTATAGCACTGATAACCAATACAGTCGAAAATCATGGAAACAGTAAACCATTGTGCGCACTGTGGCAAGCAGCTGTATGGCCGTAGCGACAAACGCTTTTGCAATGACACTTGCCGGAATACCTTTAACCGCGCTCAAAGACAGCGAGCCCATACCGCTGGTTATGACAGTTTCCCGGAAATATTCCGGATCATCAGGAAGAACTACGAGATTTTAAAAAAGCATGGGCCGGACCCATCCTTAAAATATGAAAGCAGCTTTTTTCAACACGGCACAATCGAAGAGATTGGTATTGATAGCCGGTTTTTCACCAGCATATGGCAGGAAAATGATATGTTGTGGCGATTTTGTTTTGATTACGGTTGGTGCCCGTTAGAAAACGAAGGCTGGATGATCTGCTATCGACACAAACAGCTACCATAAGCACAAAGGACTGTGGAGATATGAAGAATGCACATGCGATAATTTGGGAACAAATCTACTATCTTTAGCTTGGTTTGCCATTTAAAGAAAAAACAGAACGGTGATCCATAACGCGATGGTGTTCTTCGACATCTTCCATCACTTTATTAGATTGCGAAATGTCGATGATCGGCGACCGGTCATGACTGGAATAGACATCCAAAACATTGAATTCTAAAAAGGGTGCATAATGTTGATGGATTTTTCCAGATATTTGTCGTCTTGATTCACGATAGTGCAAACATTCATCCCATGCCCTAAAATGGCTTCAACATAGCTATTCCACCGGAGGCGGTTAATCGCCGGCAGCGTTTCAAAATCCAATTGGTAAACCAGTAAGTAATGCAAGCATTGTTGTAATCATTACCGGATTCTTCGCCGACAATTGCAGCCAGTGTGCGCACAGCGTCGTTTTACCCACCTCGTTTTCACCGACGATCACGTTGGCATGCACAATGGTGCCCCCATATCTGTCGGAAATAGTTCTTCTTTTTTAAAATTATCCGCTTATTATTTTCAAAAACAATGACAAACTCCGCGCTGAAAGAAGTGGAAAAAGGCTTGAAATTATCATAGTCCTACAGGTAAATAAATAACATATCATTCATGTGTGATGGTGGTTAGGAAAAGCGGCACACGCAATTTAGGAAGAGAATTTCAATTTGCCTAACTTCTTTTTATACAAAATGGGCAAGCTTAAACGGCTTGCCCATCATTTTATTGACTGACCGTAACCCGATCAGTGTTTGCCATATTCGGCAAAACCTTGAAAGGCATTGCGTCATTGGCTTTATTGGACAGGGTATCGGTTCCGATGACCTTATAAGCACTAATGAAATAGCTGACGGGCGAGACATTGCTGAACGTCACCCTACCATTGGCATCCGTTACGCCGGTGACTACACTACCGATGGTGGTGCCACGATATTTGTCCAATAAGCTATGATCCGTATAAAGGCTGACATTTACACCGCTGAGGTTAGCCATACCTACATCAACCACAGTTACCGTGAACGAGGGGCTTACATATTCAGCCAGCTTAATCACATTATTATTAGCCGAAGGCTTATAGGCAAGGGTATCATTGTTTCGGTTAGACAAAGTATCCCCGGCATCGATCACTAGATAAGCCGAAGCATAATAGTTGGTGTTGGACAATCCATTAAAGACCACCACCCCCGAGCTGTTGGTCACACCCAACTTAACACTTCCCAAAGCGGTTTCCCGGTATTTAGCCAAAACAGTCTTATCGGTATACAGGTATACATTAGCGTTATTAACTGCTGCCCCTGTGGCATCGGTCACCGTAAATTGAAGGCTGGCACCGTTAGGCTTTACCGTTACTGTAACGGTATCAAGCAGTGAGGCGGATAGCACCTGCTTTTTTACCTGGTCCGTGGTGGCGTTGCTAAGCAACTGGTTACCCGCAGCGACATTGGCGCTGATGTAATAAGTACCGGTTTGTAAGTTGCCGAAAATAGCCTTACCAGAAATATTAGTGGAGACAGTGGCCAGGCTGCCGTTGGTCGTTCCTCGGTTTGCCGCTAACACTTTAGGATCGGTGTAAAGGGCCACCTGTGCGTTGCTGACTACCGCACCGGTACTGTCTTGCACGGTAACCTGCAGCGTGGCACCCCCTGTCGTCGACAAACTGATCAGCACAACCACCTGGTCTTTAAACTCATTTTTACTTAAGCTAAACGGCATCGTGCCGGTATAGTGGTCGGTCTTCGCAAACCCTGGTTGCTTATAATCGAACTGTACACTGATACTATAAGAACCTTTGTTTAAACTTTGAATGTCAAATGTACCGTTGGTCAACGTCTGCACATATGGGGTCCCTGAATCATCAGTTCGGGTCAGTGTCAGCACCGCTGTCTTTGCTGTATCCTGTGTTCCCGTCAGGTAATTCTGAAATTCCACCAACCCACGCACTCTCGCTGAACCGTTGAAGACCTGGTCGGCCTTTTTGCAATTCAATTCCAGGCATAAGGCCATGACCAGTAGTATCGCCAAAAAGAAATAGCTGTTTTTCATCGTAATTATTTTAATGGGTCAGTGAGTGTTGATGAACTAAAAATGGTTTTGAAGGCTTCGATACCGACAGACAAGGAGACAAAAGGTGCGAATTTGTAATGGTCCTTTTCCAACAGATTGCCCTGTTCCAGCGTCAGGCCCTGGGTCTTGCCAAGATGGGCCCCGACAATAGCCGACACGCCGCTGATCAGTTCGAGCCCACCACCGAACAGAAAATTGTTCGCGGGTGTATCATGGAACATATAGCCTACATAGAAGAAAGGATGGTAGCTGTCGGGAAGAAAACGCTGGCTTTGCATGTCAAGTTTATCAAAAAACACCTGCACCCCGATCGCCGGCGCTAAACCTGCATAACTATCGGTATAGGTCGCGGTGTTGGCGGTTGTGTTGATCGTATACGTCCGCCGGGACAACCAGCTATAGGCGATCCCTGCCTTAAAACCGAACCGCATCAAACGATCGTATCCATAGCTAAACGTCAACCCTTCACTATTGACATTTTTCCCGGTTGCGGGATCCTTGACCGTATAGGTCGTCAATTTCCCCGGAACGTCTGATTCACCATGAGCGATCGGCCGGGTGACATAATCAGCTGTGCTGTCTTCCTTTTCCTGAAGATGAGTTGCGATGACATTATTTTTAAATAGGTCAGCATATTTCATCATCTGTTGGTAGCTCGCATACAAACCGTTCAGACTGGTTGCGTCTACTTCGGCTTTCCCCGGATTATTTACCGCTTTATTGCTGGCAAAATCCAGGTCTTGTGAGAAAAAATCAAGTGTGGTGAGGTCAGAATAAGTCGTTGTCAGCGTGTATTTTGCGTCTTTAGCGGCATTGATAGCCAACAACTTCATCTGTTGCAGTTCATTTATACGGGGCACTTTGTGCAGGTCAAAATGGTTTGCGTCATTGAGTATATTATGGTTCCGCACATAATTGTAACCCGGCAAATTCGGATGACATACTGAATCCTGCCACGGGTTGACAACCAGTGTACCAGCATAAAGCAGCGAATCCCTCAAAAACTGATGTTCCAGATATAGCTGATTTTTCGTGAAAACGCCGGGCTTCTTATTCAGCTCATCCAGTTGCTTTTGGAGGGCGGTGACATTTTTATCGATCGTATCCTTTTGCGCCTGGAATTTTTGGTAGCGCTTATCGATCCCATCCAGCACCTTTAGATCGCAACAAGCCACGGTCGTAGCTTTGGAAGCATTTTGTACAAACCCTAAACGGTCGTTGAGTTCGCTCTCCTGCTGTGTCAAAACCTTGATCTGGGCGGTTAATTTGTCACTTTCATCCTTGATATCCGGCTTGGTGCCTGGCGAAACAGGATTCGCGGTGAGCGACTTTCCCTGGTTCATCCAACTGATCGCAAAAAGGAAGGCCAGGGTTTTATCAGGGCCTTCTGATTTTAGCATATTACCGGAAATAGTCGTGATCGCATCAGTAACTGCTTTGATCTTTTCGGGCTTGATGATTTTGACCGTTTTATCGAAAGAGGCCAAATCCATGCTGCCGGTATATTTGGCCAGCAGCCATCCTTTCAAATTATTATAGTCGGTATCGTGTGAAGATAATGTCGCAAACCCATCCGTGATCAGCTTGGTAAAAGTTTCATAGTCTATCCCCGTAAGGAAAGCCTTAGCCTTTTGTAAAGCATCCACCTGCAGGTTATATGCCAACAGGTTTTTATTAGGCAGCCGCAACTTGAACGCATTGGTAAATGCCGTTTTAAACTTGTAAGTCTGGAAATTCTCATAATCATCCGGGGTTGCCAACGATTTAAATAAACAGCATTGCCCCTTGTATGGTATTAAATTGATACTGTCAGGACAGGGATACCAGTTCTCATTAGGATTGTAACCTTTTTTAAACCCGTAGCGAACCATATAGGCATTGCCGACAAAACCGGAAACAGGGGGAATATAAAAATGCGTTCGTTTGTCTTTGTCCGGAAGCGTAGAATCACCTACAAACTTATTTAATAGCGCCCGGTCATCACTGACCGAACGTTCCGACTGGATCACCTTGGCATTCACCGGATCGTTTAAAAAGTCGAGTAATACCTGTGCTATTTCCGCCCGGAGTGTGACCAACAATGTTAATTGTATTCCTTCTGATTTAAGGCCGGCATCCTCTAATAATTTATAGGCATTTTTATCTTTCTTATCTCGTGCGTCCACATTTTTCAGGTACTGAATGTAATTCAGGTAAGCATCGAGGATACTCTTATCCGTTGATTCCTTACTGGACACTACCTCAAAGCGAACCTGGTCTTTCGTAGTGACCAGCGAAGGCAATGAGTCGATGATCTGACCCTTTTCGTTGAACCGGATCAGAAATTTTTGCTGCGCCTTCGCTTCAGGGAGCAGGCAACAACTGAGCAGAAAAAGAAAAAATAGGCTCTTGTAAAAATGTGTCATATGGTTGGAGGTTGATTTTGAGCTGCTGGTACCTAAGGTGCGTATGCTGATCCACTGAAGCTATTATAACTAATAAACGCAGCATCATTCTGGTTATCGATCACATAAGCCTCAATTCCGAATATTTTAAAATCCTCATAACGGATATAAAAATAGCCGCCACAGCCCCAATCCTTTCCATAGCTGTTCAGCACTTCGAAACATTGTCTTTGGGGATCATTATCAAAGCCCGTGATGCACATGGCATGGCTCAGGTTATGCGTAACGTCATGCCGGTTGATATCCCGTTCATAACTGTTAGGCAACCAGGTTGCCGTTGAATGCGCTAGTTTCAGACTGTCGAAGCTAGTACTTCCAATGACAGCCTGGGGCAGGAACATGGAGATGATCACCGGTTTGTTTGCCATGATCGCCTGCTTGATTAGTAGGATATCAATATCGGTCAGCGGGTCCCGGCTATAGCCAAAAAGCTGCCGCGCTTTATATACCCGGAAGCCCAGCGCAATTCGTTTCTGATCATCCGAGTATTTGTTCGGGCAAACAAAATCCGTATTGGTTTTCTTGATCACACCGGATCTGCTCATAAAATCCAAAGCCGAACCGATATTGATGCCGGGCGTATTGATTGAACAAATATCGTCAACAGAATCTACCCCTTTGAAAACAAATTCAGGAGAGAAAGAATGCAGGTTATAAAAGTAGTTATCCTCCAGAATAGCAGGGAATGTGGTTGAACCGTGGTCGTTGTAATTGATACAAAAAGCGGCATAAGCACATGCCCAGGCCGTACAGGTGTTGGTTTGCCCCTGAAAGCCGGGTTCCGGGGCAAATTTCCGAACTCCGATGATCCCTGATTGCTGAATATCTTTAAAATTGCCGAGTTGAGCCAGTTTGGCCGCCTGTGAGACAGTAGCGGTCCCTATTTGAATTTTTGAATAAACGCTTGTTATCTGGACGGGTGGCTTGGCCTGTTTGACCTGGCTGTATTGCAGGTCAAACTCACGCTGAAAATCGAGATCGAATGGTTTCCCGAAAGCGATGCTGACGGTATTATAAACCTCTTTGTAAAGGCTTTCTTTACTGGTCTTATTGGCTCTGTCCTTAACGAACTCATAGATCATTGCGGGCGTTTCACCGGCTACATCAAAATTCGGATGTACATCCGGCAAAATTTTAACCGGACTCCCCTTTTGGGGCTGATAGATCACTTCATAGGTCTGTGAGGTCGCGCCGTGTCGTAGAGAAAGGAAATCATTATAATTGATATGAAGAATGTTGCCGGTGGCCCGTAGCATTTGCGATTGCTGGATCTTGCCATCAACGATCCCCTGTAAAATAAATTTCCCCTTTGCTACTGGATAAAGCAGGGTATCAATCC
This sequence comes from Bacteroidota bacterium, assembly GCA_013289045.1. Taxonomy (GTDB): domain Bacteria; phylum Bacteroidota; class Bacteroidia; order Sphingobacteriales; family Sphingobacteriaceae; genus Mucilaginibacter. The sequence continues at coordinate 32,382 of JABDAU010000007.1, read as the reverse complement.
CATACCTGTTACTGTCCGCAATGATCTGCTTGTTATTGTTTGGCAGCGTGTCGATGACAGGTAGCGTTGGAAAGGAATGGAGCGTGATCAGCGATTCTGTAAAATGATCGGCGAAGGGGGATTCGCCCGATTGCAGCGCGGTTATTCTCTTATTGATAAAATCCTTGATACTTCCTTTAAATTTTTTAAATCTCTGTTCCACCCCCTCATTCTTCGGAACCGGAGACGTCAGTATCCTTACCTCACCGTTCTCATCTAATGCCCGCAAGGTGTCGTTGGGCGAAGTAAAAACGAGCTTTGAACTTGAATTGAAAGTGGAACCGACCTTTATAGGGTTTTTCTTTTTATCCTGGATATGCCCGATAACCTGTATGACATGGTATTGCGCGAATGCTCCTTTTCCGAGGAATATCAGAGAAGTAAGTAAAATAAGGGGGAATTTTACTAAAAAAGACATCATAATAAGATATAGGCAACCAGTCAATATTACAAATCATTGACTGTCATAAATTTACGGGTAATATTTCTAAAAAAACAAATAAGTCCGCTTTATTTTTTTAATTGAGCAATTGAACTCATAGTAAGGTCCACATCATAATACATTGTATGGCTTGTCGAACCATCGTCCAGGTAATAAGGAGAGGCATTAAGATTTGCTTTTAGCGTATTTAAAAATGTTTTTTTCTCCGTATCGTTCAACATTTTCAATGTTGCTGCTTCTACGTGAGTGGGAAGATCAGCAATTGATGATAAACTTTTTACAACAATTGCTTTTACCTGGTTGCGGTTTAAATCAGCCATGTTAAGATAAGATTAGATTTAATGCTAATATAAACTTTTTAAGCCATAATAAAAATACCAAAAAAGTCCTGTAACAAACTTGCCTCGATAAACTCTAAACAGGTAAAACCTGTTTTCATGAAAAACATCCGGATTTTTAAAAAGAAAGCAAAGGCCGAAAAACCAAAAAAATCAAAAGCCCGTGAATGGGTGGATGCCTTGATATTTGCAGTCGTGGCAGCCACTATCATTCGCGGTTTATTGTTCTCCGCATATGCTATTCCTTCAGGTTCAATGGAAGGCACCGAAATGACAGGCGATTATCTTTTTGTAAGCAAGTTTAGTTATGGCGCACGCATGCCCATTACGCCATTATCTATACCGTTTACCGAACCGGAAATACATGGCGTAAAAACGTATCTAAGTTTTTGGCAATTGCCTTACTTCCGTCTACCAGGCTTCGGCGAGATCAAAAAAGGCGATATCGTGGTCTTCAATAAACCCAGCGAGGTCGATCAAAATATACCGGTAGACCAGCGCACCACACTGATCAAACGCTGCCAGGCCACGCCTGGTGATGTCGTGACCATCGTGGGCGGGCAGGTGTATATCAATGGCAAAGCCAACCCAAACGCACCCAAACAGCAAACTTCCTACCTAGTCGTCACCGCTGGTCAGGAACTCAATCCGCAGATCTTTACCGATCTCAATATCGAAACCATCAATTCCCCGGCACCCAATACTTACGAAATGATCATCCCGGTAGATAACGTCGCTACGTTAAAAAGTTACAGCAATATCAAAAGTATTACCCCCTATGTTGCCTCAGCTGGGCAGTATGAAGCCGATGTTTTTCCCTTTAACCCGCGTTTTAAATGGAACCAAGATAACTTCGGCCCTTTGCAAATCCCCAAAAAGGGCATGACTATAAAGCTTAATGACTCCGCCCTAATCCTTTACCGCCAGGCCATTGAGAAATACGAAAACAATAAAGTAGAGACTCAGGGGAACACCATCCTCATCAACGGTAAAAAAGCCGACAGTTATACCTTCAAAATGAACTACTACTGGATGATGGGCGACAACCGCCATAACTCGCTCGATTCCCGTTTTTGGGGTTACGTACCTGAAGATCATATCATCGGCAAGGCCATGATCACCTTTTTCAGCACCGATTCCACCAAAGACCTTTTCCACAAGATCCGCTGGGATAGGCTGCTCAAACCGATCAATTAAATTTGCATATACCAGCCCATCAGCGCTAACTTTATATAAGGGGGCATTGATGGGCAAGTTTTTGCGTAATAAAGCAATCGCACAGATCCGTGACTGGTTTCTGACCAAACCATGTGGTTTGAATGTGTTCAGCCGGCAGAGCGGGATCGCCGCCACCACCGTCGCTCGTTACAGCGAACTCTTTACTGCTTATGAAAAACGGCACCCAGGCCGTTTAAAGAAATGCAAAGACTTCCGCATTTTCAATCCACCCACCCTACGGAAAAAGTATTCGCGGGACAAATCGGAATATAAAGAACTGATCGCCTCTCTACCTAAAATATTAAAGACAGCAAAATCTTCCATGCAGCAGCCCGTCTATGAAGCCTACCGTCAGCTTTATCCAAACGGCTACCAATGGGAAGGCTTCCGTAAAATTTACCGGAACTGGCGCAAGGAGCACAATATCCAGGTATTTGATAAAATCGAACTGGCACCTATCAGCGAAGCCGACCGTATCATCCTCAAACAATGGCGCCAGCGTAACGATCATGACAAATGGAAAAAAGCGGTCGTGATACTGGGTGCCGAGGCCGGCATGTACCTGGCGCAACTTGAACAAAAAACCGACGCCAACCACTACACCATCAAGGGCTGGATTACCGCCTTCAACACCTATGGTATTGCCGGCCTGACCGTACCACCCAAAATACCCGAAGCCGTCAAAGACCAGGTCAAAGCAAAAAAGGAAGGCGTATTTAAACTTATCCACGAGTCACCCAAATTACATGGCTTTAACCGCCCGACCTGGCGGCTGGAAGACCTCGCAACTGCCTACACTAACCAATACCAGCAGCCTATATCCATGGCCACCATAGCGCTATACCTCAAGGAAGCAGGCTATAAGTTTAAAAAAGCGCGGCTGTCGCTTACCAGCCCCGACCCAAAATTCCGCGAAAAACTGGCCCATATCCAAAACATCCTCGCTGGCCTCCAGCCTAATGAAAAGTTCTTTTCCTTTGATGAAATGGGGCCATTCGCCATCCGAATGAAACAGGGCTGGCAGTTCCTGCCCGAGGGCGAAGTAAAGATCGTACCGCAGCGCGCCAAAAGTAAAGGCTATCTCATCTGCACCGCTACGGTAGAGCTATCGACCAACCAGGTCACCCATTTCTACTCCAAAGCAAAGAACTCCGTTGAAATTATCAAACTCATCGACCTGTTACTGGAACAATACCACGACAACAGAAAACTTTACCTGTCCGGCGATGCAGTCAGCTGGCATTGCTCCACCATGATTAAAGACCATGTCGAACAGGTCAATAGGCAGGCCGCTTTAGGTAAAAACCCGGCGCTGGAAATGGCGTTACTGCCCAGCTCGGCCCAATTCCTCAATGTTATCGAATCCGTCTTCAGCGGCCTGTGCAAGGCTGTCATCCACAACAGCGACTACGCCTCCGTCGAGGATTGCAAAACCGCCATCGACCAGCATTTCAGCCAACGGAATAAATATTTCCAGCAACATCCTAAAAGGGCCGGGAACAAGTTATGGGGTAAAGAAACCGTCAAACCCGGATTCAGCGAAAGTAACAATTGTAAAGATCCCCGCGCAAACGGCTGGGTCCGTTACCCTAAATAGGCCGGCGGAGGCAGTCCTGGTAAATTATAGATAACCTTTAAACGATTTTCCAACTCTTTTTGCTGCACCTCCAATTGATGCTTACTTAACTCTGTTTTGTTCAATGCCTCTAATAATTTTTGATTGAGCTTACTTTTCATCTCTGCATCTTTGCTTACATTTTGTAAATCCTGTTGAAGTGATAAAAGCGTGTCTTTCATTTCCATAATCTCTACTTCACGCTCGTCTAAAATCATCTTTACATTCTCATACCGCTTTTTATGCATCTCTGAAATCTGCAAATCATTGTTCTCTTTTGCGATTTCTAGTTGTTGCTTAAGAGTTACAATCTGCGCTTCTTTGGCATCCTTATATTCTTTCAGTGAATGAATTCTAAACAGACGGTCTATTATAAAAGCGATAATAAATAAGACATTGATCGCGGCCGAAATATATATCCCCATAGTGTTGAAAATTTGGACTAAGCTAAGATACCAACAAATTAGAAATACCAATAATTTTAGTATTACATTTGTCCGATACTAAACCAACTAACCTACAATTATTAAGCAACTAACGTATAAAGCATGAACCTACCATTCAATATCATCAATGAATACCTTGACGGTAAACCCGTTTACCCATTGGCACGTCGCATATTAAACTTATTATTTTCGGTTAGCATCACTTCATTTTTATTTGAAAAGTTCTATTTCAAATATCAGTGGATCAGTATCACCGACTATAAAGGCATGCTTGATTTTTTGGTTAAGGGATATTTTTTTGTTCCGCTTTGTCTTTTTTTGATAGTTCATTATACTTTGTTAAGTATAACATACTGTCTGTTTGTCCTCATGACCATGCGCAAATCCAATAAGCTCTTAAAATGGATCTACAAGTTAGAGTTTAAGCAGGCTGATTCTCAAACATTAATTCATAAAATTAATACTAACCCTCTGTATTCAAGTCCTATTGAATTTGATGAAACAAACTTTTTTGCACTATATAATGAAATCGTTAACAATATTCCGCCGGAACAGTTGATTGAACTGGAGGGTACGATAAAAAAACAGCGGAATGTTTGCGAGAAAAACTTTTATCTGGTTATTAAATCCATCATTTGCATAACAGTTTATTTTTTTATTGTACCCTATTTTGGGTGGCTATTATTTTCCTTATCTGTTTTTATATTATTACTACTGGCACTACTTCTCTATTTTTCATATCTACTTCTGGATATTGTCCCATCCGCAATAAAAAAATTTCATTTCGAGGTATCTAAATACATGGAGCAATCAGTTGCTAATCTTCAAAATTCAAAAAATGTATAACTGCGTGTATAAAAGCTGTTTTTAATAATGCCAGATCGTCTGGCATTCAAATGAGCTACTATTTACTTCTCCCAACTGCAAAGCGTCAGGCCACGTTTCTGCGCGTCTGCAAGGCTCAACTTAATGATCTTGTGCTGGCAATTGCTCAAACCCCTGCAATCGGTGTGTAAATGATATTTCTTGGCCTTAGAACTATTGCAAACAAAAACCACAGTCGACGAATTTCGTGTGGTGTCGATCGTCAGTAATGCAAACAGTATTAATGTTTTCATTGTCATTAAGTTTAAGTTGATTATTTACTACGCTAAGCAGATTATTATAATATTCGGGAATAGCTTTTCCTGACATTACGTTGAATAAAACTGCACAGACCACGGCCATTTATAGCCAGTATCTTCATCATTTCCACGTTTGCTTCACCCGCGCTTTCATAGGTATATTCATAAACATCAGTGGTCTTTATAAACCCAACCCAAATATAATCAGTACCTATCTGATAACTGGACACACCCGAATCACCATTTAAATTTGCATATCTTACCATAACAAACAATATATGCTTGCAAAATAGTAAGTCTAAAATGCGTTATCTTACGGGTTCCCGTAAATGGCGAAATTCTCCTTACTACTATAGCTAAATGATTCCCATTTCCTTACAAAAAGCAACCAACTGTTCGTTTTTTGTAAAGTTCATCGCGTTCCTGATCAGGCTCAGGCGTTTTTCTACACTGCTCAGACCGGAGGGTGATACATCATGACTGTCCAGCCAGGCCGGGATATCCTTTTGCGCATATCCTTCCGCCAGCAAACCGATGATCGTTTTATCATAAGCAGTAAAGGTGTGCAGATTATTCTGTGTAGCGGTTGAACGATAATCACGGGGATAATACCGCTTATTTTTGGCGATTTGTTCAATAGCATTTTTTAAATCCTGTGCATCACCCCTGCCCTTGACAATAAAACCATCAATGTTAAATTCATCATATAGGCGCCGGATAACAGCCTGACGGCTTTCTGACGAAAAGACCAATACTTTCAAATCAGGTTGCAGCTGCCTGGCCGATTTGATCAGCCCCACGCCATCCGGTAATTGTTTGGTCGTACCATCCACCTGAAAATAAAGATCGGTGACCAGTAAATCATAAGGACGACCATCCCGCAACGCGGTCGTGATCATCGTTAAGGCATGATCACAATAATAAGCGTGGTGAGGTCGCGGAAGTTCTAATTCTTCCAGCGTAATACGCAGCGAACGGTTCGCCACGCCCTGGTCTTCAGTGACGAGTATGTTTTCAAATTTCATGACAAAGCAAGCGGCAAGTGAATAAAAATGCCAAAACCTGTTGCAGCTTGTGTCTCAAATGTAACGCTGCCATTCAGCCGTTTAATACGGGAAACCGTATTCTTTAACCCCTTACCGGATTTATCAGGATTGGTCATGCCCACCCCATTGTCCCGGCATTCAATTTTCAGATAATCCTGTTCCATCACAAAACTGATATGCGCTAACGTCGCCTGGCTGTGCTTACTCATATTGACCATCAATTCCTGCAGGACAAGCTCCAACTGCTGTTTTACATCTTTGCTGACCAGTTGCCAGAGTTCCGGCTCGTTTCCGCTAACCGCCAGCCGGATCGCAGGTCTTTTAAAAGCATTCAGCAGCGAGTTGATCCGCTTGGTAAAGTCATCGTCCGCTCCCGGCTCATCGTGCGCAATATTCCTGGATACCTCATAAACGCTGTCTAACTTATCGATCAAGGTTGTTTTATCAAGTTCCTGACTATGTTCTACCTCACTCATGATACTATAAATACCGTTAGCCACCTGGTCGTGTACTTTTTGTGACAATTGTAGACGGCTCTCACGGATTTCCTTTTCAGCTTCCTGTTGGAGACGCTGCCTGCGCCTGCGGTACCACCAAATTGTGACCGCTACTACCAGCGCCGCGAGCGAAAGAACCACGAGTAGTTGATAGCGTCTTTCAGTGCTTTTCCGCTGTAGCAGCAAGTTTTCCGCTTTTTCTTTTGCGACATTATACCTGATGACCGCAAATTGATTTTTAGCCGCATTACGTTTGGTCTCGATGCTGTCCTCCACCTGTTGATACCGTTTAAAATATGACTTGGCTTCTCCCGTGGGTGTAAGCAGGATTAATTTCCCCAAAGCGTCCAATTGATCATCGCCATTACGCAATTTGCCAACTACCGACAGCATTTTTTGCGCATAGCGGATTGCGGAATCCGGCTGGCTGGTCATATAATACTGTGCCAAATGGGCATAGCTGGAATTTTCACCGGCAACATCCTTTTTCTCAAGCCGGATAGCTAGTGAGCGTAACAAGTCCGGCGCGGCATTATAATGTTGATCCGCCAACCATCTGGCAATCGCCTGGTTGGTCAGCACACGCGCATAAGTAACACTATGGTCATTTGTCAATCGGATAGCCGCCGCAAAACTCGTCAGTGCAGCTGGATAGTTTTTCAGATCTTTATAAGCATTCCCCTCATTATTCAAGACGTTAGCTTTTAACGTCGAATCGTTAGCAAAGTGAAATGCAAGCCGGTAATAGATAAGCGCCTGTTCATATTCATCCAAACTGGAATAGCTCATGCCTAAACCGTTATAATCTCGGGCCAGGTAATCCCTGTCGCCAGCCTTATGTTCATCCAAAGCCTTCAGTGACAACGTCAGGCTTTCCTGTGCGCCGTAATTATCCCCCGCATTGGTCTGAATAAAGGCCATGCTCTGATAAGCTGAGGCGATTTGCTGCTTGTCATTGGTGTTGGTAGCGGCACGGTTAAAATAATAGAACGCAGAGTCATCGTTTTTTGAAAGAAGGCTGTAGGCCTTACGGTAATCCGCCCACTGGTCGACCGGCTGTTTGGCAGCCTTATCATGGCAGGCAGCCAACAACAGCAACAAAAACAGCCATATCAGTGATAATTTTTTCAAGGTTATGGCTACTAAAATACAATTTATTACAAGAAAATAAGGCAAGCTCACGCTTGCCTTATTTTCTTACACTACTGGTGTGGTGGCGGAGGTGGCGGCGGAGGTGGATTGCCGTTATCGCCTGTTGGGTCACTGTCAGCATGCACGATGGTGTGGTGATCGTTATTATTACCAGAATTATGATGCGCGGGACCGGCACAAGCCAGCCATAGCGCTAAAAAGATTTTTAGCATTGTCAAAAAATTTTAAGTGTTTGAAAAATCCTACAGCCCGCCGGGACCTTGTCCCGGAGCGGAACTGTAGACTGCCGCAAGAGGCGCCTCTTGCATTTTTTGGGAAGTGTGGGCATTGATCGCGGAAGCAGGTATCCGCTTCCCAAGCCAAGTACAAGCCTCCGCTTTCTTTGCCCGTGAAACCGTTCGAATCGATTCCGGGACAAATATGAGGGCTCATAATCAGCTTACTACCAACCTATTCCGGTATTTCCAGTATTTCCGCTACGATTCCGGAAATGCGGATGGAATTCCAAAAAAAGTTTTAGCTTTAGCCTTAAAAAATTCTGAAAATGCTTTGGTCTGCGTATAAAGAATCGGTAATGGCCGCTTATGATGAGCGGTTGGCGGCGCAATCCTTGCCTTCTGAATTGCTCTTACCGACGCCGGCCAACATTAAAGCGGAGATTTTAAAAATCTGCGAACAGGGATTGAGTGCTAACGACGAGCAGATACTACGTTCTTTTGTAGGTCAGAAACCGGACGTGAATGCTTATCACAAGGCTTTTTCGATCATGAAAGCCGATCCGTTCAGGCCATTGGTCAATTTTCTCGGCGACCGTTCCATAGATACTAACCCGCGAAACATTGACCTGCTGGCTTTACTGATCGATTATAAACCGCGTCCATTTCACCCCAATTTAACAGTGCCTCCGAATGCCGGAATACCGGCCAATACTTATGCACCCGTCATTGAACCTGTTGTACCACCCCAAATAGCTGCACCAATCCATCCGGCTGCGCAGCACGAACCGCCCCAAACAAAAAAAAGCAGCAAAAAGCCGATGCTATTTGCTGCTACGATTTTAATTGTGGCCATTGTGGGCGTTCTCTTATTCCAACCCTGGCGCAAGCATTATACCGGCCATGAACGCTATATGATTTGGGACGATGACCATTTTAAACCTGTCGAATCAAATGATCAGTCAAATTCCGCAGAAAAAATCAACTGGCAACTGGTTAATGATTTTAAACGGATTACTAAGCCGGATACCATGACCTTATATTCCGTGCGGAAAGTTTATTATGCGAAAGACAAAGGAAACATCTTCTTCTTTACAGGGAACGGCCCCGACCCCTTAGATACCAGCAAACGATTATTACCCATGACCGATTACATACTCAAAAAGTATGTCTATCACATCCTCAATTAGACAATTTAGTACCGCAATATTTTTCATCGCCACTTTACGGTTTCCCGTAAAAACCGACGTCCGCCTTCTGCTAATTTCGGCTTATCATTAAATAAGAAGAACAATGGCAAAATATAAAATCTCAGGTATCTGGAAGACTTCCAGCGGGATCACCCACTATGCATTTCATACCGTTAACCCGGACGGCGGCGTAACAAGAGGTGTAAAGACCACAAAAGCAGAAGCGGTAAGGCTATTAAGCCAACCGGGCAATAGCGCGATCACCTGGCTGTGGGATTATAAAGCTGCTTTTTGGCGGGATGGCGAAAAAGTGGAAGTGATCGCTGGCAGTTATTTAAGATCAAATCCTGATGGAACGGTAAGGGACAACCTTGCTCATCTGATCAATTATGAATGGTTATAAGCGTTAGCCATGTAAAAAAATATTGCATACACAACCGTATTAAATCAGTTATGGAATACAAAGTAGTACCCTTTACCGCGACTTTAGATCAAAAAAAAGAAACCACATCCGTCGTTGCCAATCAATTAGAGACACTGATCAGCAATTACACAGACGAAGGCTGGACTTATATCCGGCTCGAAAGCGTTTCCACTTATGTGCAGCCTGACGCCGGTTGTTTTGGGATCGGTGCCAAACCCGGCTATATGGCATCCTATCAAATGATTGTCTTTAGCCGGCATTGAATATGAGGTGGATACTGATACTGGCCATAAAGATTTACCGGCTGCTCATACCGGCAGGCAAAAGACGAAATTGCCTGTTTCGTGTGAGTTGCTCCGAATTTGTTTTCCAGACCGCCAAAACACAAGGATTTTATAAAGGCCTGGCTGCACTGTATTACCGGATGAGCACCTGCAACAGTAAGCACCATATATTTAACGACCCGCGGGATGGCAAAAAGCGCATGGTATTGAGGAACGGCCATATCTTGAATGCTCATGAAATGGCTGAACGGTTACTGACTAATCAGGCCTGAACCTTATCACTTAATAACACATAGTATCATGGCCATGCCTATCAAAACAATGAATTGATGTAATATGAGTACCCTATGCAAATGAACCGTTACGACATCAGCCGTGACCAGGATAAAAAGCTCGTCGGCCGTTACAGGCGCGATGAAGAAACGGCGCAACCCGGCACAGGTGATCACCCGGCAGAGGTACCCATGCATGGCTCTTATGGCAATTTATTGTTCGATGCGCGCTGGAAGTCCAAGCGTAACGAAATTATGGCACGGGACAAGGAACGCTGTGTGATTTGTCAAAGTCCGGACGAACTACAGGTACATCACCGGCAATACCAATACGTAAAAAGCGAAAAGGCATTCAAAGTACCCTGGGATTATGATAACCATCTGTTGATCACAGTTTGTAAAAGCTGTCATCAACGGGGACACAGCAAGTTTAAAGTACCCATTATAATCATATAACGAAATGTTTGATTTTTCAAAGCGTAATGACAGGAACGGCGCACAAACACCGCCGCTTAACGGACAGCAATTCAACACCAGCCAAGCGCTGCCCGACGTCGAAGAAAGGGTTTTTATTGAACCAGGGCCATCACCTGCGCAACAACCCGGGCATTTTACGGAGCGCGCACCGGTACCGCCCCCTTTGGAACACAATATTGGTGTGCTCTATGCTTTTATGGATCGGAGCCATGAAACGAAAGGGTATGATGATGCCCTGGTCAACCCTGATGCCAGCCACCTGAACCAAAACCTGGAAGCGCTCAAAAACGAATTGATCCGAACGCTAAACAGGGTAAAAACTTTTTACGAAGACTTTGTCCAGGAAACAGAGTACCATATCCTCACCCGCGGACGCGCTGGCATGGTCGATATGGTAGAAGAACTGGAAATGAAAAAAAAGATCGCCTTGGGGCACATCGCGAAAGTAAAGGAGATCGAAACCGACACGGAACGTAACGCAGGCGATTGCAATGGCATTCTGATCAGTTATACCCGCGGTTTTAAAAACGGCCTTGCGGCCATTTCCCATCATCATATCTTATCAAAGAAATTTTAACCATGGAAAACCGGTGGATCAAATTTGGCTGCTTCCTCACAGGCTACAAATACGAGGTACTAAAAGGTTGCAGCGAAATCGCCCAGCGGGCAGTCAAGCGATATACTTCGGCGCTGCTGATCATTTGTATCTTATGGGCCTTTATTGGTTATTCCTTTGTCAGCAGGTATCTCGCAGCAGAATGGTATTACAGCTGCCTGGGGGCCGCATTGTTCGTTGTGATCATTTTGCAAGTCGAAAGACAGATCATCCTCTCCGACACCCACGGCACCGCGAAATATTGGGTACGCGGGTTTATAGCTGTGATCATGGCCATTATTGGTTCCATCGTCATTGACCAGATCATTTTCAGGGAGGATATTAAGCATAAACAGTTATTCGAGCTGAATGCGCAGGTCGACTCGCTGTTACCGGCCAAAGAGGCCGAATTAAAAGCGCAAGCAACCGAAACCGAAACCGCGATCAGTAAAAAAGAAACAGAGCGTAAAGCATTAGTTGACGAAATCAATAAAAACCCAACCATCCAGGTGGTCACCAGCCAGAATGATGCCGTACCGGTCGCTACCACCACGATTGATTCTAACAAAACTGCTATTACCAAAACAAACCTGGTACGAAAGACCGCTTACACGGTTAATGCGATCCAAAATCCCAAGATGTCCATGCTGGCGCCACTGGATCAGCAAATCAAAGAATTGCGGGATATCAAAATTGCGCAGGAAAACCGTATCGTGAAATTACGGGATGAAGTCGAACAAGAGGCGAAGGCGAACAGCGGATTTCTTTCCGAATTACAGCTGATGTATCACATCCTGCGGGATTCGGGACCTGCCTTGTTTGTTTGGGCCTTGTGGGCCTTGCTTTTGTTAGGAATCGAGATATTTATCATGGTCAACAAAATCACGCACCGGGAAACCGATTACGACGCAACCATACAGCATCATATGGAACTACAGAAGCGCAAATTGAAATTACTGGCAATGCAAACACCGGAAGTTTAAAGTTTAAAATCTAAAAAATAATATGCAAGTAGACGGAGCAATTATCAAAGAGCAGAACGTGACGTTCGCTATAGTGATCGTAAAACCACATGTATTGACCAATAGCCTGGAATGTGACAAAATGAGAAAAGCTTTTCAGCCCTATTTTCCGGGCCTGCCGATCGTATTAATGGCGCAGGACCACAATGGCCGGCCAACTTATCAGGGACGAAAGGACCTTGTTAACTTTCTGGCCAATATCGACCCAGGGAGAATACCCTGGAAGCGATTTACGATCAACTAATTCATTCACCATAGCTAAACTTAAATCTTATGGCCTGGTCTTATCGGAAATCTTTTGGCTCCGGCCCCTTCCGCGTCAATTTTTCAAAAAGCGGCATCAGTTATTCTTTTGGCGTTAAAGGTGCAAGGGTCAATGTAGGCCCCAGGGGCACCTATGTCAACCTGAGTTCGCACGGCATCAGTTACCGGCGCAGAATAGACGGCAGGCATCCTTCGGAGCCCCATGTTGTACCGCAATTCAACCCGCAAACATTGCCAGTCGGTATTGAGGAAGGCCACAACATCGCCTCTGCGGATATCTATCAATTGACCGACACCGATTCCAAGGACTTTATCAGGGAACTCACCGAAAAGGCGCAAAAATCACCCCGCGTTAACACGTTAGGCGTTTTACCGCTGATCCTTTTCTTATTGATCCTGGCATTCACTGCCTTCAGCAACCGAACAACCATTATGCAGCCGGCAAGCGATAGCACCTTAGTCAGGGTTACTTCGCCGATTGGTGCCAATATCCGCAAGGCACCCAGCCCGAAATCACCGGTACTGAAATCAGCCGCATCTGATCAAACATTTTTACTGGCAGATTCAACGGACAGTAAATGGCTAAAAGCAGCCTTTCATCATTCTGTCGGCTATATCAATCGCCACTATGCGGCAGTACAGCATGTGCATCACGATGCCGTTACTGATAGTGAACTCGTCCTGACCAATCCGTACGCCGGCTATATCCTGGTTGCCGGGATCATCGTATTTATCTTCTGGATCAAATGGCTAAAACAGCAGGACAAACGGCGGTTTGCTATGGAATTGCATTACGAAATGAATGAGCAATTTAAACAGGTCTACCGGCAATTCGCCGATCATTTCGCGGCCTTTTCCCGTTCAGCAAGGATATGGCAGTATTTGAATACCCAACAAACACACGACGTGAAACGACATGGGGGCGCTGGCAACCTGATCAAACGAGTAGCTGTACAAAGCATTTCCGCCAATCAAACGCCACTGAACCATTTTACCACCAACGTATCTATCCCCTATCTGAAACTGAACAACCTGGAGTTTTATTTCTTACCCGAGCGGCTGCTGGTCAAACGCGGAAGCACCTTTGCTGCTGTATTTTATAAAAATTTGAAGATTACCAGTTCAATCACCCGTTTTATCGAAGAGGAAGGCCTTGCCGGGGATGCGATTGTCGTCGGTAATACCTGGAAATATGTCAACAAAAACGGCGGCCCCGATCGTCGCTTCAATGATAACCGCCAAATTCCCATCTGCGCCTATTCCGAATATATGCTCACCTCAGACACCGGCGTTTATGAAGTCATTACCACCTCAAAACAAGGGGCCATGGATGCTTTCGCCGGCTTTCTCGCGCAGATCGGTAGCTTGCAAAACAAAATGGCTATTGACCATTGATGTCAGCCCAATGACCGATATATTTTTCGTTAAACCATTCACAATTACCGGGTAGTATCTTTAACCTATTTATTTAAGGCTTATATTACTAAAGTTTTTACCAAGAAATTAAAATAATCTTATGTACGAAGTTAGAGAAGACGGAAAAATAGAGATTCTGTTCAACACGACCAATATACTCAAATTCATCCATCATATTTCAGGCGTGAGCAATGTGGTGGCCACTATTCATCACCTAAGCAAGAACAGTGGATTGGATGTCTTTCCTCCGTTAGAAACCGATGGTTTGCCTATCGGTTTCGAAAACGAGCAGGGCAATATTCATGTTACCCCCAATGATATTTCCGACTGGATCTTTAGAAAGTCTTTCGAGGATTTTATCGTCGGATTGACCCAATCCCTGATTGAAGCCTATAGCCTGCTCAGGTTGCATGCACTTACGGAGCGTACCGCAGTTCAACCCATCAAAACTCCGGAAGAATTTGAAACTGAGATGAGAAATATCCACACCAAAGGCCCAAAAATGAATTTCCCACAACTGATCGATGCAATCGAGGAAATGACTGGCGGCATATTGCCGCTCCGGGACGAAATCCTGTCAGTCAATCAGACCAGGAACTGCCTGGTTCATAAAAATGGTATTGCAGCTAGCGCATTTTCACTCCGATATATTGAGATGCGTATGATTGTCAGCAAAGACGGCGAACTCATACGCTTAACGAAACAAATTAAGAAACAAGGTCTGACCGGAGATCAGCTCTATATGCAGAACACGCCTGCGGCACGAACTTTTGCCGATGGTGAAAAAATCGCCCTGGATGCCGACGTGTTTAAAGACGTAACCTACACCGGTATCCTGTTTATACACGAACTCATCTCAAAATTGCCTTTACCAGATGAAATTAAACAGCAAATCGTTCGACCTTTTAAAATCCAATTGGCTGTAGGCCCCGCATCAGGTGCATGACAGGCAATGTGTGAATGTGAAGCTCTATACAATCCGCTGCTACACTTTATTTGATACATTTGAGAAATTTAACCTTACCCGTCACCTCACTATCCATTATTAGCCTATTTAATACGAGAATTCATGATAACCTCTTTACAAATCAAAGATATAGCGACCTACGATAATACGGGCGTACGGATTGAAGGCCTTAAGAAAATCAATTTCTTATATGGAGTAAATGGCAGCGGGAAGACAACGTTAACCAAATTTCTGGCCTCTCCGAAAGAAGCACCCTTTAATACCTGTACGCTTTTGTGGAATAGTAACCTTCCACTAAAGACTTTAGTGTATAATAAAGATTTCCGCGACAGTAATTTTGGCAAAGGCAGAATGGATGGCGTTTTTACTTTAGGACAGGCCACTAAAGAACAGGCAGAA
This sequence comes from Bacteroidota bacterium, assembly GCA_013289045.1. Classification (GTDB taxonomy): domain Bacteria; phylum Bacteroidota; class Bacteroidia; order Sphingobacteriales; family Sphingobacteriaceae; genus Mucilaginibacter. Next base: position 16,940 of record JABDAU010000007.1, on the reverse strand, counting down.
TTGGTTGAGCAAAAAATTGCAGATCGTCGCGTATTGAAAGATGACTGGACAAAGAAAAGTGAAACGCTTGAAAAATTGAAACAGGAAAAACTGGAAAAAGAAGCTGAATTTAAAGAAACCGTTTGGGTCGAAATCTATAAAAAACATGAAACCGAATTTAAAGAAGCTTTCAGCGGTTTCATGACGAAAGAAAATTTCAAAGCAAAAATCATCTCTGAATTTAAAACAAACACTGTTGCCATACCTACCTATGATAGCTTGGTTGTAAAGGCAAAGACCATATTTGGCATACCCCCCATTTCGATGATAGCAATATCAACCATTGATTTCGCACGTTTGGTTGAAATCGAAAGCGATGGAATATGGCAAAAGAAAGTAGTTGGCAAAGGAGATGTAGATATAGCCAAAATGATCCAGCGGTTAAATATTAATGACTGGGTGAATGAGGGTCAGAAATATATCCAGGAAAAAGATGAAACCTGTCCATTCTGTCAGGGTAAAACAATAACAGCTGATTTTAAAAATCAACTGGAAAGTTATTTTGATGAATCATTTGTAAACGATACCGGCCTCATCAAATCATTGTCCGCTGAATACAACAACTTAGCGAGTAATCTGTCGGGCATCCTTCACCAAATTGAAGCTACGGAAAAATCAAATACGGGGACAAAATTAAATACCGAAACATTTTCAGCATATCTAAAAACATTTGTAAGCCAAATCATCTCCAATCAGGAACTGCTGAATAATAAAATTAAAGAACCAAGCCGTAGTATCACCCTGGTTTCGGTAACTGAACAGTTGGACAATCTCTCTGCATTAATAAATGATGCCAATACGGCCATCCTGACGCATAATAATATAGTAAACAATTTTGCCAAAGAAAAACAGGCCCTTATCAAAAACGTATGGAAGTATTTAGTGGATGATCATAAGTTGACCATCCAAAACTTTAACAACGATCAGGACAACCGGCAAAAAGGAATTGACGGTGTAGAAACACTTGTTAAAAAAATATCTACTGATCACAATGCCCTTAATCAGGAAATAAAGGACTTGAGTAAAGCGCTAACCAGTATACAGCCTTCCATAGATCAGATCAACAATACACTGGCATCATATGGTTTCCGAAACTTCTCCATAGTAACTTCCAAATCCGAACCCAATAAATATCAAATTCAAAGAGAAGACGGCACCGTCGCAGAGGCAACCATGAGTGAAGGTGAAATTACCTTTATAACGTTCCTATATTTTCTGCAGTTAACAAAAGGTAGTATTACCGAAACCAATATCTCAGAGGAGCGAATTTTAGTAATTGACGACCCTATTTCCAGCCTTGATAGTAATATTTTATTTGTGGTCAGCTCCTTAGTTAAGGAAATTATAAAAAAGATAAAAAAGGGAGAAGGGAATATTAAGCAATTGATCTTGCTCACCCATAATGTATATTTTCATAAAGAAGTTTCTTTCATCGATGGACGTACAAAAGTTTGCAAGGATACTGCTTTTTGGATGTTAAGAAAAAACAAAAACATAACCAGTATACAATCCTGTGGTATGGATAACCCCATACAAAACTCATATGAATTGTTATGGTCCGAACTTAAAAACAAGGAGAAAAATTCCAGTTTGACTGTACAAAATACAATGCGGCGTATTATTGAAAATTATTTCAAGATATTAGGCAAATACGGTGATGATGATCTTATACAAAAATTCACCAACAATGAAGAACAGGAAATATGCCGTTCATTGCTATGTTGGATCAATGACGGTTCACACAGCATTCCCGACGACCTTTTTATAGAACATCAAAATGACATCTCAGCGCGTTATTTTCAAGTTTTCGAGAAAATATTCGAGCACATGAACCATAAAGAACATTATAATATGATGATGGGAACCAATGTGGCTTAAACTATAACTGAATTTTAAACAATGGCAACTGAAGTAAAATGTCCGAGCTGCGGCCATTCATTTCCCATGGAGGAGGTGATGAACGAGGAATACAAAAAGCAACTGAGAAATCAGATGCAACAATACACACAGCAAAAAGAACAGGAATATAAGAAGAAACTTGACGAGTTTACTGAAAAAGAACAACAACAGGTACGCGCCTTTGAACAACGGCTGCAACAAGAGAAAAATCAGCTACAATCTGCGATAGAAGAAAATTTACGCAAGTCCATAGGTAACGACTTTGAAAACCAATTGCAGCTGCTACAAAAAAACGCTGATAACGCCAATGAGAAGTTAAAAATATCACGGCAAAAAGAACTGGAGTTTCTACAACGTGAAGAACAGCTGAAACAACGTGAAGAAGAATTACAACTACAATTACAACGGAAACTACAAGAACAACGGAACGAACTTTCTGAACAAATCAGGAAACAGGAAGCTGAAAAGTTTTCTTTAAAGGATACGGAATATCAGCTCAGGCAGCGGGAACTCGAAAAGCAACTGGAAGACCAGAAAAAACTAGTGGACGAAATGAAGCGCAAAGCCGAACAAGGCTCCATGCAACTGCAAGGTGAGGTTCAGGAATTGATATTAGAAGAATTATTAAGGGGATTTTTCCCATTCGATAAAGTTGAAGAAGTCGGAAAAGGTGTACGTGGCGCAGATTGTATTCAAACCGTAAGAAATTCTTTTGGCCAGGAATGCGGACGGATTATTTACGAGAGTAAGCGTACGAAAGATTTTTCAATGGACTGGATAGAAAAACTGAAACGTGATATGCGCAGCATTGGCGTTGATGTTGCAGTCATCGTGACCCAATGCTATCCTAAAGGCATGGATTGTTTCGGCGAACTGGAAGGTGTATGGATATGCTCCTTCGAAGAAGTGAAAGCCGTTGCCTATGTATTACGCGACAGTATCATTAAGTTGGCAAACATGATGCGAAACCAGGAAAATAAGGGCGATAAAATGCACTTATTATATGATTATCTAACCAGTAAAGAATTCGCCGAACAATGGAAAGCTATCCGCGAAGGATTTATGAGTATGCGCCTTTCTATTCAGCGCGAACGTGATACGATGGAAAGACTCTGGAAATCCCGGGAAAAGCAACTTGAAAAGGTACTGCTTAATGCTGCGCATATCCAGGGTTCGATTGAAGGTATTGCCGGTAGCGAAAATATTCAAATGAATTTAACGGACGACGATGACAATTTGTTGTTGGACTGACTCAAATTCCTTCTAAAATATGAATTGTAGTCGTCAGCGGATTGCTTATACAGTTAATTGCGTTGTAATTTTATAAGTTTTCTCTTCATAGTTTGGGATCATGATAATAAGGTTTAGTGAGTTGCGTAAGTAACAGAAATAAAAAAGCCCGGTGAATTTGGCACCGGGCTATCTAATTATAATTTTAATACTTATTTAGTCGCATTCTTTTTTGCCGTCACATCCTTACGCAAATCAGTCGCAACAACCTTTATCTGTTGTAAAGCGTTACGCAAACGCGTACCGGCAGCTTTATTGCCTTTGCCATAAAAAGCTGCCCCCTCCTTTTCGGCGGTCTCCACTAATGCTTTCAATTCCTGAATCTTGTCCATCTTGTTAATTTTTAAATGAATACTATCGGTTCGTTTTTTAAATAAGGCGGCAAATATAGTCAAAGACCTTATACCTCCATACCCTGCGCCTGTTGCTTGGCCTGGCCCTTACCTTTGGCTACTTCCATTTTCTTACCCTGCTGCTGCTCTTTCAGGAACTGCTCACGTTTTTCCGGCTTACCGTCCTGCTCACGGAAGAAATTCAGCTGGCTGTAGCGTGGCTGCACCTCCATCGCCAGCCTGGTTTCCTGGCCCTCTTTGGTCACCGTTACCAATGGCCGGTTACCATTCTGCAGGCTATGGATCAAAGTACCGCGCTTTTTATCATTGTCCAGTTCCTTGATACCGTACTTATCCAGCACTTTTTCGAGTTCAAACCCGTAGGTAGGTACATGGTATTGCAGCGTGGTATAATTCTGGTAACGGTCTTTAGCCGTGTCCATATCCAGCTTCACCCAGGCCTTGTATTGTCCCGCAGTGCTTACCAAATCATCACGGTAAACCGCGCGCCCCTGGATGAGGTTTACCGCCTGCTCGGCCGAAAACCCTTTTCCGCGCTCCACAAAAAACGTCTGCGTCCGTGCCGGGTGTTTGTAGGGATAGGCAAAATCCTTTTCCACATAATTCACGCTGCCTTTTTCCATACGCGCCAACTCTGTCGAATGCGCTGCATCCTTACCTACTACTAGTTTACTATCGCCTTTTTGTTCCTTGAAATAAGCGATGGCTTCGGTCACATTTTCAAACGAGCGCACCAGGTTTTTACCCGGCTCCTGCAAATTAGGGCTGATTACCCTATACTTCTGCCCTTCTTCCAGCGGTTTCCCGTTATTCAGCGCCACGTTGAACTTATTAAAATAATAATTTTCAGACTGGCCGGACTGCTTAAAATGCAGCGTCAGGTCGACCTGTTTGGCCGTACCCATTACCCGGTCATACACCGTAAATTCGGGTACACCCTTTTCCATCTGCTTTTGCATCTCTTCGATCACTTTTTTACCAAAGCCCAGCTTGGTAAGTTCTCCTTTTAAGTTCTCCAGATTGTTGTAATTCATACCAACTTCGTTTATGATTAATTGATTTTGTTCTTTGATTCCTTCCAGCAGCCTGTCCACGTGCATATAGTAAACCGGGAATTCAGTATCTCCGGGCAGGTAATGATTGCGGTCGTCGATATCGTCTAAATATTCAAGCGCCGCACCCGCCGTATCAAAAAAAAGGATGTCGTTCGGCTCCAATCCCCTTTCCTTCCCCTGCAATTGCAGCACTACGTGACACATACCGATATCCTGCGCATCTTCCAGCATACCGACAATTACCTGCGCATATTTAGTTTCCAGGTACATGATTAAGACCTGTTGACCCTCAACAATACCGTTTGGCCTCCATGCAGCTTTACCCGGATACGGCGCACTTTCCTGCCCAACAGCCCTTTTGCCGCCGAAATCCCCGCCGTCGCTGCCTGCGTCCCTACTGAATAGTCCGCCGACAGGAACTGCATATTTTCTAACGCCCCGTTCGCGCCATCCCCGGCAGCCTCACCCAATTCCGCCTCCGGCGCCGGGATGCCCGCCATACCATCCAGCGAAAACACGGTCAGGTTCACCGGGATGATCGAAGTTCCCATCCGGACATTATGGATCTCCAGTAACAGCCGCTGATTGGTTACCGTACAGGAACCTGAAAGCAGCTGCCCGGCAGGGTAACGGATACCCTTTATCGTGATGCTGTCCTTTAGCTTCAGCCGCACCACCCCGCCGTTCAATACTTTCTGGTTACCGTCGATCAATGCCGGTATCGCCTTAAAAGCGCTGTCCGGTTTCACCTTATCCGTAGCCGCCTCCTTTTTTAACCTCTCCTGTACCAAACCGGGATTTTGGATCTGTTGTATCTTATCCAGCATGGTATTTAGCTGCTGCATTTCCGGGCTGGGCGCGCCGCCCTGCTCCTTTTGTCTGATCACCGCTTCCAGCCGCGCCATTTGTGCCGCCTGCGCATCTTGCTGCTGTGAGCTCAAAACCGGTTGTGTCGCCGGCTGCGGGGCATGGATCTGCGCGTTAATTTCCGCCAGCTTCGTTTTGATCTGCGCTTCGCTCACCGCTGCGCTGTTCAAAGCCGGGACGCCAGCCGTTGGCTTACGTAAACCGGCCGTATCCCAGCCTAAAGCGGCAAAAGCTCCGGCCGCAGAATGTGACCGGTCTGCCGCGCTGTCTCTTTGTGCCCGGTCATACAAACTGAGCTTATCCGTTTTACTGTCCCTTTGCAGCTTTGCGCCCGGCAAAGCCGTGTTGATCCCTAAACCGGCAGCATTGCCGCCCACACCTGTTACGTCACTCTTGCCGCCGCCCAGTACGTAAAAAGCCAGCGCTAAAAAAGGCAAAATCAGCAGCGGCAAAAACAACCATAATTTCTGTTTTCGTTTTTCCTGTGTTGTCATATCTTGTTTTTTTAAATTGAACATCATTTTTACCAATGCTTACCTACCGATCCCCTGGGACTGATCCGCCACTTTTCCTCTGTCGTGCATTTTGACCACCTGCATTATTTGGGGCTGGCTGAAATTGTATTGCCTGGCCGCTTTCAGCAGTTGCGCCAATTCCAGCGGCTTTTTATCCCTGTCAAAAAGGCTGAGGCCCTGCCCGGCCGGATTGGCATGCAGGTAAAAAGTTCCTTTGTCTCCAAATCGTATCATCGCCACATTTCCGGCTTCCAAGCTTCTGACGGTATCGCTTTTACTTAAACCTGCAATCGCCGTTTGCATACCCAGCTTCAGCAACTCATCTTTCAGTTCATAAGCGTAACCCGGATGAAACTCCTGCAACACCGGTCGTTCATCCTTACCCGCAAAATCCAGTTGCAGCCACTTCGCTTGCGAGCGGCCGTCGGCTATTTCCACACCTTTCCTGACCGGTCGGCCATCCAGCAAGTTAGCCGCTTCCAGTACAGTCATCCCGTCTTTCGCATCAAATTGCCACGACCGCCCATGTTCACCATGCCTAAGCAAAGTAGCTTCATACTGCGTAAAACGGTAAGCCCCTAAACCGTCGCTTTCCAGTTTCAGCAAGATATCCAGCCGGGTTTCTCCATTCAGCTGCTGCGTCAGCGGAATACCAACCCTGCTGGTTTCATAATCCAGGTAATTTTCCAGCCGGCCATTGATCGCCAAAAAACCCAACGCCTTCAACTGCCCTTTCAGCATCGTCAGGTTAGCTTCCCGCTGCGCCGAAAACTTCCGCAGGTGCATGGGCCTGTCATAAACAATCGCTTTTAACCGGTGCAGCAAACGCGCCAGCGGGTTAGGATACAATTGTCTTTGCAGCTTTTCCGTAAAGGCCCCGATTACTTTCATAAACAAAACCTCCTTTTCAGTTGGATCAGCCCCTATCCGGTACAATCCCTGCCGCAGGAAATCATATTGCTGCCATTTGATGGCCATAGCCCCTTCACCGGCCAGTCCCGGTATACCTTGCAGTTGCCGTTGCCTTTCCTCCCAGTTGTACCACAACTGCTCCGCACGATTCACCTCAGCATTCATAACACCGCCTTTAAGATCAGCCAGAAACAACAGCCGCCAAACAACAGGCAGAAAATCGCCAGCGCGATGATCCAGGAACCCTTGTTCCAGTATTGCGTTTTACGCGCCAGGTAATCCGCCGCTCTACGCTGAAGCTGTTCGATAAACTCACCAAACTGACCGAAAAGCCTGGCCCCCTGATCTGCACCGCTTTTTCTTAACTCATTCCAAAACCTTAGTCTCATGGCTGCTCGCTTTTTGTGGTGACATCATTATTTTGCAGGATCTCCCAACCCTGGATTAAAAAGCCATGCGGGTTATGGTCGCTTTCGCTTTTCAGGTCGATCACCTTTCCCTGCGTCACCAGTTTGCGCGTTACCGTACTGGTTGTCCTGATCAGTTTCTCCGTGGCAAAACAGGTAAAAGCATAGGGGTAGCTACCCAACTCCAGCCGGATACTGTCCACCGTCACCTGCTGGTTGATATTGGCCGAAACCAGGTTATTGAAATACCCGGCTTCCTGTAAATTATCATAAGCCGTTTTCGCGCTGCCATCCGCCAAATAGAGCGCTTTCGTAATGTTCTCCTGGATCTGCTTATCATCCGGCACCAGCGTAAAAAAGTCCTCATGGAACGTCTTGATATGATCGCGCAGCTCCACCGGCAGGTTAGTTTTCCGATCCGACGCGAACGCCTCCATTACCTTGCCGTTGTACAGGATATGCACCCGGTTCTGCGCCCGGTCCACCAATTCATAGCTTTTATAAATGCAAAAGCATACCATCAGCACACTTCCGGCGATAAGTAAAAAACTAAACAGCCGCACATGTTTAAAAGCCGTATCGATATTTTTAAAATGCTGAAACATCACTTACCCTCCAGTCTTGATTTTTGATAAGCATTATCACCATTGTTATTGCCGCTGCCCCCACTGATCGCCTGCCCGAAACGTTCCGGTGCCGCACCCGCCATATGGGTCGCGGTACTGATCGTCGTATTCGTCACACTCTGCGTTACCCTGTTCACATTGTTGAGCAAACCATTGCCGCCGTGCGCATGGATCACATAATTGGCCACGCTTGGCACAGAGAAATAGCCGACAATTCCAATGCATAAAAAGATCAGGTAACAGGTATCCGTGGACGAAAAAAAAGTATCGCCGCTGCTTTGGATCTGGTTGATATCCAGTTTGATCATCTGCTGCTGCACCTGCCCGATGATCGAGCCGAAGATGTTCGCGATGGGCAGCCATAAAAAGATATTTATATACCGGGATATCCATTGCACCAGCGTATGCTGCAATCCGTCAAACACCGCGAAACCGAATACCAATGGCCCCAATATCGCCAGCACGATCAGGTAGAACGTCCGTATCGTATTGATACACAAGATTGCCGCCGCGTACAACACCTGCAATATCTCCGACATCCATTCCTTGATATCGTTCTTAAAATTATAGGCCTGTTTGTCCATCCAGAATTTCACATCGTTACCCAAACTGGAAAACGTCCCCTCGTTCTGGTCATTCGGATCATCAGGGTGCGTGTACTTGTACCACTTGTCCCGGTCGCCATTCCCGTCATCGCCGACATACATCTGGTAATCTGCCGAATTTTTGATCGCATTCTGTTTTTGCTGCAACAGCAAAGCAATGGCGTTATTCGAGTTCGTCACCATTCCCTGGGTCGTTGACACGATCGGTTGCATCACCCCGTTCATCAGGCCAATCACTTCCGGGAACAACAGGATACACATCCCCAAAGCGAAAGGCCGCAGCAAAGGATAAAAATCAATAGGTTCCGCCCTGGCGATATGTTTCCAAACCCTCGCTGCGATATACCATAAGGCCGCGAACCCTGCGATCCCCTGCGCCGCACCGATCAGGCTCGAACACATCGGCATCATCTGGCTATACACATTCTCCAGCACCGGCTGCATCCCCTGCAGGCTGCTGGTAATATCCTGTGCGTTCGCCTGCGTGGCAGTAGCACTCACCAGTAACAGTCCAAAACCAACAAAAAATAATTTCTTTTTCATACCCATGCCTTAAAAGATTTTACTCAAAGTGTTCACATCATTCTGCTCCTTTTGCCGCTGAATCGATAACAACTGCACTTCCGTATCAAAATGCCGCAAAAAAGAAAGCTTACCATTCGTATCTTCGTAGAGATGGTCAATCGCCTGCAAACGGTCGGCATCGCTCATTCGTAACGTTCCCGCAGTGACCACATTCGCCAAATTGGTCAGGTTGTCCACACTCTGCGAAAGCAAATGGCTGAACACATCGTTCAAATAGATCAGTTCCGTAGCGCTAAAGTGGCCGCTGCTATTCGCCAAACTATAAGCCGATTTTGCCTCCGAAACGATCTCTGCCTGCTCCGACAGGATATCCGCGATACGCCCATATTGCCGGACCGTCGGGCTGACCTGCATCAAACTGTTCAAAAAAGCCGAATGCAGGTTAAAATTCCCTTCCGAAATATCCTTCACCTCGTTATAACCCTGCGTTAAGATCGTGTAGCCCGTTTCCATATCCCCAAGGATAGCCTTGAACTGCGTCAGTTTCTCGATATCATACACCAGCTGCTGGATATCCTGGGCGGTCGATTGCGCTTTTACAGGCTGACAGCTTAACACACAAAGGGCAAAGCAGAATAATCCGGAAACAAAAGCTTTTACCTTAAAGCTTTTGCCCTTCACCTTAATCCGTTCCATACAGTGGTTTTAAGTTTTGTACCTCGTTATTTTCAAGCGTTCGCTGCGCCGCCAGCATTCGTACCTGCGTACAGAAATGCGAGGTGAACGCATATTGATCCTTTACTTCGTCCGCATCTTTGGCAATACGTTTCATCCGCTCATCATCCGACATGATCAGCTTACCTGGCGTCACCACATTTTGCAGATCGCTGATCGCCTTACTGCACTCCGCCAACACCGTTTGCTGTACCGCCGAAATATAGGGTTGCTCATCCGCTGTCAAACCATTCAACCCTTTCAGCGCGTTAAACTGGTCGATGATACTTTGCTGCTGCGCCTGAATATCGCTCTGACTGACAGACTGCGCCACTACCGTCTTTACCTGGCTCAGCGAATTATAATAGCCCAGGTGAAAAGCGTATTCGCCGTCCTTCCAGTTTTCAATAGCAGACCAGTCGCTTTTCATCTCCTGGTAACCCTTCATCACCGAACTTTGAAAAGCATTCAGTGCCTCGATCTGCGCCACCATATTCTTCATTTCCTTGCTCCCTTGCCCAAACAAGTCAGCAAAAGAGAACGATTGCGCAGAACTTCCATTCGCAGAAACAAGAATTAAGAAACAAGAACCCAAAAAGGCGATAAGCAAACCTTTTACCTTTCGCCTTTTAACTTTTACCTCACTCAATTCCATAATACTGTTTTAAGGTTAATACTTCATTTTCATCCTCCGCCCGCTGGATACTGAGCATTTCGTTCTGATTAGTAAACTGTTGCAGGTCATTGTAATTACTGTCCATGTAATCCGCCGCCTTGTTCACCAGTTCCAGCCGTTTCGCATCCGGCATCTGCGTTTTGTTCGCATGGACGACCGCCAAAATCTGGTCGAGATCCTTGATGCTTTCCTGCAAAATCCCGGAATAAACGTTTTCCATATAGCTCAATTCCTCCGGCGAGAAATGCTGGTCATTCTTCAACAGATCCCAGGCCTGGTTATAGGAGCTCACCAATTGTACCTGCTTCTGTGTCAGGTCAGCTAACCGCGAATAATAGGCAATCGCCGTTTTGATCTGCCATAACTCGTTGTAATAGCTGCTGAACAACGTCTGCTGTTTCTTTGACCAATCCGATATTTCGCCCAACTTCGTCTGCGATAGCTGGTTCTCCAGCGTTTTCTGCGCATTCTGCAACCAGATCGTCTGGTTCTGCATCCGCTGCACCTCCAGGTCGATGGCCTTGATCACGCGGCCCACCGTTTCATTCAGCACCGAACCCACGATGAACTGCGCGTTCGCACCCTCCGGCAGCGCCACAAAAACCGTCACCGACGATATGGGCAGAATGACCATATACTTTTTCATGATTTTTAATAAGTTTTTCATTAATAATTTGATTTTAGCCGTATTCAAGAGCTCGCTTCGCTCGGTTTGACACAATACCCTCTCCTTTAGCGCTGTCCCACAGCACGCTCATCTTGTGTAGTAAATAATTTAATTAGTTCAGTTTTCGATAAACCGCCTGCTTCAGCAGCATCACGCCCTTCTCCGGGTCAAAATGAAATACCCTGCCGGTTGTCGTTTCATTCAGCACCCGGTTCTGGGGATCATATCTCCCCTCGTACCTTTGCCGTTTGAATTTTCGCGGTATCAGCTTACCGTCTCGTATGGCCTGGTAACCTGTATTCCGGGTAATGATATACAGCCTTTCATCTTCATACGTAAAAGTGATCGTGTCGTCTGCAATAGCGTAATCCCCCTGCGCATGGTTTACATAAATACCATCAATGAACTGTTGCACCTTGGCACTTTTCCGGTCTTGACAGGCCATTATGAATACCATGCCAAAAAGCATAAAAAATCCAAATTTAATTTTCATAAGTATCAATTTTTGTTAGTTAACTCCTGCGCCAGCATCGCGATACCTTTGGCGATGCTGCCATATTTTTTTGCGTATTGCTGTACCCTGACCTTCTCGCTCTCCTCGGTTGTATAAGCCAGGTATTCCATCAAACTCACCTCCGTCCGGTAAACTTTGGAGTATTGGCCGCCCAGCGAGATAAACACCTCCTTGTATTTGCGTTTCGGGTCATTAGCACGGTTCATGGAAAGGATCTGCGCCTTTTCCTTATCGGTCAATCCCAACAACTCTTGTATCGCGTCAAACTTGTTCTGGTATTTCGACTGGTCGAGCAGTATTTTACAATCGGAGTTATTGATGATGGCCTGCTTAACGATCGGTGAGGAAATGATATCCTCTACCTCCTGTGTAACGACGATCGCCTCACCAAAAAATTTACGAACGGTCTTGAACAAATAGCGCAAGTACTCGGCCATACCTTCCTTTGCAATGGCCTTCCAGCATTCTTCGATAAGGATCACCTTTCGTACCCCCTTCAGCTTTCGCATCTTGCTGATAAACATTTCCATCAGGATGAGCGTCACCACCGGGAACAGGATAGGATGATCCTTCACCGCGTCGATCTCAAACACGATAAAGCGTTCATGCAGCAGGTCCAGGTTTTCCGTCGCGTTCAGCAAATAATCAAATTCACCGCCACGGTAATAAGGATTGAGGACATACAGGAAATTTGACACGTCAAAATCCCGCTCTTTTACCTTGCCATCCGCCAGCACCTGCAAATACACCTCCATCAGGTATTCATAAAAAGTGTTGAAGCAAGGGAAGATATCCGGGTGCTGGCCCAGGTGTTCAAAGTAACCGGTCAGCGCATTGGAGATCGCCACGTATTCGGAACGCTTATAGGGCTCATCATCTTTCTTCCAGAGCGCCAGCAATAGCGTTTTGATACTTTCCTTTTTCTCCGTATCCAATATATCCCCGTCTGTCAGGTAAAAAGGATTGAACCGGATCGGGGCGGTTTCCGAATAAGTGAAGTAATAACCGCCTACCAAATCACAAAGGCCTTTATAGCTATGGCCTACATCCACCAATACCACGTGCGCGCCCTGCTCGTAGTAACTGCGAACCAGGTGGTTAGTATAAAAGGACTTGCCCGAGCCGGACGGCCCCAAAATGAACTTGTTCCGATTCGTGGTAAACCCTAATTGCATCGGCTCATCCGAAATATCCACATGCACCGGCTTGCCGGTCAAACGGTCGCCCAGCCGTATCCCAAACGGCGAAATGCTGTCCCGGTAATTACTTTCCAGGTTAAAGAAACAGGCCGACTGCTCGATAAACGTATCGAACGTATCGTTCATCGGAAAATCCGCTTCATTACCCGGCATTCCTGCAAACCATATCTGTGCTGCCGCAGCCGTTTCCTGTTTACAGGTCGCATCCAGCTGCGCCATCGCCGAACCGACCAGGTTCTTCAGATCACGCACCCGTGCCGGATCATCCGACCAGCACAGCACGTTAAAATGCGCTTTGACGGGCAATCTTTGCTCACCTATCGCCTCGTTCAAAAAATCGTTCACCGCATCCCGCGAGATCGCATTTTCCCTGGAGTAACCCGACAAAGACTGTAACCGCAGTTTTTTCGCTTCCAGCTTTTTGATCGTTTGCTGTCCGTCTTCAATAAAGACATACTGGTTCAGGATATGGTTGCAGGGCAATAAGCTGCCCAAAGGCGAGGCAAACCCCACCGAAAACTTCGTTCGGTCCGTCGAATACTTATCATAATTGATCCTTGAACCGCAAAGCCCCGGCAGATCCTCCGCATCGGCCAGCGTATACAACTCACAATGGTTTTTACCGATCCTGATCTCCTCTTTCAGGTGAATATCCTGCAACAAAGGCAGTTCTTTTTTACCGCGTAGCGTCAGGTAACGTTCAATGATACCCGCCTTTTCCCGCGTTCCCGCCAATTCATCATCACCTAAACGAAACAAACGGACAAAACCGCTATCTGATAACACCCTTTCAAACTGCCCGGCACAATCCAAAAAGTCTTTGAACAAAACCGCGTTCACCGTTTGCTGCGGTACGATACTTTTCCGCAGGACATTGCTGTAAGCCGATGAAGACAATTTCCGGTCTTTCGGCTTTTGCGTCAGGAAGATATAACAATGATGATCCAGGCACTCCCTTTCATTAAAAAACCGTTCGCTTGCCCTTGACAGAAAATCCTTACCCGCCTTTTCAAAATCCGCCCGGTAACCGCTTTCCAGCCACCAGTCCTGTTTATGAAAAACAGAACCCATCGGCAGCAAACGGATCGCTTTCACCCAGGCCTGATGATAACCCTCATAATCCCTGTCCGACAGCGTAAATATTTCCGGCAGAACCACTTCAAAAGCGATGGTAATATCCCCCTGCGCCGACAGGATCGCCCCATTCTCCACTTTGGTCAGGGGCAATAAATTTTCAATGTTGATCTGCATGACCTGCCCCTCCTGCATTCTTTTTTTGTGAATTAATTTGATTTTCAGCGATACGCAAAAGATCGTTGCGTTTAGTTTTCAGATGGATAAATAATTTCCGTGAACGCAAACTGATAAAGTCCGGCAGGTTTTTCTTCGCGAAATGTTTCGACAGGCCGTGTTCGCCAAAACGGTGGCTGAGTTTAAACACCCCATAAAACAAACCTGAACCTATCCCCAGCACCAGCGGCAGGATCACCCAAAGCGATAACCCGCAGATGTAGAGAACTGCAAAACCGATCAGCAACACCACCAGGCCAATGGCCAGGTAAGCGATATACTGCGCTTTCAGTCCTTTGAAAACGATAGGCCTGGATACGCCTTTATTAACTTGATAAATACTCATATTCTTGGTTACTAAATGTTACACCATTAGTCACACTGCGTTGAAGATTATAGCGTTCAACTGTTGCGATGGTATCGTGGATAGCGCCGCCATGACAAAACACCGCTATCCGCTCTGGTTCAAAACCACGACTTTTACCCATTGCTACCGAGTGATAGCCGAAGGTGATCACCACCCCGCCCGGCTCCAACACTTTTGGCACTTCATCTTTAAGCTGGCGGAAAGGACTGCAAATAATACCTTTGTACAGCTCCATGCTTTTACGATAAGCATATGGCGGATCGAGGAGCACCGTTTGAAACAAACCATCCTGCCAACTCCTTAAAAGCGACAACGCATCCAGGTGATAATCTGCAGGCATACCGGTATCGAGATCGTTCCGCACTTCAGCTACTGCCAGCCTGGTCCGACCAGCGAAAAGGTTCAATACCCGTCCTTCGCATCGCTTTTCCACCCATTCCCTCACGGGGCGCACCGAAAACGTGTAGCGGTGTAGCGGCGCTTTGACGTGCTCGATGACCAGCTTCTTCATAAGCCAAAAAAAGATTTGAGAACGGTTGCAACCACCACCAGAAACACGCAGGAACCAAACCAGGCCGCCGCTACCTTGTTCGTATCCGGTTCACCCGCGTTCCATTTATTAAATACCTTGATCGCACCGATGATACCGACAACGGCGCCTATCGCGTACATCAAATTACAGCCGCTGTCAAAATAACTTTTGACCTGTGTAGTGGCCGAGTTGATCCCGTTGTTCCCATCCTGGGCGAACCCATAATTAAAGGTCAGCAACGCGGCAACCAGCATCAGTGATTTGGTCAGCGCGATACGCTTTTGCGCCGCCGGCACCGCGCGGTAAGCGTTTGCCCATGCTTTCAGCGGCCGGTTAATAGCTTTTATAAATTTCATTTTGATCGTATTAGGGGTTATTGCCAGAGGTTTGTTAATTCTTCATCCGAGATCGGGAACAAAGCGTTCTCCCGGATATAGTCATTGAGCGCGCGCTCATTCACCGTTCCACGGATCGCGGCGTACTTCGTCTTAACCAGCGCGAATAGTGAAATAAAATCTTCCTTCGTCCCCTGCTCCTTGTCGAGGATAAGGAAGATGCTTTTGATCTCCTCAATCGCATCCGGTACCAGGGTTTGCTGCCTTTGACGGTTTTCATCACTCAAATCCGGCGCGAAACCGAACATACCCATGCTGAGCCGCGAAACGCCTTCGGGCAATTTCGGTTTACCCATCAGGTCATCCTCCTCATCCGCTTCCGGGCCGCCCTCCAGCTCTTCTTCCCATTCACGGCGCAGGGGCGTTATTTCCGGGCCAGTCCTTTTTCCATCGAACAATTCCTTTAACCGCTTGCCGTAGACCAGCGGTACCACCACCAAATACCAGATACTGCTCAGGATGAGCGCAGCGACCAAAAACTGCTGCCAGGTGAAATGTTTAAATAACATAAACTCTTGTTTTTTACCTGCCGCCCCATTGCGCCAGGCTGACGGAACAAAGGTTGCCGGATGTAAAATTTTAAGCT
>JABDAU010000007.1:0-897 GCA_013289045.1 Bacteroidota bacterium | reverse complement strand
GTAATCCCGTTTTTTCCCGGACGGCACATACTCGTCCGTACTGTCCATCCTGCGGTTCAGGCTGTCCCCCATTTCGTTAAGGAAACGGGTGCGGCTCAGGCGCTTTCGCTGCTTGAGTTCGCCCATCCGCCGCGCGGGCCTGCCGATAGTGATATGAAAATGTTCTTCCAGCCAGCGGAATATTTCGGCTATCCCGGCCTTGCCGTTATTTAATCTTCCCGTACAGTAAAGCCCCCAACCCAGCTCGGCCAGGTCGATGCTATCACCCGTCCAGGCCAGCTCACCGGCACCGCTTAACCGGAGCAAAGCCTGCGGCTCAAGCGGTTTCAGCTTCAGTAAATTCAGCCTTTCCAGCAGCCAGGCCTTCAATTTTTCAGCCGCCATAAACCGGGAAAAGAGGTAATCACAACTGGTTGAAGACTCCGGATCGAGTTCCGGCACATTGGGCAGCAACACACTCTGCAACTGCTCGCCGCGAACGAAATAAAGAGCATCCATATCATCCGCCTTGAGCAGGTAATACTGATAGAGAAAAGCATACTGCCTGAAAAACCGCTCGATACACGAAAGCTCAAACTCCAGGAAGGCCATCACCCGTGCCGTATCACAATCCAGCAAGCCGCTTTCCAACTGGTACAACTCCGTGTAATACAGCTGCCACTGGTAAATGCCCGGTTTGTACAACTTGAACACCGCTATCTCATCCGCCCGGTCTTTAAAGGGCTGTTCTTTCAGGTGCAGGCGAAGTTTCTTCAGCGCCTCGCGCACCAGTTTTAAAGCGGTTGTCATTTTCTGCAAAGGCTCGGTCACCTGTGAACAATCGCGTTCCAGGTCAGCCTCCAGTTGCAGCTGCAACCGTCTGGCAATCTCAGGTATCATCGGTAAATGGTTTAAATC
>JABDAU010000006.1 GCA_013289045.1 Bacteroidota bacterium | reverse complement strand
CTATGCCATCAGTAATAACCCTTTAGGCCCGTGGACATACAAAGGCGTATATATGGACCCTACCGACAGCTATACCAATCATGGATCGATAGTAGAGTATAAGGGCCAGTGGTATGCGTTTTATCATAACAGTTCCATTTCGCACCAGGATTGGTTAAGATCTATTTGTGTGGATAAACTTTATTACAATGCCGATGGTACAATTCAAAAGGTTGTGCCTACCGGTGCTATAAGCAAATAAACTAATTACAAACAGCTGTTTATGAATACGAGAACAATTTATAGCATACTTTTAGCCGCATTTGTTGCCGTAACCTGCAGCTGCTCGAAAAAAGTAAGTGTCGCTAAGAATGAGCCGCCGGTGGTAATTGCAAACCCTAACGGCGATGGGATGAAAAACCCGTTCGTTACGCAAATATATACGGCAGATCCATCGGCACATGTGTGGGCGGATGGGCGGCTGTATGTGTACCCATCGCATGACATAGCACCACCCCAGGGCTGCGACCTGATGGATAAATATCACGTGTATTCAACTGACGACTTGGTAACCTGGCGGGATGAGGGTCAGATATTGCAAGCCAGCGACGTGCCATGGGGACGTGCCGAAGGCGGCTTTATGTGGGCTCCTGATTGTGCTTATAAAAATGGCACTTATTACTTCTTCTTCCCCCACCCAAGCGGAACAGACTGGGCAAATACATGGAAAATTGGGGTTGCTACCAGCAAAAGCCCGGCAAGTGGTTTTGTATGCCAGGGCTACATACCGGGGCTTGAATCATTAATTGACCCATGTGTATTTGTTGATGACGATGGACAGGCATACCTGTATTATGGCGGCGGTAATATTTGCAAAGGCGGGAAACTTAAAGATAATATGATGGAAATTGACGGCGAGATGCAAACCATGCAGGGGCTTAATGATTTTCACGAGGCAACATGGGTACACAAAAGAAACGGGATCTATTACCTGTCATACGCCGATAATTTTGACGAGGCCGGTAAACACAATCGCATGAAGTATGCTACCGGCAAAAGCCCGTTAGGCCCCTGGACATATCAGGGCGTGTACATTGACCCAACTGATAGTTTTACCGATCACGGTTCGATTGTTGAATTTAAAGGTCAATGGTATGCTTTTTATCATAATAGCTCGCTTTCGCAAAACGATTGGTTACGCTCCATTTGTGTAAATAAACTTTATTACAATGCCGATGGCACCATTCAAAAGATCATTCAAACCGACATAAGCGGGGTAAAAAAATAATAAATGAACCTATCTAAATAATAAAAACATGAAAATAAATAAGATGAATGCATTGTTAGTTGTAACGGCGCTGTGCATAGTAAGCAGTTGTTCAAAAAAGGGGGGCGATGTCACAAAACAGGTGACACAACCAACAGATACTACTACTCACACGCAGTCGCCGGTAGGCGATGTGGTTGGCAAAGTGATTGTGGGTTACCAGGGATGGTTTGCAGCAATAGGCGACGGATCGCCTATCAACTTGTACTGGCATTGGACCCAGACATGGGAACAGGAGCCATCGCCAACTAATACCGGAATTAGCGCGTGGCCCGATATGCGTGAGTATACCAGCACTTTCCCAACAAATTACCCCAATTTAAATAACGGGCAGCCGGCAACTGTATTTTCATCGTATAGCGATCAGACTGTTAATATCCAATTCAAATGGATGAAGCAGTACGGAATTGATGGCGCTGCCCTGCAGCGTTTCAATCCCAACGGCATTGAAGGGCCAGTACGCGACGCCATGGCCGCTAAAGTAAAAACTGCTGCCGAGGCAAACGGTGTGAAATTTTACATTATGTATGATGTAAGCGGATGGACAAATATGCAAACTGAGATAAAGACCGACTGGACCAGTAAAATGTCGCAATATACCTCATCATCTGCTTATGCAAAGCAAAATGGCAAGCCGGTAGTATGTATCTGGGGCTTTGGGTTTAGCGACGACAACCACAATTTTACTTCAGATGCCTGTCTTGATGTTATCAACTGGTTTAAAAGCAAGGGCTGTTATGTTATAGGCGGTGTGCCAACAAACTGGCGCGACCAGACCAGTGATTCGAGGCCCGATTTTTTAAACGTTTATAAAGCTTTCAATATGCTGTCTCCCTGGATGGTTGGAAGGATTGGTAATGCCAATGAATCTGATGGCTATTATGCAAGCACAAATAAAGCCGATGAGGCGTATTGCCGCGGCAACGGCATTGACTATCAGCCATGTATATTACCAGGCGATCTGAGTGGCCGCCAAAGGGTACATGGCGATTTTATGTGGAGGCAATTTTACAATATGACCAGGGCAGGCGCACAGGGCCTTTATATCTCTATGTATGATGAATTTAATGAAGGGAATCAGATAGTTAAAACAGCCGAAAGCCAGGATTTTGTACCTGCCGGACCAAGAATAATAACAAACGGAGTACCGGGCCCAAATTTCCTGGCACTTGATGAAGATGGCACAGCTTGCTCGTCGGATTATTATTTGCGACTAACAGGCGATGGCGCCAAAATGTTCAAGGGTCTGATACCGCTTACCGCAACACGGCCAACCAAGCCGGAATTGTAACAGATATTTTTGGTTAGTTAGCAACCGCTGAGATCAGTTGATCCAGCGGCTTTTTTTTGCAATTAAGAGAAGCAGGCATTAATCTCAGGTATTATCAAAACGTGCTGTTGGTTCCTACCTTCGATCCAAATGTTATCCCTGCAGCATTCACGGCATCAATAGTAAAGTAATATTTCGTATGCGTATTTAGTGCGTTTATATCCAGTTGCGTCCCCTTATAAACCTGGTAACTGCTATAAAGCTTGCCTGCGCCAACACCATAGCGTACGATATAGAACTCCGCATTGGGTGAGGCGATCCATTTCAGATGCACAGTACGTTCATCGGCAGTATGACTAATGCTGAACTGCTTTACCCTACCGGGCAGCAGACCGGGGGCTTTGCCAAAAATCCGCAGACCGGATATGGAAAACAAGCCTTGCGCCGGGCAATGTACATTTATTATACGCACGTAACGGGCCTGTACGGGCTTATTCAGCTGCGTATAATCGTGTGGAGCATCCTTTCCTTTGTTTTTGTGGTTAATGATGGTGCGCCATACTTTCTTATCAATAGATGCCTCCACATCGTAATAGTAGCCATCACCGGGCGTAAAAGCATCGGCCCTCGCATCCTGATCAGCAAAATTTACCTGTATGGCATTTACAGTGCTTATTTTATCCAGATCGACCTGCAGCCATTCGCCGGCATTACCTGTAGCAGCTGACCACCAGGTACGGATATCCTCATCAAAGGCGTTAGCTACCTCAAAGGTCTCCTCCCCATTAGCACCAAGCACTGACGAGGCTGTCGCCCTTTTATTATAAGACAGGAGCATCCACTTAGGGGATTTTTTCATTAAGCTATGTTTTGTTATACCCGGCGCATATTGCGGGTAATCTCCGAGGTAGGTATCGGTAACCAACTGCCCATCGGCAGTAACAAATGTTGGATATAATACAAGGCGTCGCTCAAACATGTGCCTTACCGATATGGTACCGGTAGCAATATGCCAGTATTCGCCCTCCTTATCTGTAAATGTGCCGGAATGCCCCGCGCCTGTAATAAACCCGGTTGGTTTAAAAGAAAAAGGGCTGTAATCCGCATACACAAAATTACCATTTGGTTTATCGCTCACATAAACGCCGTCGCCATAGGTTTTAAACTGCGTACCGGGCGCCGAATATTGCAGGTAATATTTATCCCCTATTTTATTCATGTATGAGCCTTCAATCCAGGGCCTTGCATTAAAATCGCGATTTTCATCGCCCGGCACCTCCCAACCATGCTGGCTGGTGTTTGAATTTATTAGTTTGAAATGTTTGCCAACGGGTAAAAATGTTTTGGCATCCATCTGCACCACCTGCAGGGAGTCTTTATCCGAGCAGCCATTGTACAAGTACAACTTGCCATCGGTATCTTTAAACAGATAAGGATCGGTGCAGCCAGGCGCATAGCTGCTTATATTTTTCCATTTGCCAACGGCGGGATCATCCGTAGTAAAAGCGCCTGTCTTATTGCCGCCAAAAAAATACAGTTTGTTATTAATTACCGTTATGGACGGTGCATAAACGTCCAGCGGTAACCCTTCTGGCTTAACAAACTGCCAGGTAAGCATATCATCCGAAAACCAATAACCTTTTTGTTTGGATGCAAACAGCCAATACTTGTTCTTATACAAAACAATTGTGGGATCGGCCGCCTCCCTGCGGGTAATACCGCCATCGCTCTGAAAATTATAGGGCAGATTTAAAGGATTACAAAAGGTTTTTAAGGCAGTTTTATTTGTTTGGGCTAATGTATTGAAATGACACAGGCCCGCTATTACTATTGTTAAACTTACAAAAGGATTTTTGATGTTCATATTTGGATAAACAGGTCTATAATTAAACCCGGAAATGGATTTGCAACAGATTTATTCAAGAATTGAATGAAAATCGCGGGTGAAGGCCTCACCGTAAATGGCCTTATACTCTTTATTAAAGTTTTCGAATGTGTTTTTCGCCAGCGAATGCTTGCCAATGAGTGATAATGCTTTACATTTTAAAATCATCGCTTCCTCGTTTACCGGGTCGAAATAGAAAATATCGTTTGATAGCTTAATCAAAAATTCAGGGTCATCCTCAATTTTAATAGTGCCTGCAAAGTATATGTAAGAATCGATGATCTCATTGGACACTTCGGATTTAAAAGCATCCAGCCATTCATATTCAATATTGGATAAAAAATTGCCCCGTTGTGTGATCTGTGTAAGCTGAATTATCTTTTGTTTATCCAGCTTATTTTTATTGGATACAATATTGAGGTATTTGTGATAATCAACCAGTATTTTGCTGTAGTCTATCTCTATTTTCCAGCAGCCGGTATCTTTTGATAAGTGACAGTCGCCCATTTTATCAAGCAGCGATTTAAGCTTGGCAATGTTTACCGAACGATTGTTACGGGCACTTTTTTCTGATTTATCGAACCAGAGGATCTCATTTAATTTTTCGGAGCTAACGCCCCTGTCGAGTTTTACTGAATATAACAGAATAACCAGGAAAAGCTCTTTCAGGAGAGGTGTAAAATATTTGGTTATTTCGTTACCCTCTGGCGTAAAAAGCTGCAGGTCGCCGAATAAAAAAATGGCATTTTTATTAATATTTCGTATATAATCTTCTTCTGCCGTTATAATTCCCTGCTCGGAATGATAGGAAAGCGCCGGAGACTCTGCTGATGGCTTTTGTATCAGTGGTTGAACTGCCGCCGCTTTTTTACGAGCGTAATAAAACCAAACAGCAATTATAACCAGCATCGTTATAAAAGCTATTGCTATCCATAATAAATAACTGTTGTGGTCAATTGCCTCAACATGATCGGCTAAAGGTTCGGGCGGGCTTAATAAGGAATAGATCTTAATCCTTGTCTGATCTTTTTCCCGGAACAATGTAACGGCTAAGAACTGGCCGCTTGCCGGAAAATAACACAGATCGGCATAAGAATAGATATCGTGAAACAGGTAAGGGATGCTATCGCCAACTAAATGATACTGGGCTTTATCCAGCGAACCCTGGATCATTTGCAGGCTCGAGTTAAATTTATGCTGGGGGAAGATCAGCCCGTAGTATGATTTGTTTTTTTCGTTAATAACCAGCGAGTTGGCAAATACAAAATCATCCCCCTTTACATCAATGGCAAACAGCTTTTTAAAGGTTTTATCCTTAACGGAAAACCGCATCATATCATAAATATTGTGCGGATTAACGATCTGCTGGCCCGATGCGCTTCCGTAACCTCCGATCACATAAGCGGTATCGCCGGTTGCGTTTGTACCCAGCCCGGCCATGTACCGCGGGGTAAACGTATCACCCCTAACCTTTATTTTTTGCCAGCTATTGGTAATAACATTATATCGCTTTACGCTGTCTTTATAAATTAACTGTCCATACCCGCCAATGGTATATATAGAACTATCTTTATTACTGAAAAACTTATTGAGGTGGCCGTTATTGGTGGCTAAATTCTTAAAACCTTTATTCCACTTCCCGCTTTGCTGATCGTAGGTGCCAATAGCCATCTGATCGATATACAAATAATATAACTTGCCGCGATTGAACAGTGCCTGATCGCCGGGTACCAGCGATTGCTTGCCTGAATTGTAGGCGGTACTGCTTAACTGCGGAACTTTATTAACAGAATAGGTTACCAATGAATCGGCGGTAATGATATAAATTTTTTCGTTAGCTGCGTCAAAGGCAATGCTGGCATCGCCTGGCACGGTAAATTCCCTTTCCATCTGCCAGTTACGATGAAGCGACTTGATCCACAGCGGATTAGTTACTATTCCGTTATTTTGACTAACCGTTTCATGAGCGATGTCGCCTTGCCCCTCATCAAGTGGCCAGTTTGATAACAGCTTGCCATTTTGCAGCACTTTTACATCCCTTAATTTCAGGGGTGGCACATCTGTGGTTTGAAACTGGCGGTAAGCATTAGCGCCAAAAAGCAGTTTGTAGTTTGTAATTTGTTTTAAGTGAATACCTGATTCACTGAATGATTGGCCACCGGAAAATACGGTAATCTTATCATTTTTGTAATCAATAAGTAAGCGCAATTTGTTCCAGTGATTAAACAACAGTTTCTCATCAATATTAAACGAGATTTTCGAAAGCCGTTCACCTATTATGATCTTAAAATGCCGGATGTTGGCCTGGTTATCATACACCAGGTCGATATTTTGCGTATCATCGCCTATAAGCCTTAACAGGTATCCAAAATAAACTTCGTGGTTCGGGATGAAAGACAGATCGAACGATACTTCAAGGTTGTCTTTGGGAGCTACATTATTCAGGTCGAGGTCAAGCGTGGTGCGTTTATCCTGCACTACTTCGTGGCTATAAAATCCAAGTCCGTAAGATTGCGCATTAACCGGCAATATGAACAGGATATTTAATAAAATAACCGCGGCTATACCAGATAAAAAAACCCTCATGTTAAATAAGTACACAACAATATTACAGCTTAAGCCCTTTTTGATATAATTATAATTTAGTCCAGCAAATGGTCTTTGTTGGGTTGGTTTCGCTAAATTACAATAAAAACAGTTTACATTTTGAAGATTGTAATATTATAAGAGCAACAATTCGATAAATTCACGCTCTGCCAATAGGTATAAATTTAACAAATAATAATATTAATTTACCATACGCTTTAGCATAAAATTAAAGGAAACTTACCTGGCTGTAATTCTAATATTTCTTTGAATGGTACTCCGCTGGGGTTATTTGCCTGCCATATCTACTACATCAGCTAAACGGCTGGAGGGCGTAACTTTCAGATAAACAAGCTTACCCTTTAAAACCCGGCCCTCCACCGTAGTATTATATGGCGCGTTGAGCTTAAAAGTGGCATCCCAGCCCACTGGCCAGGCAGGTAACAGCATTATTTTTTTTCCATCGGCTTGCATCAGCATTTGCTGCAGGCCATTTTCGCCGTTGCCGCCGTTGTCTTCATCGGGGTTATAATCATTACCTGTCGCCCAAAAAGCAGGGAATTTAAGCCGTGGCTCTTTACGGGTAAAGTTAAAGCTAACGTATTCTTTCGCCGTAGCTGCATCACCAAGCATGGCAGCCTGGATAGGATCCTGAACCCAGCAGCCTTTGTCGCGCTGCTTGCGGGCGTTAAATGTATTAATGGCCACATCAAGATGAGGCTTGCCTAAACCAAACAAGCGAAAAGGGTATACAGCATATAATTCAGGGTTTTCGAAATTGTGTGATTGTGCGGCTTGCGGCCCGCTATATGGCAGCAGCACCGTTTTGCCCCTGATATCTGCTGTTGGCAGCGGTGGCAGCTCATCATAAAATTGTTGCCAGTGGTGGCGTGTATTTTCATTAACCAGGCTGCCGGGTAATTTCAGCATCCTGCTGAGTACAGCGTGCAGACCCGCAATGTCTGGTGCGGGATCATGTACTTTCCAATACATTTCAATGGAGTTATCCGGATCGAGCAATAGTTTCCCGGTAGTGTCGCGCTTAAAATGCTCGTCAAAAAAGCGGAGCCCTGCCGTAGCCACCGGCAGCAATGTTTTTTTAGCGAACGTGTTATCGCCCGTATATTCATAATAATCGAGCATCATCATGCTCAATTCCAATATCGGTGTAAAGTAATGGTTAGTGTAATTTTCTTTAACATCGGGCCCCATAAAATTTAAGCCACCCCAAAATGGAGAAGTTTCTGCAAAATAGGCGCCGCCATGGTTATAGAATTGCTTAACCTGCACCTCATTGGCAGGCAGTATATTGGCGTACATCCGGAACAAGGGCAGCATCAGATCAAAATCGCCGGCCATTAGCCTTGGCCAGTACATGGCGCGGGTATTTTGAAACCAATACTGGCCTCCCCATGCCCGGTAATCAGCATTGACATTTTTGGCAGGATTATCCACCACAAAAATAGACCCGTTGAACTTTATAGGGTACGCCCCTCTGCCGGCGCAGGCGGTAACAAAACGCTGCAGGATATAACCTTGCGTAACATTAGCAGCCATGTCATCGCCGCTAATAAATACCCAGCTGCGCGCCCAAAATCGCTTCCACCATTGCTGATGAGCTGAATACGTTTGATTTAAACTAAGCTTTTCAAGCCGGTTTATATCCGACTTTAGCATAGATAACCATTCACTGCCATTACCCGCAACTGCGGTTAAAGGATAAATAGAAATAAGTTGCGAGGTAACTTTTTTGTCCGACTGCAGCGTTGTATCATCTTTATTGGCTAATCCTTTGCCTGTAATTATTGCACCGAAGGTAAGGTTTGCCAGGTGAGGATCGGCTGTTGGTGAATTATGGTGATACCAGGCAATACTATTTTTCCGGTCGCCCAAAATGGTATCTGTTAATCCTGCGCGCCAGTTATCAAGCTTTACACTGACGGTTAATTGGCGGACGCTTTTAGCCTCGACCCTGATAACCGGGTTATTGGCATCAACCCAAACCTTAAAATCAACCTCATTAGTGCCAGTTCCTTCCTGTACTACTATTTCCCCATTTCGAAGTTTAAGTATTTGCTTAAAAGCTGAATTACCGGCTAACGGATTGGGAGTAACGGATACTCTTACAGCACCTAATTTCATCAATACACCGCCTTGTTTTATCCATATATCTTTACCTGCATCCACCTCGCCACCCCAAGCATCAGTTTTACCAATGTAAAACACAAGGTCACCATTTTTCTCAACCCATACATTAAGGCCGATATCCCCGTTGCCCAACGGCATCGATTGAGCCGAACCTGGCCCTGGTATATTCCACTGCACATTATACTTATCTAACAAAGTATCAACAGGGGACTGATCTTTAAGCTTGTGAGACGATTGGGCGCTACTCTGGAAAGCCGTTGTAATCAGCATTATCAAAACCCAGATCGAACCGGACAATTTACTATTCATATTTACTTGCATATCGATTAAGGCCCTTTTGAAAAATCGCAAATAGTTTCTATCGATCGAACCACAATTTATACTTCTCATCATTCTAAATATATTTTAGTTTTTTATAACATATCCGGTTCCCTTCAATATAAAATCGACAATTGGGGCTGGATTAGGAAGGCTGTGCGGGTGATGCTTAAATCCGGGCTTGTGTATTACAGTGATATTGCCGTTCAATGCTTTTACCTTTTGCTCAAAAAGCACTGTGTTTTCCTGCGGAATTACCTGTTCATCAGCATCAGCACAAAGTATCAGTATAGGATATTTACCTTTTACAATCTGTTTTATCTTATCAACCGGGCTGCCTCTAAAATTCAGTACATCGCTGTCGGTCGTAAGGTTATAATCCTTCTTAAAAGCCAGGAACATTTCATCCTTAGCACCGGGCTTATTGATGAACTGCGCGGCCCATGACGGGATATTCAGCAAGGGGTGATCCACATACACACAGGCTACCTTTTCGGGGTTTGAAGCAGCCCAGTTAAACGCATAAACGCCACCGCGACTCATGCCTTCCATTACTGCTTTTTTAGCGAGCCCGGCTTCGCGTAATAATTTATAATAGCTATCCCAGTCGGCAATGGCCTCGCTATCACCCAGCAGCTCTGCCGCATCATAGTAAACAATATGAAAACCCTGCTGCAACAATGCAATGTCCGTTTGCGGCTCATGGCCCCAGAAACGCGCACGCCAAACCCAGGGATGACCCTTGGCGGCAAATTTGGGCTTTGCTATTTTACAGTTTCTCCCGCTTAAAGTAAAATCAGCGCATTCATAACCATAAAACGAACTTTGCGTTAACGGCATTTTAAGTTTTTTGAATATATCAAAATCCTTATCCCGCTCTTGTGCTATCACCCTGTAAACGTTTTGCGCCATAATACCGGCGCCAATTTTATCCGGGTGCAGCTTATCGGGCATATTGGCTTCTTTATCCACAAATGGCGAATGCATATCGATTACTTCGACATGCTCGTCATAAGCTACCTTTTGTATCTTCGGATTGACTTGGTTCGCAATTACCGGCTCCCAAATACCCGCTGTGTCTTTTAGAAAAGTGGCCATCGCCAACAGTAATATTACACGCGGATGCGATGGTAGCTGGGTAAATGAATGAATAAAATCCTTGTAATCCTGCTCATATTGATCCAGGTGTATTCGGTTTATAAGCTTCGAGTCATTACCGCCCAAATCTATAATTACCACGTCCGGGTTATCGGCCAAGGCATCCTGATATTGTTTGGTTTTCCAGTATGGGTTATCGCCTTTGCGTAATAATGTGGTAGCGCTTGCACCATAATTTGTAACCTCGTAACGGCTCCCAAGCATGTTCTGCAATTGGGCGGGATAACAATTCTGTTCCCTGTTTTCGATAAGGGCGCCATAGGTAATGCTGGCGCCTATACAGGCTACCTTTATCCTGCCGCTGGGTTGCGCATGAACCACCAGGCCCGTAAAAATAAGAATGGTTGAAATTAAATATTTCATTTATCGGCTTATTAAAAATGACTGATCAGGGCCGATGTGCTGCCATATTATATTAGTGTATAATGATTCAATAATCGGTTAGTACAAAAAAATGCAACGGTGTTAATTAATTCTTAATAAAAAAATAATTAGCGCGGCGGTAATAAAAATCTTAGCTTACTTTATTGATTTTATTAACCCTCTATATCTTAATTACTATCTTTTTGCCGGTATAGCTTATTTGTTTTG
The DNA here is from genome assembly GCA_013289045.1 of Bacteroidota bacterium. GTDB lineage: Bacteria > Bacteroidota > Bacteroidia > Sphingobacteriales > Sphingobacteriaceae > Mucilaginibacter. The sequence continues at coordinate 62,633 of JABDAU010000006.1, read as the reverse complement.
CCGGCTTCGCCGGATCTAATCCTGCCCCCTTATCATCTTTTACAATCACAATATTAAAGATATGGCCCTGGGGCATCCCCTTATAGCCTCGCTTGCGGTCACTGATAGTTAATATCCTCAAAGCATCATCCCACTTTAAATTAATGAGAGAATATTTCCCCTTCTCATAGTTGTAATTATCATTTTCATCCTCATACAAGTCAAAAGTTCCATTGGCCCCGGGATAAATCCTGATTTCAATCGGGTCGGTTTTTTCTGTAGCATATTGAACAAATGGCCCCATAGGCACAATTGAACCTGCTTTAACATACAACGGCATAATATCAACCGGAACTTCTCTTTCTATTTCCTGTCCACCTTCATATTTTTTCCCATTCCAGAAATCAAACCAGCCGGCGCCTGCGGGCAGGTACACCTTTTGTGTTTTTATCTTGCTAAAATCAGCTATGGCGGCACCATTTGCACGGTTTGTATATAATGAATCGGTAACCGGACAAACTAAAAATGCTTTACCAAACATATATTCATTATTAATATCATATACATTTTTATCGCCTGCAAAATCCATTACGAGTGCACGCATCATGGTTGATGCATTTGAAGTTACCGCCCAGGCATTTGAATAGTTATAAGGCAGTAACCGGTAACGCAGGTTCAGGAATTTTTCTTGTGCATCATACGCCCAGTAACCTTTTTGGCCAAACTGGAAGATCTCTCTCGGCGCATCTGTACCGTGCGAACGAAATATCGGGCAGAAGGCCGCAAACTCAAACCAACGGGTATACAACTCCTGGAAAGCAACGTCCTTTATGCCATTGGGATAATTCCGACCAGAGAAAAATCCGCCAATATCACTGTTCCAGTAAGGCATCCCGCTTAACGATAAATTTAATCCGCCGGATATTTGCTTACGGAAAATGTCCCAGCTGGACGTTACATCGCCCGACCAGTTGATAGCTGCATTGCGCTGCTGGCCTGCAAATGCTGATCGCGTTAAAATAACTACACGTTTAGCTGATGTGGTTTCGCGCTGGTGATGATATACTCCGCCTGTTGTCATTAATGGATAGGCATTATGAACGCGGCTGTATGTACCCAAATAAGTAGGCGTATTATCGTTACTTTCTTCCGGGAACGAGTGTTCCGGCTCCGTGGCATCAAGCCACCAGCCATCCAATCCTACCGCTAAAAGATTCTTCTTTATATAGCTCCAATACAGGTCACGCGCATTGGGGTTAAAAGGATCATATAGCCGAACGAATGTTTTAGAAGGATAGGTTAAAACATTAGTATATAAAAATCCATGCCTTTTCATGTCCTGATATATTTTTGTACTATCACCAAACGATGGCCATACAGAAATTATCATGTGCCCATGTAAGCTATGGATACTGTCTACCATTGCTTTAGGATCAGGGAATAAGGGGTTACCAAATTCTGTTGAGTTCCAAAAATGATCATCAGCGCCCCAATACTGCCAATCCTGCACCATGCCGTCTATTGGCACATGCAATTCACGGTATTTTTTTAACACATCTACCGATTGGTATTGAGATTTATAACGCTCGCGGCTTTGAAAGAACCCAAATACCCATTTTGGCAACATTGGCGCCTGCCCCGTTAAATCGCGTAAATTAGCAATGGTTTTATCCGCTGTGCCCCCATTAACAAAGTAATAATCTGCACAATCACCTATCTGTGATGTAAAAGATGTACCGGTTTTATCATCATTAAAAATAGTTGTTGAATAATTATCCCAAAAAACAGCGTATCCTTTCACCGAATAAAAAACAGGTATTGCTATCTGCATATTATTTTGTTTAAGTGCAATGTTTTGATAACGCTGGTTCATAGTGCCTGCCTGGTGCTGGCCTAAACCATATATAGCTTCATCATATTTTAAATCAAATACCTGGCTAACTTTAAATGTGTTAATTGTAGAATCTTTTGTGGGAATAAATTGCAAACCACCCTGCTTCTCTGCTAATAATAAACTGCCGGCATAGTTGTAAAACTGAATTTGCCCGGTTTTAAGGTCAAGTTTTACGCGGGTGATTTTACTATCAATATTTAAAATATTGCCGGATTGAGCAATTTTCAAGATGGTTACTCCAGGAACTTTAATTACGGAAAGACTTTTCTTCTCAAATGGAACGCCTGCGGGAGACTTTAATATCCTCACCAGATCGGGCGAATAGAATTGGACACTAATATCAACTTTACCAACTGTTGCATTTACCCCATTGGTAACTTGTTTGTAACGCTGAGCCCATCCATAAGAGCAGACGAGTAATAACAGGATGGAGATTCTAACGCTTTTACTTATTTTCATTTGGTTATTATGGTTTGGTGTCGTTTATTAAGCAGTATCCCAATAAATGTATAAGCAAGCGATTAATAAATAATGAATAATTAATTAATGATCTGCACCTGCTTCAGTAGCCATTTGTTTGAAACGCACTTGTTTCGGTAGGCAGTAAAGCAAGCGTTCCGAAGCCATTGAGCACCTTGTTCCTGAATATCAAAAACTTAATTCTGAAATACTTGACGTGATCAATCAAAGCGACCGGAATTTATATTAGTTTACCGGTAAATTAAAGTATATTTAGAAAAAACCAACTCACATGCAATCAATCAATTCCACCACACCATCAACCGATGGTAATCAACCTTCATCACGCTTTAGTTTATCGAATATATTCAAACAGGATCATGAACGTTATGATGGCGTTCCGAAAATCAATATCTATCTATTAAGAATTCTCTATACTTTAATGTTCATATTTCTTTCCTATGACTCCTGGACACATATTTTAAATCACAAAGGCAATTGGGGTGTGACAGATGCTACTGCCTGGTGTGTATGGTTAGGATACGGCGCTATATCCTGGATAGGGATAATCAATCCGCTAAAAATGTTGCCTATTGTACTGCTTGAGATCATCTATAAAATCACCTGGCTATTTGTTGTAGCATTTCCATTATGGACGAAAAATGAATTAACCGGTTCGCCGGTTGAGGGCACGACCCATGTGTTTATGATGGTTATATTACCTATAGTGGCCATGCCCTGGAGGTATTTTTTCAGAACATATGTTGTGAATAAACGTATGGCCTGACACCGGCGTTTTAGTATTTCTATTAGTTGTTAAGCGATAAAAGCAAACAACCATTATGCATTCTTTTTTGCCCGATTTACCATCGCATCAATAATTGCGTTAAGTAAAGCTATACAGTTATTGCAGAGGTTCCGCCCCCTCCTCCGGTGTGGCCATTATCCCCGCCTTTGGATTCGCCGCCGCCACCACCGCCACCCTTGTCAGAACTTTCATCCTCCGTAGATTTGGAGATACCGTCCAGATTTATCTGATCTCTACCTATCCCCAGTAAATCGCATACCTGATAATAAATATCCAAAAGGCTTGCATTACCGGTTATATGCTGATGGCCCTTGGAGTTTCCGCCAATATCTTCCAGCATTCTTTCGCGTAAACTATACAGATCACCTGTCCCTAAAAAGTGCCGGAGCTGACCTATGTGTACCGTTCTGCTTACTGTTCCATGGGTAAATACCTGTGTAGCATTATTAATGCTCCCCAAATCGTTAAGGTTACCTTGAACTCTGCCGGAGCGCTTCATCATAAATTGTGTTGTCATTCCGTTAATTAAGGCGTTGCTATTTTTACTAACCGCCTGCACTTTTCTTTGTGCCACTACTGCAGGCCGGTTGTCGGCCAGCTGAATTGCAGATTTAGCTTTATATTGTTGAACTGTATGATCATCAGAAACTCCGATGCTTCTATTCTCTGCCGATTTGTTTGCGTATTCACTCATGGTAATATGTATGATAAGGTTGGGTAGTAACTTTTTCCTTGCCAGGGGATTAGACAATAGAAAAGCAATATTTAAATATATGAAATATCCGATAACAAAACCGCTGTTAATTTAAAATTCGGTTATATAATATTCCTGCTTATTTTTACAAATCGCCATCACACTTAAACCTTAACAATATGAATATTATCGACAAGACCGTTATAAAACTTTATCATGAAATGCGGGCGAAAGAATTTGGCGAAGGTACCAGCCAGGCCCTGGGCTGGCATAATGATGAAGGCCAGTTATTACGGTTTGCCATGCTGGCTGGTATTGGCGATATGAATAATTGCTCAGTATTGGATATAGGCTGTGGCCACGGAGATTTAAGTGCATATCTGGTTGACAAATACCCCACGCTGAAATATTCAGGAATTGACCAGGTTGAAGAAATTTTAGCAATAGCATCTGCCCGGTATGCGCACCTGCCTCAAACGTCTTTTTATATGGGCGATTTCTCGGTAGCCGAACTGCCCGCGGCCGACTATGTTTTAGCCAGCGGAAGCCTTAATTATCACTCCGGCGAGCCGGATTTTATCTATAAAATGATAAGCTGCCTGTTCAATGCCAGTCGCATAGCATTTGGGTTTAACCTGCTGAGCAAAATGAACGACCCCGGGGGTGTTTTGGTGTCTTACGATGTTTATAATATTATGAAGTATTGCTACACCCTAAGCAATAAGGTGATATTGCAGGATAATTATTGCGATGGCGATTATACGGTTTGGATGTATAAGTGAAGCAAACGTTTTTAGTGCTCACCGCTGTTAAAGTCGTTCAATACCTCATCAACGATGAACATAACCCGTCATTAAACTATATAAATTTAGAATTAAGATTTCCAAATCCTTTTTTTGCCGGGGCCGGAGCGAAATCCTCTATTCCCATATTAGCCAAAGATCCTTCCTTATCAATTGCCCGTAAAAAATCAAGATTTTTATAAGGTTCAACACCATTATTATAGCCTATTATGTGATCTTTCCCGTGTACACGGATTGGCATCCCCGATCCCTGGACGTACCCTGTAACAGGCCCTGGCTTGCCTGACGTTCCAACCAGTAGTTTATGTCTAACTGATGCGTAATCGGGCACTTTATAATGAAGTGCTGCCAGTGCGTCCCCGTCTGCCGGCTCCTTTCGTTTATCAGGGTTATCATGATGTACAGCCAACTTTAAACTACGATAGGCCGTATCCATACCGCCACCAAATGTGCCTATTCGGTGTGGGTTAGCCAGCCATGTGGTAGGACTTCCTTCCCTGTTGGCTATTTTCCCTGTTGCTTCATCTGTACTGGCTACTAGCCCGACGCTATGAGGAATGTTTGCTTCACCTATAACGTTGTTAATAAACTTAACCAATTGGTTACCCGAATATGAGCCATCGTCTATAAATACAATATGCCCGGCATTTTCTAAACGCGCAGCGTATTGCCCTGCTATTCTTTGGTCCAGAGCTCCCTTTTCTTTTACCGGCAAGGAAATTACCATGGTTGGCGGAGCACCCCCAAGTCTTCTAACCTGATCAAGAACCTTACCGGTTAGCCAAAAATTGCTTTTGCCAACTTCGGAAACGATGCAGCTGTATTGACCTAACCTCATAATACCATAAGCTATTTCGTTGATCTTATTATCAAATGTTCTTTTACTAATGATCTCGAATTGGTCTATATATTGCTGGGCGGCCTGAGGGTATTCGGAATGGTCAAAGCCCGGAACTTTACTAATTGGCTGCTTTTCAGGTGCTGCAACGGTAAGGCTGGTGTATTTACCCAACTTATTCCACCTGGCCTGGTCTTGTGGGCTAAGCGCCCTGGTTGGCCCGGCCAGATGGCTGTCCCGACCAATGGGTCGCGCCCTGGTAGGGCCTACGGGTCCTGATGGTGCAACATCCCTCACATCGTTTACAACAACAGTATCCGCCCTTACATATACATCATCCGGCACTTCAGCGCCATTAACACTAATTACTTTAATCCACCTGTTGTTTTGTTCGCCTTGTCTATCCTCCTCGGTATGCGTTTCCTGGTTCGGGCCGCGGCGCGAACGAAGCTTTTGTCCGTTATCAATTATCAGCGTTGTGCCATGTGTTACCTGACGATATTCCGCCCCTTCAAATATGGAACCTCCCTTTGCCAGCACCAGATGAGTTACCCCGTTAATTTGCGCTTCAATTTGTTTTCGTTGAATAATCGACGCTGCCATTTTTGAAATTGATTTCGACTGAACTATCTCTCCCGTATATTGGTTTGCTTTAGCACCCATGGCATCGGCTTCAGCCTCCAAACCCTTATTGTCATTAACCGGGACATTCCCTTTCATTTGCATAGTAGGTTTTACCCTGCCCTGCTTTTGCTGCACCACATGCCAGGCCTCGTGCGGTAAATGTTTTTCCTGGCCAGGCGCCATATGAATATCTGTCCCTTGCGCATAGGCATGCGCCTGTAATTGCGCCGGCTTACCGGAGTTGTAATGCACCTTTACATCATCCATAGAAATGCCCGAAAGCTTTTCTATGCCGTTTTTTAATTGCGCGGGCAGGTTAGACTGGCTTTCACCACCTGTAGTTCCGCCCGCTGTATTTGCACCCGGTTTAAGCTGCGCTGTTGTTTTAGGGCGATGGTCCTGCAAGTAAAAACTCTCGCCGCCGGCTTTAGGCGCCGGGCCGGTTTCAGCCTTTTTATGCTGCCGTGTGGAAGATTTTTGATTCATAGTGCATTATGTTTATATTCGATTATACTACCGGTCTTTACATTTCACAATTACCGGGCTTATTCCTCCATTGTAATCGATCGCTGACGAAAACTCTTCGGTTTGTATCTGCTTCTGCAGTTTAACATACCGGTACTCATTAAAAGGCATTTTTAGCCTGCCGCCTGTGAGCAGGCTGTATACTAAAGCATCTTCAAGTATAATGCAGCTTATCCTGACCGTATACAGGTTAATCAGTTGGTCATCCATCAGCATTACCTCGTTGGTTATATTATCCCACCGGATTATTTTTTTCAAAGCATCTGCAATCAGTTTCTGTACAGCACTTACATCCTTCCTGTAACATTCAGGCACCAGGTATATTTCGCCCGTATTGATCAGATAGCCCAGAATAACCAGCTTTTTTTTATGCACCAGTTCGTTAAGCGCCGCTGCTATTAATACCTTTTGCTCCCTGGTATTCACCCTTTTGTTAATGTGGCTTAGTGCATACCTTAAGGTTATATCGGCTGTATGAAAATCAGCTTGCTCAATGCTTTTTATTTTTTGTAATAAAGTTTCCCGTTTTGCCATAAGTGTTACAGCTGATCATTGCATGTTAACCTTTATTGTTTTATTATCCTTTTTATACTCGCGCCTTATGCCGGTCAGCAGCTCGGCCCGGGTAACAACATTATCGTTCCTGGAGATGGCTGCCATCGCACAGTATCTTAAAACGTTAATAATTGCACCGCCCGATAGCTCAAACTCCTCAGCTACGCGATACACATCTATATCGGGATGTAAACAGCACTTCTTTGAGAAGGCATTTTTCCATAAAGTATACCGTTCTTCCACATCAGGCATTGCAAAATGTATCATTCCCTGGAAACGACGGGTAAAGGCATCATCCATGTTAGCCTTAAGGTTGGTTGCAAGTATCACCACACCCGGAAAGTCTTCTATTTTTTGCAGCAGGTAAGATGTTTGCTGATTGGCATGCCTGTCGTTTGAAGAATTGGCGGCCGTGCGCTTACCAAACAGCGAATCAGCTTCATCGAAAAATAATATCCAATCTCTGTTAATGGCGGTATCAAATACCCGCGAGAGGTTTTTCTCTGTTTCACCTATGTACTTATCTAATACCAACGATACATCTACCCTGTAAACATCCCTGCCGGTTTGTTTACCGATGAGCGTTGCCGTTAGTGTTTTACCTGTTCCCGGTGGCCCATAAAACAGTACACGGTAACCGGGTTTTATTTTGCTTGCCAGGTCCCATTCATTCAGAAGTGTCTGACTGTGTGTTATCCAGGTGGTTATCTCATCTACCTGCTCCAATGTTGAATGATGAAGCACTACATCGCTCCATTTCATCGGGGTTGATATTTTTTGAGCAGGGAAAGCGGGATCCGGTGAAGGCGCAATTTTTTTTCCTGTTATAAAATATTGCACCCATTCTTTATTCATTGTGAGCTGTCCATCCAATAGAGGCAATTCCCCCTCGGGCTTGGTAAAGCTTAGCACCTTGTTGCTAATAAGTAAGCTTTCGTCTGAAAGCAGCCTGGTCAGTTCGGCAGTTTTAGAAAGATCATTAGCTGTCAATAAAAAATTTAGCGTTTGCCCGGATGGTATAAAACCGGGATGCCCTTTTTCAATATACCCGCCAAACTCTGTGTAGGGCCTGTCCGTTAATTGGTTTCGGCAAAAAAAAACATCCAATATCTCCGGGCGGATATGGGGCGCCATTGTAAGCGCCATTGTAATTCTTTCATATATGTCCAAGTCCCACTGCTTTACGATACCGGCATAAGGCGACGTTGAATTAGTGAGGTCAGGTACGGGCAGTTCGGTCCAATCATTATCGTACCCTTCATGCCGCAAGTAATAGCCAATGGCTTGCTGTATAACCTCCTGCAGCCATGCCAGTTCGTTCTGTATATCGTCGAGAAAATATTCAGTTTCCATATTTCGGGAATAACAATGCTATATCATCAAGATTCATGTCGGCCCATTTAAAGTAAAGTAACGCCGTATTGGGGTTTAATTCATTGGCGCGTAATGTATCAAGCAAACTGCATTCGGGGTGGTTGCTCAAAGGATTTATATAAGGCGGGGCGGCAGCAAACTGGTCGAAAAAGTTCAATGCCCATTCCTGGTGTTTACGCCTGTTAATTATCAGTTCATTAATAAAAGTGCGCACTTTTTCATCCTGCACAACAAGCTTTTTTGCCTTGAAGAAAGTGGGCATCCTCTCTTTTTGCAGGTGATAATACTCTACATTTTTTGATTGTATGGTTCTTACATCTACATGATCAAAAATATCAACAAGGCCAAAATTTTCAGTTGCGGTAGCTATTTCGAGCTCAGCATCATGGGTGCCGCCAACGGCCAGGCTCCAATGCGATGTGCTTGCGCTTTCCGTTACCACAAACACTTCCCTGAATGAATAATAAATCTGCGTAAGTTTAATTATTAGTTGATCCTGCAATTCGCTCCAATTTGCTATTCTTACTAACTTGCGGTTAGCGGATGAGAACAAGAAGCTGCCGTAACCGGCAAAGCCAAGCACCTGCTTACTAAATTCAAATTCCTCTCCCCCTAAGCCAGGCGCGCTGCTTCTGCCGGAGTAAAGCCTTCTTACACCTTCTTCCATTTTCCATACGGGAGCTTGCGAATGCTCATCATGCACCAGGTTTATATCCTCCGGTTTAATCATGTTGCCGAAATAGATGTTTCCAAGAACAATTATTTCCCCATTTTTAATCTGGAAAAAATCGCCGGGGTATATTGGCTGACTGAGCGGCCTGGCAGGAACGTAACCCCCTGTTTTTGAATAAAAGCTAACATAAAATTTATGAAATAGGTTACTCATGATGAAACATATTTAAAACCACCGGCCCGTTATTGGTAAGCCGGCGGTTTGTTATAGTACTTATGATGCCAGTGCGGCTGCGTTGGCTGCAGCAAGGCCAAGCTGATAAGATTTTAGCTTTATCTGTGCTTGTACAAGGTTTGCAGTAGCTACGCTCAACTGCTTATTGGTAGCGTCTGAAGCGTGAACAGACTTTTCATATGCCAGTTTAGCGTTGTTATACGCGGCATTAAGTAAGGTTGCAAGCGAGTTTGCAGCAACTTTCGGATCTTCGCCTTCGCCCGATAAAACTTCGTACAGTTTACGTGCCTGTGTAAACTGAAGCGCCGATGCTGCTTCTGATTGCAGGTTTGCTGCCTGCGCCGCGTAGGCCGCCTGGAGGGCAACCAGCGTTAATGCAATTGCATTATTTGCATCGGCCCCGGCAGTACTAACCCTGGCAACCAGGTCATCATTAATTAAAGGGTTGAGTGCTTTTTTCCGGATGATAAGGTTAGATAGCTTGTTGACTACTTCGGCAGCATAAATCAACTTATCGATAAGCGATTTGATACTTATAGCAACATCTTTGGTTTTTGCGTCGGCAATAACAATGGAATTAAAGGCGGTTTCTGAATTTTGCCTGAGGGCTAAAGCCGACTGCAATATCTGGGTGAGCATGTTCTTGTTGCTCAGCGCCCCGGCTTTATTGTTGTCGTTGGTAACAACAACTGCCTGAAAATTTGCAGCCTTTACCGTAAGCGAATCAACGATAGCCTGTAGCTGCTGAACGTCATACTGTGCATCGGTTACTTGTATAGTTAGGGCATCTAATTCCGCTTTTTTCTTTTCGGTAATCCCGTATCTCTTCGGTGTGGTCATAACATCTAAAGTGCTCATATCTTTTATTATTTAGGTTGAGGTGAAGTATTGGGTGTATATTTAAATGGCTTGGTTGTGGCATAGTCAGACAGTGAACTTTTATATTGTATCATGTCTTCTGCCGGCACTTTTGCCACTGTAAGCACAACAGGAACGTAGGCATAACCCGGTATAAGGGTATCGCCAAAATTATCAGTAACACTATCTGATAACTGTGCGTAGAATTTGCCGGCTTTAGCCTCCGTCGCATTGGCAGACGGGTTAGCTTTACTATAATTGGCAAATGGTACTTGCTCGGCTATTTTTGTATTGAAAAAGAAACCCGGATGAGTTTGCTTTGCCGGCGTTAGGCCTTTCATTGCGGTCTCCCTGGCTTTATTAGCTTTATCCAGTTCGTGTTTAATGCGCGAATACTCCGATTCAAGTGTTGCTTTAGAAGAGCTCGACGATGTTGCAGAGACAGCTTCAGTTGCTGGTGCTTCCTCAGCATCAGACGATTCATCTGAAGAAGAGGTTTCCTCTTCCGTGGCAGTTGCCCCGGTTGAAGGTTGCGTACTTAAGGATTCTATCTGTGCCTGAAGGGTTAATAGTTCAGCTTGAAGACTGGCAATTAACGGGTCATATTTATCGGCAATAATTTCCAGTCTTACCACCTCGTTTTCGATGCTTCTTAGCCCTTCTTCGGATAGTAATCCTGTAATAAGCCCTTTATTATCCGGCAGGTACATCACTCTGTGCTCAACATTATTAGCCTGGACAATGCCTGGCTCAATAACCTCGAAAGTAATTTTATTCTCTTTTTCGGCGAAGGTATCAGCTTTCGGGCTTACCAAATCTACAGTAAGCACAAACGACTCTGATGGCGCCGACAAATAATCATCGAAAGTATTGATAAGCTTTTTGTAATCTTCTTCCAGCTGGGCAAAAACAAAAACTGCATACTTTACACCAAGCTTCATTGGGTCCCCATCAGAGTCGAGCAACTCATTTATCGTAATTGTAGTTTGGATGATGGGTGATTTCGAATCCTTCGGCAATGTAACTTTCTTCCTTTGTTTAGGGTATTGATATAGGTTCTCAGCATTAGAGATGGTAAATACCTGCTTTTTGCTATCCTTCACCAGCATAATAGAGTAGCTTTTTACAGGGTAGCTGCTATCATCTTTTGCCGTTTCGTCGGTTGTTGAATTTTTCAGGCCGGGGCTAAAAGGAGCACGGTAATAGTTGAAGTTTACATCGTATGACTTGTATGTTTTTTTGGTGACGGTAAGATTAAGGTTCAGCTCGCGGTTATTTAAAATATAGGCTGAACGTACTGCGAAATATTCGGCGTTACTTGATTCCAATGTGCCTTCGGCTACCTTTTCTATCGCGCCGGCACTTGCGAGTGCAGCATGATCTGCGGTTACCGTAGCCGCAATGGCGCTAAAATCTGCATTAGTTACAGCCAGCAGGTTTGCAATAGCAGTATTGGTAGCTGCAGCTTCATCAGAAACGGTATCCGAAGCTACCTCAGCAGTGTACGTTGAGGCTTCCATAGCGGCCTGTGACAACTTTTCGGCATCATAAGCCGTAGCATTAATAAGCGCATAGGCCGTTTCACCCTGTGCATACAGCTCGCCTTCGGCATCGGCTGCTTTAAGTATGCTGTATATATTGCCAATATCGCCTGCCAGCCGCACAATTGCATTAGATGCAATTTGAATGTTGGAGGCGCTTACCGCAGCGTTAGTGACAGACTGCGCCGTATATGCCTTTTGCTGCAAGGCGGCGGTTGACAGATTGGTTGCTATATTACCATTGGTTATAGCCTGCGCACTTACATTTTGCTGCTCACTGTATTTAACATTTGCAAGATCAAGCTTTTCGCTTGCAGTAATAATTGCTCCTTCGGCATAATAAAGGCTGAAGCTGGCGGCATCCAGGTTGGATTTAAGATTTTTTTTGGCAAGCTCGAGCGTTTGCAGTGTATTCACCACGCTGGCGTGCAGATTGTCGTTGTATGTGTTCATGTTTTTTATGTTTTCGTGATCATTTTGTTCGGTGTATTATCGCTTGGCAAGGCAGCCTCAGCTGCTGTCAATTTTTAAAATATTTTGTTTCATACTATATCTTCCATTTTACGTGGAGCGGTTTATCCATCCACTGATATTTAATGATCGAATAAGAAAAGGGGAACTTGTTAACCAGAATATCATAAGGCCGGGGCTCTACCACCAGCTCCCAACGCTCGTCGGTTTCCGAAAGCAACCCATTTCGAACCAGCCAGTTGCCTCTGAAACCTTCCACACTTGTTTTGCCGATGGCAGCCCATTGTCCAACCAGGTTAAGTATCATCCCCGATACCATTTCCTGCTGAGCAACATCAAGCGTAATACCTGTTGTTACCGCATCATTCAGCCCCAGCCCGCACAGGATTTTGTTAAGCGGCAGGTAAACTTCAGAGGTTTCCAACATCCCGGTTACAGCATACTGCAAAACATGTACTGCATCCAATTGCGTATCGGCATTTAAAAATTCTTTGCCGTTAAGCAGGTTCATGAGCCTGAAAAGCGTTGGCACATATTCGCTTAACAGCACCATCCCCGCATTTTTTACCGAAATAGGTATCGCGGCAGTTTTTTCATTATTATTGGGGCTGCTGTTTTTATTGCCTGTTCCCTGCAGAAAGTATTCTGCAGGTATATTTTTTTGCGCATTAAGGCTTATCAACTGGTTAAGTGAGGCCCGGCTGGCAGGTGTAAGCGTACTATGCCCGGCTGTTGCCTGTTGTAAAAACTTATCTTTACTTATTTTATAAGTAACGGATATATCCCAGATCAGCTCATTCCATATTCGGGAGGCCGTTAACAGTGTATAGTTTGATGATTTATATGCGAACAGCAATTTACGGTACAACAGCAACTGCAACTGACGACCCGACAGTGTATCAAATGACATACCCCCCAGGGTTTTGTGGAGGCTTTCTATTTCGCTTGCAATCGATTTAATATTACTACTATGAGCAGACAAGATGTCTACCAGCTTCACAAAAGGCAATACTTCGATAATTTGTTCTATTTCAGTTGTACCCAATCTGCTGCTTTTCAAAAAGTTCAACAAAGTATCGGGGTAATGGCGAACAATTTCTTCCGCAAGCATCGCTGCATTATATACAGGCACCATGCTGAACCACGCCGGGATATTTCCTGTAGTTATAACCTGGTGAAAAAGCCGGTCGGTTACACCCCTTTGCCGTGCGTTAATTACATCAGCAGTTAGTATACCTATGTGTTGGCTGGTATCTTTGCTTTGCTCATCGTCATCTTCCGCATTTATATTATCATGCTCCTCTCCTATGGCGGTTTTGTCAACGATATTCAAATTATTATTTTGCCCATGCCAGAGCGAAACTACCGATCCGGATACATTTGCTATATCGGTTATCGGGCCTGTTTCTAAATCATCTGAGTTACTTCTTTGCTTGTACCAGTGAGGAATTGCAATGCCGCCGGCATTTAATATATCAATCCGCAGTTGCAATGCTGCTGCACTTAACTTGCCCGTTTGCCGGTACCATTGAAGTACTTTAGGCCCAGATACAGGCATTGCATTAAGTAATTTCAATCCTGCATTATTTAAATTGGCTCGTTTGCCGAATAGCGAAGGTTCAGTATCATTTACCGGCTGCTTGCCTGCGGTTAATTTTAACTTTTCACCGTTTAACCTATTAATTACTTGTTGCTGCCCGGCCGAAAGTGATATGATAAGCTTACGAATGCTTTGTGATGCCTTGAATCCGGCTGCATTGAATTTGCTCACTATGGCATCATTTACCAAACCCCGGGATGATGATATTGAAAAGCTCCTTTTGACAAGCTGATCGCGACCGCCCTGCCAGGTACTTCGTTGTTTATTGATTAGCAACATCTGCTTGTAGATACTTACCAGCATAGCATCGCCCGAAACGCGCGAGGTTGATGTATTACAAAGCAGGTATATTAAAGCCAGGTCACCGGTACGCTGTGCCGAAACTGACCTGCTGTTAGTTAAAAGATAAAGTAAATGACCAAAATTGACCATGTGCATTAGCCGTGCTATCTCATTATCGGATAAAGCAAATGCGGCAAATGTCTTTTCGCCGTTTTGCGTTTCACCGATGGCTTGCAGCAGCAGGTTTTCTAAATTTATTGGTCTCCCGGCCCAAACAACTGTTTGTGCACCTGTAGCAATAGCAGCTTTCAGCATTTCGGTTAATGCTTCCAGTTCAGCAGGTTTAATGGTTTTAAAACTGAGGCCAGCATTATTGCGCCATGAATAAAGATGATTATTAGTTATCGGCCCATGTTCTTTTAACGAAAGATAACGATAGGCTACAGCAGCTTTAAAGTTGTTTTTTAATCCATTAAAACCCTGGTGATACCATTCTCTGCTAATAAAGCATTGCCAAAATAAATCGCCTAATGATTTTATCACGGACGGCTTATTTAGGCCGGGATTCGATTTAAGAATATCATTACCAGTGGCCATCATCAATGTCCTGACTTCACGGCTACCGTTGATGAAAAACCTGTCAAACAATAATCCACACAACTGCCCGTCTTCCCGTATCGTAGCTATCAACGCATAATTTGTGCGATACCTGTACAAATTATCTAAAACAACAAGCAGGGGCTTCTTAATATCCAGCAACTGCTCATACATCGATGCAATCACCTCATTGTAGTATACATTAACATTATTGATTTTCGGATTTAAGTTACCAGCTAATGCAGATGATTGGTTGGGCATTAATTGTTGCTCTAATAATGCCAGGCACGGTTTGCTGAACCGGCCTGATGATCTCAGTTGCTTCAATAATTCTTTAAAGAACAATTGCGTTGAAATGCCCGGGTAAAACACCAGTGCTTTAAAGGCTAGCCTGGATGCTATTCTTTTAAGTAATGCTATCTCTGAGCGGCCGGTTATAGAACTTATGCTGCCTATGGCCTTGTTAACTACGTTTATTGCTATATATACAGGCCCTTTGTCCGCTTCAAGCAAGTCGTTGATCACCGCCTCACTGCTTAATAACGGCAGAGTTTGAAACAATAGCAATTTATTTTTAAATGCCCGCAATACCTGCAATATGGCGCGCGCATCTAACCGGATAAGATCCGCCAGATCACGCCGTAATAAAATAAGATAGCTGCGATGGTGATCTTTGGCCAGTATTTTTATACAATATTTGTTAAGATTGTTTACTATGGCGGTTAACGGTTTAATCTCCTGCTGTTTTTCATAAGTGATTTCTGTCATAGCAGCAATCAGTTCACATATGTTGTCCGACTGCGATCTTTGCGGATTAAGCGACGCTAATGCCGCACATAGCTTATTGTATACTAGCACTTTATTTACACCTGTGATCTTAGCAGCCTGTTTCAAAAAGTAATCAAAGAAGCCTTTTTCGGATGCTTTTTCCTTATACTCAAGCAGGTATGCAATGCTAATGGCCCTTACATTTTGCTGGTTAAGATGTGGCAGAACTCCGCTTGGCAGCTGTGCAAAATATGCCGCCAGTTCAACTGCTTTTGGCGCCCATGCTTTTGCGCAGGCGCTAAAAAATATGCTTACAAACCGGTCATCCAGCTTTTTTTCATGTTTTAACCAAAATGATATGCCTATTGGCAACGTCATTAGCACCAGTCGGCTGCTTTCATAACCGGCATCGATCAAATCCACAGCTATTTCGAAGGGGTCGGTATATGCTTTGCCGCTTTTTTGCCCTACTGGTAAGATGCTGTCCTGTAGTTGAACATGCCCGCTAAATAGATGCCTTCCTGCCAACCTATACTGCTGCGACAACATGTTGAGCACCGTTATAAATTCCCCTCTTACATGAAATGTAAGGTTCGGCTTTTTGATAGCTTTTTCGATCAGGAGCAGTAATTCGCTGTAATCGATATTGTGCCGATGGGCCATTTGTTCAAGAATCCCCTTCATAAAGGCTAACTTGTTAAAGATCGTCCCCCGGTCACTTAGCAGGTAATTCAGTATCCAAAACCTTATTTCCTTACCCAAATCGGCAACGCTGCTGCGCACAAACTGTTCCTCGTGCTGCAGGCGCAACATTTCCGCCGAAAGGCTGTTGATCTGTTCATGACTAACAGGTTCAAATCCGCGGATAGTTTCTTTAAAGTTCGATTCATCAAATTGCCAGGCAATACGCTTTCGGACTTTAGTTGACGCACTGCCTGTTTCATGCAGTAAGGCTATGGTTTCCAATTGCTGTTTTCTGAAAAGGTCAGCTACCAGCACGTTTATATCTTCGCCAGTGTAGTTCCATGGCATAACCCCATTGAGCAAAAAATAACGCAAACTTTCCTGCGATGCCGTGCTTTGTTCAATCAGCTTCACATTTTGGTTAGTGGCAGGGTAGCGCAGCATTTCAGCAAGCTTTTCCCTCAATGCTGATTCTAACCGCTTTTTTAGCTGCTGTTCAAGCTCGTTGACAACAATCTCCCCCAGGTCCACCTCAAAAGAGTTAATTGATAGGGCCATCCCTTCCGGGCAGGTATGCTTAAACACATAGTCCAGTTCGCCGGGCATAACAAATTTGCTCCAATTACTGATGCGGTTCTGTAGATCAAACCCCAACGCCTTATCGTCAAAGGTGGTATCCCACATCAACGTAGATACGACATGCCCGTTACGCTGTTCCATGATGATGATGTTTTGGTTTAAATATTAATTGATTATGGCAATAGATAAATGCGGGTATAAAAGCCTGTAACTGCTCACTGCCTAAAAAGTGCACGTCGTAGGTAAGGTGTACCGGCAGGCATTGCGTTAAAAAATATCTGATCCTTTTTTCAAAAGCTTCATTTTCGGGCGGTAAAATAAAAGCCGGAAATATAAACTCCAGGTCACTTTTAAACACAGGAAACTCATCAAACCGTTCAAGTTCATACTTACCGTCGATTTTTACCGTGAAATAATAAGACGATCCCGGGATGTGCTTGAAAAATTTATTATGCTCCTGAGGTTCTTTGAGTTCAGTCAATTTATACTGCTTTCCGTCCGCTACAATACCGCTGTTTTCATAGTCGCCAGTATTATCTTTCTCATCTGTAAACGCCTGTACAATTTCCCAGGCTTCATTATAGTTTAATGAACTACCTGCCTGGAACCATGGCCCTGTTTCTACACTCTTTGTAATGATAACCTGGTAGCTAAAGTTTTTTTGCAGTAATCCGTTTTCAACAAGTATTAACCCTTTACGCTGCATGATCATCCACATGCCGTGCCTGATATTATCCTGTTGTACGGGGTTGCTGTAATTACAAAGTATAAAATTCAGGTACACTATCCGCAGGCCAAAAAACAAGCACAGCTTTAATTCAATAGCCGAATAATTGTCAAAATCAGTTACAGTAAGTTTTTCGAGATGATCAATTTTTGAGGAATCAAAGATAAAATCGCGGTTATTACCACTTAATATCTGCTCTTCAAAATCAGGCGAAATGGATCCAGGCACAGGCAGTATTTTTTTTGCTGCAAGCGGGTTGTAACCCTTTTGCCTGAAGTACGACAAAAGCCCTAGGTTTTGCAGGTACAAACTTTTAAAAATAACCAGATCTTTAGCGGTGTCGCCACTATATACCGAGCCGTTAAGCATTTCATCTATTTCCAGGGGCGACTCACCATGCCGGGCCAGTAAATGATCGAGCATAGCATTACGGCGCGTAATACTGATAGATTCATTCTCTATAAATTCGGCTAAGCAGTGTATATATGCGTTGTATGGATCATGCTTAAAGGCTTCCCAGCTATCCTGCTCCACCTGTGTTAAAGTTTGCTGTACTGAATAAAACCGCTTAACATCATTATCTTTCAATAGCGGGCGGATATTGGGCACATCATAAAGCGAACGGTAATAGTACGTTGGCGAAAAATAAACATAGGGTGCCGGGTATTCGGGATACGCTTTTTGCGCAACACCCATCGCACTGTAATATTCCATCTCGTCGGTAGGGTCGGCAGTAAGAGAATTTCTGAAAGAGAACAAGTGCCTTACACCTGCCAACTGTGCAAACTGGTTGGCCAAAACCTGATCGAACAAAGTGAGATATGCCTTTAACTGCCTTGTTTGCGCGGTTACGTATTTGGTGGAATCGCCAACGGAGGAATCGCCGCCAGTGGCAAATATCGCCGGGAAAGTGTTCTGAATGGAATAATAACTATCAATATCCCGGTACCGGCCCGATTTAACCTGATCATTCTGTTCAACCAGGTCGAGGTATACATTACCTGTTTTGATACCGTGCGGCTTATTAGTTTGCTTAACAATATTATTTGCTGTAACCGCATGGCCTTTATATACAATCTTGAGATCCGCTGAAAGTGAGGCCTGCAGATCTAACGACGGCAGTTTGCCTGGCGGTATTATTAGTTCGTCTATAGCTTTGCCATTTACATTCAAACCCAGTTGCCCTACCTGCTCAACACCTTTTACTTTGCAGATGATGTTCATCAGGTCCATCGCATTCAATTTCGACCTTTTAACACCTAAAGTTTGTGGTGTAAACCACCCGTTTATGAGTAACGGACCGTCAAAAATATCTGAAGTAGTGTATCCTTCCTGGCGCAAACGGTCAAACCCTTGCTGCGTAGCGGTTGGGAAAATATATTGCTGCACGGCATTGTTAATGGCCGCAAGCGTTTCATTAAGCTGCGCCTGGTTGTCAATGTCAATATGCCCGCTAATGGCGACCGGGAACACGCTGACCGGCTGTGGACCTAAAAATAATTCGCCTATGTTGCGGCTTTTATTGAGGCTGTAATACGCAGCCGTGCACACATCATTCTTTTCAGTTTCGCTCAAACGCTCGTCAAGCAGCAAAAACACATGGTATATGTACCGCATGTAAGGCGGGATGCCGGGGGAAGCGATAACAATAGCGTTTTTTATCTCCTGGTTACTATCTATAAGGTATTTCCGGTAATCATCGGCAGTTACCGGGCTGGTCGTAAGTATCGTTTGCGGCAGGTAAAACTGATCTTTTGTAACAATACGGCCCTTGGTATTCGTCAAAATGTCTTCTATCGGGAAATCGTTACAATATCCCAGTTCTGTTAAGGCAAAGCAAACCTGATCCAGGATAGTGATGCCCGGGTCGCTCGGATTGAAGTTTGTCCATTCGCTGCCACTACATGTTTTAAGAAAATCGAGTGCCGACGATTTAAGCGCCTGAAAATCCTGTGTTTCCGGCAACTGATGATCTTCAATATATAATTGCTGTTTCATAACGGCATACAATTAATAGTGTGATCAAGGGCGGAAACCAATAGCATAGAGGGTTTGAATGGTTTCACTGTTGTTTCGAATGGCGCGTCCGCCGGGCCAGTTGCCGGCTCGGTCCAGGTTTGTAAACGCACATTATTTACTTGTAAAACGCCACTCAAAGAAGCTACAAAGGTGGCTATCTGTACAGCGGTGATCGCAGTATCAATAGTTACCTGCGGGCCGTCTGATGATATCCAGGGCGAGAGGAACAGGTTAAGTTCCTGCTCTACCCGGGCAGCAATTTCGTTAGCCGAACTGTCCTGAATGGCTACCAGGTCGAGCGCTACCTTAACAAACTGAAAGATAAAATTTGATGTTGTTATACCAATAAAGCACGATGATTTTGCGATAAGCAGTTCCCGGATCTTTTCTTCGTCGCAGGCAGTCATCAGCGGCGTAAATGCTCCGGCAACCTGGGGGCCGGAAAAGGCCTTGACCAGGTATACCTCATTCACATTAGTTGTATGGTTAAAAACTGCTTTGGAGTAAAAAACATCAGGAAAAGACTGGGCAATAATGCGAAAGAAATCGTCAGTTGATGATGCCCGGCCCTTGGTTTTCAACCTGTTGCTTACGCGAAGGTTCATCTGCGTGCCGGTTTCTTCTACCTTGCCTCCAAAAGAAGGAAAAGGCTGCTGTATAGTGGCAAGCTGAGGTACGGCAGACAATGTTTTTGAAATTGAAGCAGCTGCAATATGTGTAACCGATGCGCCTTGCTGCTGCCCTATACGGCACGCCACAAAGCCGTTAGTGGTGCAAAAAACGGTATTTGCATAGGTAAGCGGATTTGTATAAGTGAGTGGCGGAACCGGAACCGGCATCGATATAGCTAACCAACATTTAGCTGGCTGGCCTTGTAAACTATTATAATCAATATCCGCCGGGACATCTATTTTAATGATACCGGAGCAACTGAAATTACTGGTTCCATCGGCAAGAACTGTGAGCTTTTTCCAGCCTGATGTGCTCAGATATGAGTATGTAACAGCAGCATTTGTGCTGGTAAGCGCATATATCCTGGCCAGTTCAAAATAAAGATTTAACTGGCCGGGAGAAAAAAGTTTTTCAATACCCATAAATAGGTACCCGCTGCTGCTTAGGGGCGAAAACATGGGTATGCCGGTTTTTTCGGTTTTCCCGTCGCAGTTAAAAATATAGTTGTATGAAGTTATACCGCTACCGGCATCAAATACCTTATAGTTTTGAAAGGGCGTATATAAAAAACATTGCAACGGATAGGTACTATCCGGTGTTGCAAAATTCATTATCGTTGTAGCACCGTATGTAGCCGATATTGACGAAGCTTTGGGCACAAAGGGTTTAGGCACCATGGTTGTAAACGCAGGCGGATCGGAATCGGCTATTAACCGGGCATTATCCAATGTGATCTGAAAAACGATATCGGGATACAACAACGAGCCGAAGCCGTAAACCGGCCCGGTAAGCGTCATCTTTATAAACCCGCTTACATTTTGCCCTGTATACTTGAGCGGGGCGCTTTGCAAACTAACATCGGGCAAAAAGCCTGTGTCGCCGGGAACATATTTGTATATCGAATTTGCACTTAACGCCTCTTTTGCAACAGAAAACACATTAGTGCCTGTATCAATATTATCAGTTTTTGGGGTTGCCGTTCCGCTATCGCATGTTACGGTATTCTGAAGGTTTAAACCTGCCCATTTTTGCTGTTGCAATACCTGGAAAGCGGCAGTAAAACAACAATTATCGAAATACAACTTTAATGGATCGTCATTCAACTGGTTATCCTGCTTTTTCCCGGCAATGTAATTTTTAAGCCTTTTTAGCCAGCATGGCTTAGCGGGATCAGGGATATCCATGTCGCCGTTCAGGTATTCATTGTATAGCAGGTAATACGCCGCAAAATCGGGGGGCAGGCTGTTCCAGTCAATTTCAAGTGAAAAACTTTTTACCGGCTTACTGAATATCTCGCTGCTGCCAACGAAAAAATTTGCGCCCTGCATGGGCGCCTGGCCCATAAACGGAAATGCCGCCTTTGTGCTTAGGGCACCTGAATCATTATACAGCTGCAGGCCCTTAACGCCATGTGCAGTAACATCTATCTGCAGTTCTTTAATAACCGGTGGCTGAGCCGGGTTAGGAACAGTTTTAAACTGCATTTTAAAAAGCGGCCATGGTGTTTCCAGCAGGTCCGGGTTTTTTTTAAATGGTTCTATCGGAGGATATGTTGCATCAAGCTGAAAGGTCAGCGTCAGCACATTAGGGTGATCAGTTAGTGTGTTTATATTAACTGTTTTTACCGGCAGCCAATCGGTAACGGTGCTAAAATAATATGTCGCACCTTTAAGTATCGCCTTATCAATATTATCGGTGCAGGTAATAGTCAGGGTGATGATCCTGGTCCCCTCCATCAGCAAGAACATGGGCGACGCAAACGTTATCCCGGTAGTTATTAACGTACCTTGGTTACTGGTATTGCCAAAAGTGTTAAACCCGGTAACATTGCCTTGCTGATCTTTTTGAACCGTGCCGGGAACGGGTATCGTATTTAAATAAATGCCTTTGCCGCCTGTTGCAAACGGTGATACAGACAAGGTAGTAAGATTTGTAATAACGCCCGGGTTAAACTGTACAGGTGCAGGGTTTGAAAATACTACAGGTTGCTTCTGGCTGTCTGTGCCTGCGTTAAATAAAGTGTTTGCTGGCAGCGTAAACATTGCGCCTGGTTTGGCGAGTGTTGCCGAAAGATAAGCGCTATCCGGCGAGCCGGGCAGGGGCTGTTGCTGCAAAATATCGCGATAGTAAAAATCAAGATGTTTTTTTGATATGCCGTTTAGCTGACTTTGGTGCTGTTTTAACAAATGCACCATGCCACGCAGCAGCAACGTATCCGGGTAACTGCTTTTTTTATTTTTGAGGTAATCGTATTCTTTTGAGGCGTTATTGATGCATTTTTCAAAAAAATCAAAAACAATTTCTCCGGTTCTCTGCAAAACATCCAGCACCGCTAAGGGCGGGGTACTTGCAGTAAGCCGGTGGCCCATATCAAGTACTTCCCAATAGGGCGCTTTGCCCATGCCGGTTTCCCAAATTATTTTTTCGGTATAATTACTGATTTCATCACCTGGGTTGAACGGCATGGTTACCCCACGAACAATGTGTGCCTTATGCATTGCCTCTTTAAGCGAAATGAGCGCCCAGAAGTATTGGCTATAGTGATCGCGGATGTTGGTGGTAACATATCTCTTGAACTCATATTGAACATGCGATTTTTCCATGTAAAATATCCAGTACCTGAACTGCTGATAAACGCGGTCAATCTGCTCAAACAGCCGGTTAAATGATAAAGAAATAAAATCGACAGTATTGGCGCGGCTTTCGGCCCCGGTAGTTAAACAGGTGCCCAGGGTTTTGCAGTTATTGAGAAACAAGGCATACAACTCCTTATAGTTTGTCCTGCTGATCATAGCAGTAAGAAAAACAGGATCTTTCAAAATAAACGGCGCCCAGTTTCCCTGCACGTTATTATCCTGGTTATAGAAATTTATAACGGATGCAAAATTGGCCAGAAAGCAGAGCATATCTTCTTCGTTCCTGCCATCAATTAAGTTGGCAGCAGGAACAAGAGCGTTTTTCAACGAGTTGTATGCGCTATTCTGATCAATTCCGCTTATCATTTCATTATAAGTTTGTTCCCTCCATTATGGAAAACGGGAACGTATGATTGTGCCTTGTATTGGCTTGTATGTATGTGTAGTCGATCATGATCTCTACCATACCGTTAGCTGTATCGGTAAACTCCACATCAACATTTGTTACGTTTATTCTTGGCTCGTTAAGAAGTAATGACATTTTGATGATATTGATCATCTCTCCCTTAAGCGTTTCATCCATTTTTCTGAAAAAAAATCGCTGTAGCCCTGCGCCAAAATCCGGCTCCATATTTCTTTCGCCGGTTGCTGTAAAAAGTATCAGCCTCATCGACTCATTGATATTTGCCTCATAGGCGGTTAGGCTTACCTGGTAAGTATCCGCCGAAAAACTTACCGGGAACGACCACCCCGATCCCAGAAAGTTCTTCTCTTGTATAATAACATGATTATCCACCTATCATAACTGTAAAATCCCCCAATAAAATAGTACCGCCATGCGCGGTAGAGTCGCCTACCCGCGCTGCGGGCATACCGCCTATCAAAACCGTAGCCGATCCCATTACGATCGAATCCGGCGGGCCAACGCATACAAGCATATCCCCTTCGCGTGCTGCGGGCAATCCACCAATAAGCACAGTCGGTTCGCCGGGGCCTATAACAGGGCCGCCTACATGCGGTATCGGAACAGGCGCCGGCGTTTCCATCGGGCATTCATGAAAATCAGTTAATCTTGCTGCTGGTGGCATATATTTTTAATTAATCATGATCATTGCACTGGCCAGTTTCAGTTCCATCCCGCTGCTCACCTGGGCAGTTTCGCCCCCCGTTGCCGAATACTGGCTGTCGGCAGTTTCTTTTATATTAATACCGTTTAACTGTATGTCTCCTCCATCGGCCGTAAGGCTAATACCCTGGCTACCTGTTATATTTACTTTTTGATCGGCCTGTATTGTGATATCCTTTTCGCTTTTAATGGTTATGCCACTAGCCGACATGACAATGCTGTTGTTATTATCATCCTGAATAGTGATCTGATTCTCCTTATCGCTTAATATCACCGTATTTTTAGCGGGCGTATTTAGGGTAAGGACAATATTCTCGTCATCAAACTGAACATACATCCCCGATTTTGACACTATTGCTTTGAGCGTGTTATTTTGGTTGGGCTGTAAAGTGTTAAAAGGCTTGTTTGACGGACTACTGTACATGCTGCCGAGTATCACCGGGTAACGGGGATCTTCGTTTAGAAAGCCAAGGACTACCTCATCACCCACCTCCGGTAAGAAAAATGCACCGCCATTAGCAGTAGAATAAAAATTAGCCAGTCTTGCCCATATACCGGCCCCGTTCTGGTCAAACAACGGAACGTTTACCAATATGCGATACTGGCTGTCGGGGTCCTCATAGATCTGCTTAACTGTGCCATTAATTAATCCGCGCGCCCCGGGAAGCAAGCCTGAAGCAGGGGCCGACATGATATCGGGTTCATCAATAAACCAGATTGGCGAAAGCCCCAGCGAGGCTTCGGTTATCCAGTTACCATCCGAAAGGTTATGGGTTATGCCCGAAATAAAATGATCTCCGTTAAAACGGTCGCCCAAGCCTTGCAAGGTAACGTAAGTAGCAATATCAGCAAGCGCCGATCCCTGGTATGTTACCCTGCCCTGTATTTTCGAGTACTCGCCCTTTATAAGCTGCGCATTGCACCAGTTAGTGAGATCGGCAGTTTCCAAAGGCCCCGAAGTTTGCAGCTGATATTCGTTTATACCCACCATACCCGCCAGGCTTGCGGGACTAAGGTTTCCGGGCCCGGCGATCTGGGTACTGGCAGTAGCTGTACTTACTGCCTGATTTTTGTAATCCCATGCAGTGGCATTTACACCGGGCAGTTGCGTTAAGGCGTTAAGATCGGCATCAAATTCGTAAAGATTATCACCATAAGCAATGGTTAATACCGGGCTTGTACTCGCGTCAGGCTTTATTACCGATACGGTCCCGCCAATGGTGGTTATGATCAAACCATTTATCTCGGCCCTTGCAAGCATAAAGTCCCAATCTGTAGTATAATATTGCACCTGCTCCGGCCACTGCGTTTCGGTACTGGTAACGTTGGCAGTTAACCCGCTATAGTTACCGATAATAGACGATATGATATCGCTGTCAGTTTGCTGTGAAAACGTAAGGCATTTGCGGCCTGCCGTCATTTTAATAGCTTCATCACGGCATTCGACCTCAAGAGCAGAACCAAGCAGATCATTAATAATAATGCGCTGCCCGGTAACAATTCCTTTAAATATGGAACTCACAGCCGCATCGTACCCTGCCTGTACCTCTATCACTGCACCGGGAACAAAAGTAGCTGAGGAGCTTACATCAAATAGGCCCGTGGTTGAGTTGCCGTCAAGAATTACGATTTTTGCAGACGATACCTTGTTTACAAATTTTTCTACCCTTACAGATAGTACGCGCACATCGTCACCAACTGGCGAACCGCCGGATGTTATGCTGAAAGATGCCAGCCCACCGCTTGTAATATTAGTTGCCTGTGCCATACTTATGAGGGTATAATAGGTGGAAATGCCATTGTTTTAATTCCCCGCAGATCCCGAAACTTATTGAGGCCGTTAAACCTGGCTACCTGTATATAATAATTTTCATTATTCCATACCTGGATGCACATTTGCGGCAGGGTAAGCCCATCGGTTACGGTTACCAGGTGCGTCAGATCGGGCGACTGTTTGCCATTTTTTTTACTTTGAACTGAAGGCGACAAATACTGGCTGAATGCCATGGATATTTTTGCCCGCAGCGGACTTCCGTCAGGCCTGAATAAGGTGTAAGACACATCCATAGAGTTCAAAACACCTTGAAAAACAACGCTTTTACCCCATTGGATCGTTACAAAATTAGGGCGGTGGGTTTTTCCCTGGTATACAAAAACAATGTCCTCAAGGGTCTTTATTTCTTTGGCCAGATCAGTTCGCTTACTATCCACAATGCCGGTACAATCGATAACGATGTCAAAGCTGAACTTATCGCTTTGCGTATGCTGGTATTTTGGCGCTGTGGAACTCGAATCGGGTGGCTGCTGCTCATTGTAATCAATACTACGCTGCAACTTCAACGATTCAGGGTTTATCATCACTTCGTAAGGGCCACCTACTAAAGTTTTGTAATTCTCGTCAGAGTAGCCTGTAATTTGCAGAGGTTCCGGCATTTTTTGTTTTATCGATTATTGACAGCCCTTTTCTTATTTTCCCTTAACATTTGCTTGCATGTTTCTATCAGGCTACGTTTCAGCGCCTGTATTTCGCGCTCACCTATCGCACCCTGATGCTGTTGGCCCGATACAATCTGTGTTTTGATCACTAATTCTCTTATCTCAATTGCCATTACTTTTTAATGTGAATGTTGGTTGTGGTGTAGGATAAACAATAGTATTGGTTACTGCCGTCAAAAAAGTATAAGCCAGCTCAACAGTCTCAATGAGTATATTGCCTTCGTGTGAATTCAGATCAGAAACCGAATATTTTACCGGGTAGGCACGATTAAACAGCCATGACAGGCAAACAACCCCCTTGGCGTTTAAAAGGCTAACCGTTAAATTATACGGAGTTATAGCCTGTGCAAACCCACCCGATAAGGTACTTAAACACCAGCTGTTAAAGGTTGAGCTTTGCGGTAAAACAGCACCTTTTAGTACCACATTACCTGAACTTGCTATAACAGGCAACCGGTATTTGAACGTGTTTTCACCGCCGCTGGCAATTTCTTCAACAGCTATCTCCTGCGAGATGCCTGATACTTCCTGAAATGCTATTTTCTCGTTATTGCAGTTAACCTCAAAATAAAAGTTTACCGGGTAGTCGTTATGAGGACTTCCCGTTGGTGATGATGAGCTGCTCATGTGCAATTTCTATTGTATCAACCGCTACTTCGTTTCCGTCCGATTTAAGATCGGTGCTGGTGATCTTTGTAGGCCATGCGTTAAGCAATTGCCACTGCATGGTTATATCGCCATTCTCGTCAAGCAATTTAATAACCACTGTTTGCCGGGCAATGGTGTTCATTGAAATTTGTGTACGCCAGTTCCAGAAAGTGTTGTCGTTTACAAACACGCCGCGTTTCATGGTAACGTTACCATACTTAACTATGCCCGGCATTTTTTCGGTCGAAAAAAGTGGACTGTTACTGTTTCTGTACTCAATGATCTGGTGTTCTACATCCATTCCCGATACTTCCTGGAAAGCTATCTTCGTCATGGTTGAACCCAGGTCTACTTCAAATCTGAATTTCGGCATCGGCCATGTTGAGCCTTCTGCACTTCCGTTATCTGTTGCCATTTTGTTATATGTTTTTTAAATTTTAATTATTCAATTAACTCGATACTGCCATTTCCTGCTGGAAGGTGAGCACTATAAATTCTGCAGGGTGCACCAGTGCTACTTTTACCGTCACAATCATAAAACCGTTATTTATGTCGTCGGCAGTCATAGTCGCTCCCAGCCCGCAGTCTACAGTATAAGCGTCGGATGCACTTGCACCCATCAGGCCACCCAGTTTCCAAATAGAATTAAGGAAGCTGCCGATCATTGCTTTAACAGCTTCCCAGGTATTTTTCACGTTCGGCTGGAATACATACGCCCTCGCAGCCAGCTTGCACGATTGCTCGAGCATGATCATGGTCCGCCTGATGGACAGGTAGCGCCAGTCGTTACTGTTACCATCCAGCGTACGGGCACCCCAAATCAAAATACCAATACCGTTAAATGACCGGATGGCGTTGATGGACTTACCTGATAAAGCGTCGATATTAAGGTTGGCCTGTTGCAATTCTGATAATTTTATTGGAAGCGTTGAAACCCCAACCAGTGAAGTATTTGCAGGGGACTGCCAAACACCGGTAGCCAGATCGATGGTGGTCATAACGCCAGCCATACCACCGCTTGGCGGGAGCATATTTAAATCGGTAAGAATATTATTGATGATAGATTTGTAAACCGGATTGGCAATCATGAGCGCATTATTCAACTGCTGCACAGTCATGGTTGAACTGCCCGATTGGATCACACTTAAAATAGATGCCGTTGTAGGGTCGGGTGCTGAGGCCGGATTAATTATGGGCGCGAGTTGTTTGGTATCGCCGCCAAACAGATTGGTATAATCGATATCGGTTGGCTGCATAATACTGGTGCCTACAAACGGATAATAAGCGGTGCCATAATTAAGCCCCTGCATCCCTGTATTATTTCTGAAAGTGGTAATATCATTGGTATAAAGTATCGGATCCGGCGCTTTGCCTCCGATAATATCAAATATACTGATGGCGGTTCCCATGGCGGCGTTTTGTGCCAGCATTTCCTGCATCAGGGTAGCATTATCTGAAAGGGAAAGCAATGTCGCTTCGGGGCAGATATACATGGTTGGCTCATCTTCGTTCAGTAATAGTCCAAGGCCGCCAAGTAGGTCATTCAATTGCACATTGGGGTTAACAACCTGAGCACCAGGCACAGCCGCTTTACCCGAAAGCGCTCCATATGAACCAACCGATACGATGTATGCATCAGCGCCACCATTTTGGTAAAACATCATGACACTGTTGTACAGATAATACACCGAATTAGGATCGGGCACACATGAATAGTAGATGCCATTGATAAGCATGTAGTTACCACTTGTTGGCTGACTTTTTTGTGCTACCAGGTAATATTGCGGACTATATTGCTTGGCAGCAGGCGCCGGTGACGGTGGCGACGGGTAACAATACATTGCCTGGAAATCGGCAAAAGATGTGATCTTGAACGCAACATTGGTATACGACTTACCCAGATACGATGCCTGCGGCGTATAGCCTATAAAGACAGGTACGGCGGTAGCCACCGGGACCACCGAATTGGAGAATGCATTTAATTCATTAATGTAAACTCCGGGAGAACTGATTGTTGATAGGTTCATAAATTATTTTTTAATTTTTATTATATGTATACATACATGGGCGACGACAATTGCTGCTGGTTATCGATCATAATTGGGTTTAGATAACCCGGATCGGGGCTTGGCAAACCTTTAAATATCACCTTAGCCGTTGTCCGGGCCGCTGTTCCATCCTGTGTAACCGGCGGCAAGCGGTTTACCAGGTTAAATTTATATTTCGGCCAACTGCTGAGGGGCAAAAGCTGCTTGCCGGATGAAAAAAGCATTGCAGGCTCACCTGTTACTGTCGTTACAAACTGCGGCCCTTCAAATGTATTTTGGGTATTGCCTTCAATTAGCAGTGACGTTAGTTCCAGCTTGCTGCGATTAATGATGTAATACTGCCACTGGGTTGTTCTCGATACAAATACAATGTGATAGCACCGGTTTTTTTCGGGGGATACCAGGTCATTGAAGTTGATACATATCTCGCCAGCATACGCTGATGGTGTGCTGTCACCCATGCCCGGGGTAAGCGTTATGGCGCCACTTTCGGAGATAGACGTGTTATTGGTATTATACTTAATGCTACCGGCCCAATTAAAAGGCAAACTGGAGAAATTACAAAAGTTTGCATCGGTACAGGTGATATAAAACCTGAAATAACTACGGCTGCTACCGCTTATAAGGCTGCTTAACAGGGCAGATATATTACTCCCACAAGTATAAAGCCGAAACCCTCCTGCAACCATCGCAACTGCTATCTGATATCGCTTAAATAATTGTGAGGTTTCGGTATCAGGTTTAAAAGCCAGGCATTCGCACACTCCTGATCGGTAGTAATTGTGCGTAGTATGCAATTCAAAAAAAACTTCGTAGTTGGCTTTCATTGTATAACCTGATTTGCTGTTTGCTTTATAGATGATACTGTGCCCCTGATCTGGCCGGACTGGATATTTAATAAACGCACCTTATACAGTACCGAGGGCTGATATTTTGCGCCCATCGCCGTCCATAGATTGTGCATTTGATGAAAAACAAGCCGTTCTATCTCAAGATCAACTTTTTTTATGCCCTGGGGTATAGTTGATAAGTCGGCAGCGGTAAGTGAGGTATGGCCCTGAAAATAAGCAATTACCACACTCAATGTTTTGAGCGACTCGCTATAATCATCAAAATTTGCGCTCAATAAAATATCCAGATTATAAAATTCGGACGGGCTTCCCGATGAGTAGATGCCCCCCTCTAATGCCCGGTTATAATGATTATATTGTTTATTGGTTTCTTTTTCAATATTAACCAGCGAAAGCACAATTTTATTTTGATTAACAGGCGGAATAGAACCATCGGTCTGTATTACATTATTCGCCACAACCAAGTCATCATCAGCATTAAAGCTGTTTTTTAGCGCCTGATTCAATGCCTGAGCTATAAACTGAAGTGCCTCGTTAATCATAAGTAACTTGTATTTGCCTGAGCGAAGAATGTAAAATTACATCCTTACTGATGGCTGTAATAAACATCAGCATGTACTTATCATGAACATTTAGCAGAATATTACTACAGGGATATACAAAACATAGACAGACAAAAAACAACCACATAGTAGCCCGGCTATTTAGTTAAAATGTACAAATGATGGTTTAGCAAGCCGACCTGAGAAAGTTTCTCAGATTTTCGTTTTTAGTTAAAGACAGCTTCTTTTTAAGGCGATAGGTATGGGTACGCACACTTTCCTGATTTATACCTAAAAGATTCCGGATATCGTCATAAGACATATTCATTTTCAGGTAACAGCAATACTTAAGATCGATAGGTGTAAGATAGGGGTAATTGTGAGCCAGGAATTGAACGAAAGCCGGATTGCTTTTTTCAAAATTCGACATAAAACCTACCCATGAATTTTTATCATTCTGAGCGGATTTAATTGCATTGACAATAGAAGTAAGTTCAGCCCTTAGGGTAGTATCTGCCTTTGCATGTAATTCGGTAATGCGATTTTTCACTTTAGTTAAAAGCGCGGTCTTTTGGTCGAGCTCCATTACATAGCGGCTGAGATTGTCGGTGTCTGATAGATGGGCTGTTGATAACGGTTCCGGAAGTTGCATTAAAGCTGAAGCCTTAGCCTGCAATAAAAAAATTGAATTAATACATGAATACAAATGAGCCTTTATTTTAAGATGCTCTATAGGATAGGTAAATATAACTTGCTGCTCGGACCAGTATAGCCTTTCTATTTCGCTGCCGCGTGTTATGCATAGAACAGGTATGTCATTACCACTTGAAGCCGGAAAATAACTGTTAATGGCCAACTGGTTATTCCAGAAACTTAAAATAACAATGTCCGGCGCAATTACATTGCAAATTTTCACCAGGTCTATCCCACGCGTAACTGATGTTATCCGGAAATGTGAAAAGCTGGTTTCTTTAAAAACCGACATTAACAGGGCAAGGCGCTCGGCATCATCACAACCAATGAATATGCTTTTCTCAGGCTGCATGATTAAAGAAGCAAATATTATTTACAACCTCTATGTTTACAGCAACACGTAACAAACTGTTTTTGATTTGCTTACTAAAGAGAAACATTTTGTAAGGTTTAGGTATTATTTAGGTTATATAGTTCCCCGGATTTAACCAAAAGAAAATAATAATATAAATATATGATTATAATAATGATAAAAAAAAGCAAAAAAATAACCTTTTGGAAAAACATCAATTAATAATTTAAATCAGCAGAGTGGCGCTTCAGGATAAAACTATCCTATTATGCAGTAAAACTTTGCCCGCTAACCATTGATAAGGTTTTTCGGAGTAATAGATCCTGTTCCCCCAAAATTTCGCCATTGAAATAATTATGGGCTTGACGCCGGCCATTAACCGACGTCGGGTTGAAAGCAGGTCCTAATCAATTCTATCGAATTGCGGCCTGAGAATCCGGAAAACGGGGTTCTAACTTTCTTTCCCAAGCCGTGGGCGCCTGTATGATAATCTTCAAAAATCATAGCTAAAACCTATTTTAATAGATTTTTAGATTAAATTTACTTTACTAAACATTCGCTTATGATCACGATCACTGTAAACGGCCAGCAACACGATGTAGATGCTGAACCCAACATGCCGCTGTTATGGGTTATCCGGGATATTCTGGGTTTAACAGGCACAAAATATGGTTGCGGGGCCGCGCAATGCGGAGCCTGTACTGTTCACCTAAACGGAGAAGCTGTTCGCTCCTGTGTGACTAAAATTAACCGGGCGGCAGGCCAAAATATTGTAACCATCGAAGGGCTTTCAGCTCACAATAATCATCCCTTACAATTGGCCTGGAATGAAATGAATGTTCCGCAGTGCGGTTATTGCCAGTCGGGACAACTCATGTCTGCAGCCGTTTTGTTACGCGAAAATCCGAACCCGACCGATCAGGATATTGATGATGCCATGTCGGGCAATATCTGCCGTTGCGGAACTTATCAGCGCATCCGGTCTGCAATCCACAAAGCAGCAGAAATGCAGACGGAAGGAGCCAAAATATGAAAAAACTAATAGTCATAAGTGGCATGGCATTAATAGCAGGTATTATTACTTTGTCATTCAGGGCGGAGAAAGCGCCTGCAAACAATTACCCGACCTTGCCTAAAGACAGCGCAGGCTCGGCTAAAGCATTTATGTCGGTTTACAAGGTATTGATGAGTCCACGTTGCATGAATTGCCATCCTTCAGGTAACGCACCTTTACAGGGAGATGACAGTCATATTCACACGATGAACGTAACGCGTGGGGTTGACGGAAAAGGGATTTATTCCGAACGTTGCAGTAATTGCCACCAGGCAGAAAATGCTGCAGGCTTGCACATGCCTCCCGGAAACCCTAAATGGGGGCTGCCGCCTGCCAATATGCGCATGGTGTTCCAGGGCCGTACGCCGCGCCAATTAGCCTTGCAACTGCTTGATCCTAAACAGAACGGGGGACGAACCAAAGCGCAACTGATAGATCATATGGCTAATGATGACCTGGTCGGCTGGGCCTGGCATCCGGGCGATGGCCGTACTTTACCGCCAATGAGCCGTCCGGCTTTTGCCGCACAAGTTCGTTTATGGATTGCCAAAGGCGCCTATGCTCCTTCAGCTAAAACAAAATAACAGATTAAAACGATTAGAGAAGCCATTATGGAAACTAACGAAATATCAAGAAGGAATTTTCTAAGGGTGTCCAGTGTTGCCGGAACCGCGCTTTGCTTAGGCGTTTATTTCCCCGCAAACGCAAAAAAAGGAAGGCTGAATTCGACGGCAAATCCTGAACAACCGGGGGTTGAATTAAATGCCTGGATGCGCATTGATACCGATGGCAAGGTGACCCTAACCGATCACCGCGCCGAAATGGGCCAGGGCAGCTACCAATCGGTACCGCAGATCATTGCGGAAGAATTAGAGGTTAACCTCGCCGATGTAAATATCATCTTCGCCCAGGGCAGCCAGAACAAATATGGCAGCCAGATCACCGGCGGCAGTTCAACCATCAGCAGCTCTTACAAAAATCTTTTAAAGCTAAGCGCTACTGCCCGCGAAATGCTGATCACAGCGGCGGCGGCGAAATGGGCTGTTCCAACGTCGGAGTGCTATGCTGAATCAGGCAGCGTTATTCATAAACCTTCCGGCAAGAAGTTTCATTACGGCGAACTGGTTGCCGATGCGTCCAAACTGGAACCGCCAAAAGAAGTTACGCTTAAAAAACGTTCGGAATATAAGCTGATCGGTAAGCCGTTAAAGCGCCGGGACACGCCTATGAAAACCGATGGCACCGCCATCTTCGGTTTAGATAAACGTGTACCGGGTATGTTGTTTGCCTCCGTCGAACGCAACCCGAGGCTACGCGGAAAGATCAAAAGTTTTGATGATAGCGAAGCAAAGAAGGTGCCTGGCGTAACAAAAGTTTTCAAGATAAACATGAAGGTGTTTAACACCATGCGCGAAGGAGTTGCCGTTGTGGCCACTTCAACCTGGGCGGCAATGCAGGGAAGACGCGCGCTGAAGATCGAATGGGACGACACAGGGTTCGAGCATATCAACTCGGCTGATATTTATAAAAAGCATGAAGAATTACTAAAAACAAAGGAAGGGCTGTCATTCAAAAAGCAAGGTGATCCGAATGCAGCGTTAGCCTCTGCAGATAAAAAGGTTGACGCCATTTACCAAACCCCTTACCAGGCGCACGCTGCTATGGAGCCGCTCAATTGCGTGGCTTATTACCAGGGCGACAAGGTGGAGGTATGGGGCCCGATACAAGCACCTGATTGGGTACAGGGCGATCTTGCCAAACAATTAAACTTAAAACCCGAGCAGGTGACTGTGAACATGACCTTTCTAGGCGGAGGCTTTGGCCGCAAGGCTTTCCTCGACTATCCTTATGAGGCCGTAATTATATCCAAAGAACTTAAAGCGCCGGTGCAGGTAGTTTGGACACGTGAGGACGATATGACGCAAGGGCCATTCCGCGCAGGTGTATCGTACCGTTGCGAAGGAGCAATAAAAAATGGTGAAGTAACCGCCATGAAATTCAGGATGGCCGGTCAGAACATTGATCATTGGAGCGGCCCGGACAGAAGCAAACCCAACGAAAGCACAGCCGAAAGTTTCTTAAAACCTTATTTTAAAAGTATTGACAATATCAGCTTTGCGGATGTGCCTTATGAAATGCCGCTTCCGAATATGTGGTGGCGGTCGGTTTACGCATCCACCAATGGCTTTGGATATGAAAGTTTTATGGACGAGATGGCACATGCGGCCGGTAAGGACCCGCTTGAATTCAGGCGCAGCTACCTGAAGGACGAAGCTTGCCAGGCTTTGATCACCCGGTTGGAAGATGTTTCCGGCTGGAAATCACGGGAAAAGAACAGCGGCTATGGAACGGCCATTACCGAGTGTTTTGGCAGTACCGTAGGGCAGGTGGTTAAAGTTTCCAGGACAAGTTCGGGAGGAATAAAGATCGATAAGGTCTGGGCAGTAATGGATTGCGGCTGGTATGTTAACCCTGATATCATCAGGGCGCAGGTTGAGGGATCGATCATCATGGCCCTGGGCGCTGCTACTGCGCACGAAATTACCTTCAAAGACGGATTGCCCGAACAACATAATTTCTACGATTACAAGATGCCGCGAATCAACGATGTGCCTCCCATCGAAGTGCACATCATGGAAAATACCAGCGATGCCACCGGTGTCGGTGAACCGGGCCTGCCCCCATTCTCGCCCGCGCTTACTAATGCTATTTTCGACCTGACAGGCAAAAGGATCAGAAAGCTACCGTTTAATATGAATGCCGTTTAAGTAAATCAAGCGGCCGAATTGTGGTTTGTTAGTTAAGTATGAAGGAGATCATCGACATCGTAACAGCTTATAATAAAGCTGTCAAATCATGTAAAAAGACGGCATTAGCCACGGTGGTGCTGGTGGAAGGCTCAGCCTACCGCAAGGCCGGCGCCCGAATGCTGATCACTGAGGACGGCCAATTAACCGGTGCGATCAGCGGAGGCTGCCTGGAGGGCGATGCTTTACGAAAAGCCAGGATGGTTATTTTACAGCAGGAACCGCTATTGGTTACCTACGATACAATGGACGACGAAGATGCCAAACTGGGTGTTGGCCTGGGCTGCAATGGAATTATCCACATTTTGATCGAGCCTATAAATGACACTAAAACTAACCCGATAACATTACTAAGTGCCGTGATATCGTCACGAGGATATAGTGTTTTGGTAACCGTATTTAATGTGACGGACCGAAAGGCGCCGCAGCCGGGGTCGTGTTTATGCCTGGCAAACGGAAAAACACTATCGAATGGTTTGGAACAATTGATCTATAAGCATGAGTTGCTTGAGGATGCTAAAAATGCGTTGGACAATCGGCATTCATCTGTTACTGCTTACGAGGCTTATACCGCATTTGTTGAATGCGTAAACCCAATGATCTCCCTAATAGTTCTCGGCGCAGGGAACGATGCAATACCTTTAACTAAAATCGCTGCCGTATTGGGCTGGAATATAACAGTTGTCGACGGACGGTCGAACTATCTTACCAATGAGCGTTTTCCTTCACCTAACAAATTGGTGATCGCTAAGCCGGAATCTGCCTTAGAAAGTATCGAACTTAATGAATGGACTGCTTTTGTATTAATGACGCATAACTATAATTACGAAGTTGCCTTTTTGAAAGCGCTTTTGCCTTTACATCCGTCTTATATTGGGATTTTAGGGCCTAAGAAAAAATTGGAACGCATGCTGGGGGAACTGGAAGAAAGCGGCACTACAATTACTGAAAGGAACCGGGAGACCATCCACGGTCCGGTTGGTTTAGATATTGGCTCGGAAACCTCTGAAGAGATCGCGCTGTCAATTGTTGCCGAAATTAAAGCGGTATTTTCTGAAAGAAACGGGCATCCCTTAAAATATAAAACCACCGTAATTCACAGCGCATAATGACCGGGCTTATTATACTTGCGGCAGGCGGATCAAGCCGGTTGGGGTTCCCCAAACAAACACTTCTGTACAAAGGAAAAACCTTACTTGAACTCGCTATCGAAGCCGGGTTAAAATCGAAATGCAGACCGGTAAATGTGGTTTTAGGCGCGAATGCTGAAACTATCGAAAAGGGCATACAGGGATATACTGTCAATATTATTTACAATCCTAGTTGGGCCGAAGGCATGGCCTCATCTATAAGATCGGCTATCAATACCATACAACAAAATAAAGAGATTGATAGTGTAGTCATCATTCTTTGCGATCAGCCGTTTGTGACCCGTGCTGTAATTGATAACCTGTTATACAAGCAGCAGGAAACCGGGAAGAAGATTGTTGCCAGCACCTATAATAATATTTGGGGCGTACCGGCACTGTTTAGCCGGTCTTTTTTTAACGAACTACTTTTATTGGAGGGCCAGGAAGGCGCTAAAAAGATCCTCAATGATCACCCGGATGATATTGCTACTGTCCCTTTCGACAAAGGAAGCATAGATATTGATACCCTTGCTGATTATGAGCACCTGATTAAAAACGTGTAGATCAGTTTATCCGGGTGTGACAGGCAAATCTCTTACCTATTTATATTTACCTGTCGCATTATAGATCGCGTATAAATAGCATTAACCCCTAAAGCCCGGCGAGTATGAGTTATATATTTTTCACCGGTCAAACCTTAACCGCAAGAAAATTACTAATATATTTAGCCTGAATTGCGTTAACTTAGCGGCAACTATGACGGACAATCCCCTACTTAAACTGGCACAGGCTTATGTTGATACCACCAATACGCTCGTTTTTTTAACGGGCAAGGCAGGTACGGGCAAAACCACATTTCTGCGGGAGGTAAGGCAAACATCTCAAAAGAAGCTGGCGATCATTGCGCCTACCGGCGTGGCGGCGATCAATGCAGGTGGTATGACTATCCATTCGCTGTTTCAGCTGCCTTTTGGGCCGATGTTGCCCAACTCAGTTGAAAGTCCGGATATGCATTACAATCCTGAAAAGCGCGCATTGCTGCAAAGTTTGGAACTGCTTATTATTGATGAGATTAGCATGGTGCGGCCGGATGTGCTCGACCAGATCGATGTCATCCTTCGCAATGTCCGCAGTAGCCGGCATCCTTTCGGCGGTGTACAGTTGTTGCTTATCGGTGACCTGGCGCAGCTATCGCCGATCATACGTGATGAGGAATGGGCGCTGCTCCGGCCTTATTATGCAACACCTTATTTTTTCAGCAGCCTGGTGCTGCAGCGCGCACCGTATGTGCGCATCGAACTGGACAAAGTTTATCGCCAAAGCGACGAAAGTTTTGTGCGCATTTTGAATGAAATGCGGGAACAGCATCTCAGCACCGAAAGCCTTGAACGGTTAAATGCGCGATACATTGCCAATTTCAAGCCGTCTGCCGATGATCCGTATATTACACTAACCACGCATAACCGTAACGCGCAGGCCATTAACCAGGAATGGCTGGATGCATTAACCTCGCCGGAGGTGGAATACACCGCTACAATCCGTGGTGAATTTCCTGGAGACGCCTATCCTACTGATGCCAGTTTGAAATTAAAGGTAGGTGCGCAGGTAATGTTTGTTAAAAATGACAGCTCGCCGGAGAAACGATATTATAATGGAAAGATCGGTACGGTGACATTGCTGGAAGCGGATACCGTGCATGTGGCAACGCCAGACGGGCAGGAAATTGCAGTGCAGGCGCTGGAATGGTCGAACGTGAAATACCAGGCCGAGGGCGAACAGATCGATGAAACCAATGCCGGCAGTTTTGCACAGATTCCGCTTAAAACTGCCTGGGCCATCACCATCCATAAGAGCCAGGGGTTGACATTCGACAAAGCCGTTATTGATGTGGCTGCTTCATTTGCGCATGGACAGGCTTATGTGGCGCTTAGCCGCTGCCGTTCACTGGAAGGGCTGGTGTTGCGCAGCCCGGTAAGCGCGCAGAATATCATGGGCGATCCGGCTGTTAACCGTTTTAATGTTGAGGCTGATAAACGCAAACCTGACGAGAATACTTTACTGGCCCACCAGGATCTGTACCGTTTATACCTACTTTCGGAACTTTTCAATTTTAGCGGACTGGAACAACGCAGCGTTAAATTCGAAACTTTGGTGCCGGATCTGCAGACCGAGATTCTTGACGTTGCCGGCAAGATGGAAAAACAGTTAAGTAGTTATTCCGATGATCGTATCCAAAAAGCGTCTGCCTATTTTCGCGAAAAACTGGAAGCGATGAGCATCAGCTTACACAAGCAATTAACCATGTTTGTAGGAAGCTCAAAGGAACTGGCCGGCAAAGCTGATGAATTGCTTAACTGGATCATGAACCGGCTGCAGCTATTAGAAGCGTTCAGTACCAGGTTATTTACAACAGAGTCTTACCTCGATTTACAGCGCAACAAAAAACAAAGCGGCAGCATCTACCTTAAAGCGCTTAATGCAAAACCAAACGAAGCACTATTCGAATCATTGGTAAGCTGGCGCGACCAAACTGCAAAGCAGGAAAATGTGCTGGCCAGCATGTTGTTTAGCGAGCAAACCCTTGCCGCCATCGCAGCAAAATTACCTGAAACGCTTAAATCATTAAGCGGCATCAAAGGCATAGGTCCTGAAAAGACCATACGCTACGGCCCGGCAATGCTAACGCTTATTCGTGCCTATCAACAGGGAGAAAGCGGCGCCGCCGACCAGGTAAGCTTGTTTTAAGATACCGTTGGAATAGACAGGTCATCTGCCTGGTTTTGTTTTGTCCACAGCAAGCGATTGATATCATAACCGACCGCTGCTGCTCTTTTCAGATAATCGGCTTTGATATCTTCAGGCATGCTTGGCTCGCGTGATAATAGCCATAGGTATTCAAGATCATTTCCTGCTATCAATGCGTATTGGTAATTATCGTCAATCGCCATTATGGTGTATGCGGCATAGAAAGGGCCGAAAAAGGATACTTTGAGCCGCCCGGTATGCTCATCCGAAACAAATTTAGCTTTGCCTGTGCTTTCTTCCCATTCCCCGCTGTAGCCATCCTGCCCCCTATTTATTACTTTGATGGTGCCATCGCTGCTTTTTAAATAATGTGCGGTAACATTTTTAAGGCCTTTTTCAAAACGATAATCGAAACGGGCGATCTCGTACCACTGGCCTAAATAGCGACCGGCATCAAAATCAGTAATGGGGATCACGCCCTTGGGCAGGCCGGTGCGTGTTTTTTGCCAAAGCCATAGTCCTGCAGAAGCAACAGCTGCGGCGGCTATTGCATATGGCGCGGCATGTTTTACGGTTTCCTTGTTGATCTTAGCTGTCATGTATTTGTTTATGCAAATCGCCTGCCAATAAGTAAGGCCCCTGATGGGCAGGGGCCTGTACTAACCAATTATAAACCTAAATTATGAGAAGACTATTTTAAATACTTAGTGTAAAGGTAACACTAAGTTATATTATCTTCCAAACATGTATCAATCCTTTTACATCCGGATGACTTTTCAGCTAAAACGATTTGAAGATAAAACTATTGAACCGGCTCAAACAAGCTGGCAACGCCAAATAAAGCAGCATTTTCGCCAAGCCTTGCCAATTTAATGGGCAATGGCATAATGCGCTCCCGTAAAACGGGCAGGAAGAGATCAGACGAACGTGTAATATTGCCGCAAAGGATCAACAGTTCAGGATTCAGCTCATCTATCTTTTTTGATAGAAAATAGCCGAGATTTTCTCCAAATTCATGAAAGATTCCCGTCACTACCGCATCATAAGGCGCCATCAGGTAAAGGTCTTTTACCTCGTTCACTCTATTTCCTGTCAGTTCGTTATAGCGCTTCAGGAACCAGCGGGTTGACATATAATCATCCGCAATTGAGCTCCCAAAAGGTTCGCTGCCCCAGTTTACATCTTTAGTAAGCCCGTTAAGATAATGTGCCGAGCCAAAACCCGTGCCCAGCGTAACGCCGATAATGTTATTGTACTCCTTTCCAAAATCCGCCCACACCTCTCCTGCTATGGCGGCCTCGGCATCGTTACGGAATTGTATGATCGATGGATCGATCGCTAACATTTCGGCCAATTTGTGCCTGATATCCATTTTGTATATGGCATCGAATTTATTCAACCCGGTGATGTAAGAAATACCGTTCTCATAATCAAAAGGGCCTGGCATAGCGATGCCGAGGCCAGAGATAGAATGGTTGCCGCTTTCCAATGATCGTTTGAAAGAAGTTTCCCAGGCATTGAATATATGATCGGCGGTGTCCCGACTGCTTACATCAACGCGCGCTATGGTTTCATCAAGGATAATGTTCTCTTCTATATTACAGATAGCTGTGGTAATATGCGAGCCTCCAACGTCGGCAGTAAGTACGTATGGCGAATGAGGTATGTTAGTCATGAATAGTTTGAGTAAAAAATGAAAAATTAATTTGTTGCAAGCTGATCCGGTGGTGCAGGATGCAATGGGTCGTACACAGCAACGGCCACACGCGAGTCGGCGCAGCCGTAATACAGGAACCACTTCTTTTTAAAGTAGACGAGCCCCTCTATAAATACCGTTCCGTTAACGTATTGTCCGCTTTTTTCAAATGGTTCCATTGGCCGCAAGAAAGGCAGATCGAGCCTGGTGATGGGCCTGGTTGGATCATGCTTATCAAAAAGTGCCTGTCCGGCGCAATAGGAATTAGCAGTGAATCTTGGATCACGTCCTTTAGCGGGCTTATTTTTACCGTTATAGAACAGTATGATCCCTTTGCTCGTCATCACAGCCGGCGGGCCGCATTCGGTAAGGTCGCTATCGAAATAACCATCTCGTGGCGAAATGATCTCTTTCAGCTCGCCGTCTTTATCCACAACCGGCGCCCAGTTTACCAGGTCGGTGGAGGTAGCGCCGTAAACGTGGTGCTCGCCCCAATAGAGCCAGTATTTGCCGTTTATTTTAATGATAACCTGCTTGCCGCTAACCACTTTGGTTAATATGGATGCGGATTTTGTGGCGATATTTAAGAA
Source organism: Bacteroidota bacterium (assembly GCA_013289045.1). Taxonomy (GTDB): domain Bacteria; phylum Bacteroidota; class Bacteroidia; order Sphingobacteriales; family Sphingobacteriaceae; genus Mucilaginibacter. The sequence continues at coordinate 20,961 of JABDAU010000006.1, read as the reverse complement.
CTTGCCACTATAAGCCGCCCTGAACATCGGCCCGTATTTTTTCCAATGGGTAAGGTCGCGGCTTGTGGCAACACCCAGTCGCGGCACATCGCGGTTCCATTCGGTATAAAATACCACGTAGGTACCCGCAGCGGTTACAGCTACACGCGGGTCTTCGCAACCGCCGGGCCATTCGTACTTTTTGGCGATGTCGTCGGCCGGGTAAAGTACCGGTTCGGGTCTGCGGGTAAAATGCACACCATCCGCGCTTTCGGCATAGCCAACACGTGATGTGCGGAAGCCGATGCCTACGCCATAAAGATCTTCAGCGCGGTACATTACTACCACTTTACCGTTCTTAATAGCAGCGGCAGGGTTAAACGTATCATTTGCCTCCCAGGCTACCGGCTTTTTGCTTACCGGGTCGGTAAAACGTGCCGCAGTATCAGGCGATATGATCGGGTTTACATTCTTAATACGGGTAAAGCCGCCAAAGGCCCAGGCCGGAAGTTTGTTCTGCTTATTTTGGGCAAAGCAAATGTGGGTATAGAGCAGGAAGCCGATGAAGCTTCCTGCCATAAAAATTCTTTTCATGGTTATTGGAAATTATGGGTAAACTATTTTACTTATGAATGTCCCTTAATCAATTAGGGCTTTCCATTACATAAAGTGAGTTAACCTCTGCTGTACTAAGCACCTTGTTATAAATGCGCAGATCGTCCAATGAACCCTGGAAATAACTTGCCCCATAAAAATAATTGGGGTTTGATGTATCTGTAAAATTATAGGCTGATTTTGGCAGCTCGTTACCAATACAAATGTTCACCAAAGTTTTTACCGGTATAAGGTTGCCCGCCAATGCTATCGATTTGGTTAGCTTTCCGTTGATATAAAAGTTTATCCCCGTGTTATCATACGTAGCTATAATTTGCGACCATACACCCGACTGCACACTACCGGGATTATCATCCTCATCATGTATGCCGGTATCTTCAGATACCGTAAGGAACGGAAAGTTATTCCCCTGCAACTGGAATTTATAACCAAAATAATGGTCGACAGAAAAGATGTAATTCCCATTACTTGCCAGCAACGGTTTTACCCACACACTTATAGAAAAGCTGCTTGGGTACAGGTCCTGGCTGTAAGGCACTTCAATATACGCCCCGTTATTAAATAAATAGGCGCTATTGGCCGCACCATAGCGATCTGCAGTCAATACAGGCAATGTGCCTCCATCCGTAGCGGTAGCCGCCGATGAGCCTACATAGTTTGTCTTCAGTGTTCCGTTGTGGCCGTTGCCGGTGGCGTCGGTAGCGTCGCCGCTAAATTTCCAGTAAGCTACCAGGTTTTGCGGTGATATTTCCTGTATCAGGTCTGCTTTGAATGCTACTTCTGCGCGTTTTAAATTGGCCAGCGCGTTATTGACTTCCTGCTGTGTAAAGCTGCCGCTACTAACACCATTTGCCAGATCAATAGATGATTTCAAAATTGTTTTTGATCCTATGGTGTAATCGCCGGCCTGTTTGCCTTCAATAGCGGCAGTGTAAAGCGTGTTGGCTGTATCTATCTGCAATTTCAAAGCTGTTTTATCAGAATTAGTATTCCGTGTATTATCGCTTTTTTTGCAGGATTGGAATATGGTGATAACAGCCATCATTACCATGGCGACTGTTACAAATTTTATGGTTCGTTTCATTTTTATACTGCTAAAAATTACTGTGGTAAACCTAAATTCGGGTTAGACTGTCTTTCGCTTTCCGGTATGGGGAAAAACTTATCGGTGTTATAGTTAAATAACGGCTTGTATGATAATACCCCGTTGGCATAAGTTGCGCCATACCTGATGATATCAAAAAAGCGATGGAATTCCAGCGCCAGTTCTGAGCGTCGTTCTCTGCGGATATCAGTGCGAAGTGTTGCCTGGTCGGTTGTTGTAATATCAGGTAACAAACCGGCAGGCACTGTACCATAACCGGGCAGCGTGCTATCATTCAAATAGCTTTCCCTTGCACGCTTGCGCACTTTATTAAGCGGTATTAAAGCGCCGGCGCCGTTTCCTGATTCGTTCAATGCTTCTGCTTCTATTAGCAGCACATCTGCAAAACGTATGGCCTGGTAGTTTAAATTGCCATCGCCCTTAACGGCTGTTGATATTTCTGACAACGGCTGGCAATGCTTTTTAGATAAATACCCGGTTGTTGTCCAACTCGGATCAAAGGCTACATCAAAATATGGGTGGCCTGCCCTTGCAATGGAATAATCCAAACGCGGATCATCCACACCAGCGGGTGATTTCTCATAGTTATCTACCAGGCTTTGTGTTGGATAGAAAAATCCGTATCCGCCGATAGAACGCGGCGCGAACCATACGTTTAAGTTATTGCCCTGGAAAGGCACCAAGCCTGTTTGATGCTGAATGGAAAATATACACTCGGCGTTGTTCTTAGTGGCCTGTCTGAAATTATCAGCATAAACCGGCAATAAACTATAAAGGTTTAAGGCTTCTACAGACTGTGCAGTTGACGCAGCCAGTGCCCATTTGCCTTCAAAAAGGTAAGTTTTAGCCAATAAGGCCAGCGCCGCGCCTTTGGTTACGCGGCCAAGGTCCGGGCCCGACCATGTAGTTGGCAGTGCCGCTGCTGCTGCGGTGCAATCCGCCTCGATCTGTGCGAAGATCTGCGCCTGGGTTGATACGGGTTTTTGTGCCTGTGCAGGTGTTTCCACCTTAATATGCAAAGGGATGGCGCCATAGGCTACCGTTAGGTTAAAATAGTAGTAAGCGCGCAAAAATTCGGCCTGGCCTAACGATTGTGTTTTAACTGTAGCAGATACTGCCGAGTTATTTGCCAAACCATCCGTAACAACGTTACAGGTAAATACGCCTTCGTAATACCTTTTCCACACCGCTTCTACTGCGGAGTTTGACGGGTTGATATTAAAATCGCCTACCGATTGAAAATCGGCCTGATCGCCTGCATTGCCGCCTTTTATTGCATCGTCGGATGCAACATCGCCTAATACCCAGATGGCATTGGAAGAAGCATCGGTAAAGGTGAGTGATCCATAGGCGGCATTTACGGCTAATTTGGCATTGGCGTCATTGGTAAAGAAATTAGCTGTGGAATATTGACCCAGGATCGGCTGGTTCAATATCTTTTTACATCCTGTTACTGAACAGAACAATGCAGCAATGATATATATTGAAATGTGTTTTGCTTTCATCTTTCTATTATTTAAAAATTAGAAATTAGCACTAATACCCGCTGTCAGCACGCGCGATGATGGGTAAGTTCCCCAGTCAATACCAACTGCCTGTACCGTACTTCCGTTGTTGCTGTTATTGTATTGCTCAGGATCTAACCCGGTATATTTGGTGAAGGTGAGCAGGTTTTGCGCACTCACAAACACTCTTACCGACGACATGCCGAGGGATTTTAAAACATTACCGCCTAATTTGTACCCAAGCTGTACGTTCTTAAGCCTTAAATAAGAGCCGCTTTCCAGGAAACGGGTTGATGGCATCTTGTTGTTGGTAGCATCCGTCCACGACAGGATCGGGAACTGGTTGCTGGTGCCGGGGCCTGTCCAGCTTTGTGTAGCTATCCTTTCGGTGATGTTGAACGGACGGTAGAAGCCTTCGATATCGGTATTTACCTGGTCGTATATTTTATTGCCATATACGCCCTGGAAAAATACGGTCAGGTCGAAGTTTTGGTATTGTACATTACCGGTAAAGCCGTATGTAAATTTTGGTATCGGGCTGCCAACAAAGGTTTTATCAGCATCGTTTATCACACCATCATTGTTTGCGTCTTTATACATTACGTCGCCCGGCCTTATGCCCGGCCCCTGGTAGGCATGTGTAAATACCTGCTGCGTATTCTGGAAAATGCCTTCCTGCTGTATCAGGTAAAATGAACCGATAGGATGGCCCACTGCGGTAAGGGTGGCATTGTAGTTATTATCAATACGTCCGTTTGAGATCGGAGGGGCGCCATCAAGCGAAACAACGTCGTCTTTTAACGTTGCAAAGTTTCCGCTAATAGTGAATGCCCAATCCTTACTGATCTGCTTATTGTAGCTCACTTCCAATTCAAAGCCCTGGTCGCGCACTTTACCTGCGTTGATAAACGGTGCGCTGGCCTCGCCGGCGCTGGTTGGTAAGGAGAGCGGCAACAATACGTTGTTGGTATTTTTTATATAATAATCGATAGTTGCCGTGAGGGAATTATTGAAGAAACCCAGGTCAAGGCCTACATCCTCCTGCGTGCTAACTTCCCAGCGGATATTCGGGTTGCCGATGGCATTGATGGTATACCCCTGGTTAGTTGTACCATTAAATGGATAGTAAACATTTCCCAATAAAGTAGATAGATAAGGATAATCGCCCAATGCATTCGAGTTACCCACCTGGCCAATATCAACCCTTAATTTCATGTTCGAAATAGGTTTAATATTTTTCATGAAATCCTCCTGGCTGATGCGCCAGCCTAACGAACCGGAATAAACCGATTGCGATTGCGCATCAGGGTCGAGTTTTGAAGAAGCATCATACCTGTAATTAAAGCTTGCCAGGTATTTTTCGTTGTATTGGTAATTTACGCGACCAAATACAGAAAAATAACCATAATGCGATTCACCACCACCATTCTGTTCGCCTGTTGCGCTTCCGTTATCCAAATATTGGAAATCGGGCGACTGGTTAACAAAACTGGTTCGCGATGCACTGGTTCCGCGCTGATCTTGCTTGATGATCTCAGTACCTACTAAAAAAGTAAACGCATGTTTTCTGAAATTCAGATCATAAGTGGCTGTGTTTGTCCAGTTATAATTGAGCTCATTGTTATTTGATTGCGCCAGCGAATTCGGCGAATTAGTAGTCTGGATCGGTTGTCCGCCTAAATTACCTGTATATCCGGCTCCCTGGTAGGGATCGTTTGAAGGCGTACCATAAGTTGGATAGAATTGCTTGTAATCGGATATGTTCATATCCAAACCAAGATCCGACCGTATCTTCAGATTTTTTATCGGTGTCAACTCGGCAAAAAGATCTCCGAGTATGGCGTAGCTATAGTTATTATCGTTGGTGTTGGCGGCTTCCTGTACAGGGTTTAAACCATCGCCCAGGAAGTTACCTATACCGCCCGACCTGTTATCCTGCTCGGGAACTGACACAAATTGCCCGCTCGGGTCATAAACCGGTGTACCGGGCGTACGGAATAAAGCGTAGCGTACAACGCTTGCCTGTGCGCCGGAATAACCATCGCCGGAAGTGCCTACCAACCTCGTTTTTGAGTAGGATAGATTTACGTTAGTACCTATTTTGAGTATCTTACTTATAGAAGAATTGATCGCGGTACGGAGGTTATACCTGTCGAACGATGAATTTTTGATCAAACCATCCTGGCTGAAAATATTGGCCGACACGATGTAGTTTGAATTGTCACTACCGCCGCTAACTGATAAGTTGACATTGGTTTCAGGGGCCGGCCTGAGGATTTGTTTTAACCAGTTAACGTCGGGCAATGTGCTGGCTAAGCTGTCAGAGATCTGTGGCCTGCCGTCGTTTATTGCCGCGGTATTGTAAGCTTTTACATACTGTGCAGTGTTTGCCATTGGTATAAGGTGGGCGGCAGACTGTACGCCGGTATAAGCATTCAAACTCAGTTTAGCTTTGCCTGATGTACCGTGTTTGGTAGTAATAATTACCACCCCGCCGGCAGCCCTTGCGCCATAAATAGCAGCGGAAGATGCATCTTTAAGAATATTGATGCTTTCCACATCATCAGGCGCTATTTCGTTTATACCATCGGTAGTAGGCACGCCGTCAATAATATACAAAGGAGATGTACCGTTTATTGTACCCAACCCACGGATGTGGACCGATATAACATCGCCCGGCGCACCGGTGTTTTGTGTTATGGAAACACCTGCCGCTTTACCCTGCATGATCTGGTCGACGCCGCCTACAGGCAAGCCATTGATATCTTTGGCGCTGATGATGGATACTGCACCGGTAAGGTCCTTCTTCCTTTGGGTGGAGTAACCTGTTACGACCACTTCATTTAAGTTTCCGCCGGTTTCCTTCAGCACAATGTTTAGCCTCGTTTGCCCGGCGACAGGTGCGGTTACAGTTTGATAGCCGATATAGGAGATCTGTAGTGTGGCATTGTCCGGCACGGTGACGGAGAATTTGCCGTTGATATCCGTTACTGTAAGCCCTTTGCCGTTTTGCAGGCCGATGGTTGCGCCCGGTAAGGGTTCGCCTTTTTCATCGGTAACTGTACCGGTTACGGTTACATCGGCGTTTTGCGGGCCTATTGATTGTGTAATTACGATGAGCTTGTCTGATAGCACCCGGTATGATAAACCGGTATTTTGCAAAGCGTGATCGAGGATCTGCGGAACGGTGAGTTCCTTTAGTTCTACATTAACAACTTTATCAGGTATGGCCTGGTTGTTATACAAAAAGGAGTAGTTGCTTTTTTTCTCCAGCAGGTCGAAAAATTTCTCAAGATTGATGTTTTTAACATTAATGTTCAGCTTCTCCTGTGAATGCACTGCTGCCGAAACATGGAGCAGGGCTATAAAGAATAGAGTAAATGTTAATTTCACACACAACAGAATTTTTTTGACAATAGGACGGTCGATGAAATAACTAAAAGTTTTTTTCATACTTTTGAATGTTGAGGTTAATAAAATTCTAATAAAAAGCCTTTTATCCAGCCAGATGTTAGGTTAATTGACGGAAAGCCCCAACAGAGGAAGTGTTCCCGCACTTCCTTTTTTTATTGAGACTAACAGGTGTGGTGTAGTCTTTAAGTCATAGGTTTTGCCTTTCTTCTTTTTTAGGTTTGGTATTGGTTTTACCAAATGCGTATTTGATCGTTATTTATACTATAATGAAATGACTCCGTTAGCTGTAAAGCCTGCATCACCTCATCAATATTTTGATTTTTAAATGTCCCGGTAAAGTGCCTGTCCACGTATTTGTCATTATCAAACGTAATATTTACCGCAAACCAGCGGTTTAGTTGGCGGGCCAAGCTTGCAAAATCCTCGTTCTTAAAGGATAGCTTATTATCTACCCAGGCAGTTTCGACTATAGTTGTATCCGGTACTTCTGCAATAAACTCTTTTTTACGCGGCATTACAGTCGAATCCTTTACTACATGTTTGCCAAACAGCACCACTTTATTATTGGTATTGGTTTGTGTATCTACCCGTACCTTTTGATTGGGTAACAACACAATAGGCGCACCTGGTTTTACTGTGTTCAATATCTCAACTTTGCCCCTTATCAGCGTGGTTTCTATATAAGGTTCGGTGTTATAGGCCTTAATGTTAAAGGCTGTGCCTAATACCACCACGTTAAGCTTACCTGCATGCACTACAAAAGGATGCACAGCATCGTGTTTTACATCAAAATAAGCTTCGCCGTTGAGCATTACCTCCCGTTTACCATCGCGGATGTTGTTTACATATTTTATAGATGATCCGGCATTTAGCCAAACCACTGAGCCATCAGGCAGTGTTGCTTTTATGCGCTGCCCGTAATGGGTGAGCAGCAGTTCGGAAGATACCTGTGTTGGTTTTGTACGGAGCTTGTAAAACACCAATATACTTGCCATAAAAAATGCGATAACGGCGGCGGCAGCGTACCATTTCCTAAAGCTTCTTGCCCTTAAAGGTTCAAGCCTGGTTTGGAATAGCGGCCTGTCGGCGATGTTACTATCGGCAAATTCGTTATTGAATTTTTCAAGTCCGCGTTCCATGGCACGGCGCTCATCGATCAACGGCAAATGCTCATGGTCAAGGCTAAGGCTTTTTATATTTTCGAAATCGGCACGGTATTGTGGTTGGGCATTAAATATCGCTTCGAGCTCTTCAAGTTCCTCCGGGTTTATTTCGCCCGATACAGCCCGCGCTATCAATTGCCAAATTTTTTCTTCTGGTGCCATTATAGGTAAAGACACAGCAATTTTGAAAAACCCCCAAGAAGAAATAATTTTTTTTTAAACTTAATTTATAGCTGTTATATCAGGTAAAATTACCTTACCTTTATTCAACCTATTGTAAACGCGCCACCAACGCTATGCAGATACTACTTAACGAAAAATTTGACTGGGCTATCCTTAAGGATGAACTCGTTTTTAAAGACGTGTACCGCCAATACTTTGTTAAGCTTTACCGTTTTGCCTTTTCCATTGTACATAGCAAAGAAGCAGCAGAGGAGATCGTACACGACGTGCTGATCAACCTATGGAAAAAGCGCGACGACTTTACTGCCATCGCAAACTTGAACACCTACTTATACGTATCGATAAAAAACCTGTCGCTAAACTATATCCGTAACGAGGCCAAGCACCGCCATCTGGATATCGATTCGTTATATAATGAATGCAGCCATATCAGCATCGACCCGGAAAGCCTTTTGATCACCAAAGAACAGGCATCAGACCTTAACGCACTTATCAATAAACTTCCGGTACGCTGTAAAATGATATTTAAACTGGTGAAGATCGACGGGCTGCGTTACAAGGAAGTAGCTACGCTTTTAAATATCTCGGTAAAAACTGTGGAGAACCAACTCATCATCGCCGTAAAAAAGATCGCTGAGATCTTAAGGCCGGCAAAATAATCGCATCTTAATTTTTATTTCCTAATTAAAAACCCGCCCTCATTATAATGAAGACGGGTTGAATTTTTCAATATCGATACACCACTAATTACCAGCCCAGATTTTGCGGCTTTAAATTAGGGTTAAGCGTAATATCATTGCTTGGCAATCCCCACACAAATTTATTATCGCCGGCGGCAATAGATAAATTGATGGTACTGGCCCCGGTTAGCAGAACGTTGGTGTTTTGCGGATCAGTCCTGGTGAAACCAAGTCCCCAGCGCTCCAGGTCGTCTAAACGGAAACCTTCAAAAGCAAGTTCGCGTGTCCTTTCGCTCCTGATGGTGTCCCTTAAAGCAGTTGAGGCCAGGCCTACATAAGTAGTCCCGCAGCGTGCTTTATGCAGGGCATTTAGCGCAGTTAAAGCGTTGGCAGCATCCGAATTATTAGCGGCAGCTTCGGCAGCTATCAAATACATCTCGGCTATGCGAAATGGTTTTGGCGCATTCTGATAAGTAGATACGGCCGATCCCGCATAGAATATAGGATTGCCCGGATATTTATTTACCAAAGTAAGCGTTCCCTTTATGCCATTGATATTTATAGGCTCGTCGGCAAAATAGGCGCCTTTTCGGATATCGGTATTTGAATATAAACCAATTATCGCACCTGTAGGAACATAAGATGGATCATAGGCATTAACTGAGGTAAGAAAATTTAAATACGGCCAGCTCCCGACAGGCTGCTCGGTTGTGGTGTTAGTGAATGACTGGTAAATAGACTCCTGGATGTCATCATTAGTCCAATAGGACTGAAAATCTGCCAGGTTCGATATCAGTGGGTATTTACCGGCTGAGATCAGTTTATTGGCTGCGGCGTAAGCACCGGCCCAATCCTGCATATCAAGCCTTACACGGGCTTCCAAAGCTGTAGCCACGTCTATATTAAATAACGAGGCGCCTTGTTGTCCGTGTATATCTGCCAGCAACCCTTCGGCTGTACCGATGTCCGACAGGATCTGATCATAAACTGCTTTAACAGTCGACCTGCCAGGCTGTGCATTCACATCATAGGTCAATACAATAGGCACACCCGGGTCTGAAGCTGCAGTGGCTGGGTTATAAGGCTTTGCATACCGCAACACCAAACGGTGGAAATAATAGGCCCTTGCCAGGTACAGATCGCCGGTGTACTGCTTTAAGCTTGCAGCATCGGTAGCATTAGCAGTCGGGATATTTTTAAAGCCGGTAATTGCAGCGTCAATGTTTGCAATTGCGGCATAGTAGCTTTCCCAGTAGCCCGATACCATGTCGGCTAAAAAGAATGCGCCCCATTTGTACTGGCCGCCGTTAATGTTGCCTTCGGTGGTGGTTATGTTTAAATAATCTGCCTGTATATCTGTAATATCATGCGTCATGTCAAAGTTTCCTCTCAGGGCCGAATAGGTGCCTGCATCCCACTTTGCCGCATCCTGTATGCTTTCGAAGCCGGTATTAAGGCCGATCGCATCATGAGGGTTTAACGAATTAATTTTTTTGCACGAGGTGATCCCGGCCAAAACTGTTAACCCCGTTAGTAGATATATATGTAGTTTTTTCATCTTTATATAAGTTGAATGTTGAATAAAATATTAGAAAGTCGCCTTTACGCCTACTGAATATTGCTTGGTATTCGGATACGCTCCGTAGGTTAAGTTTGAATCAGCTTCAGGATCCGGGCCGGTATATTTGGTAACCGTGAACAGGTTACGGCCGTCAACAAATAGCTTAACATTTTTAAATGCCTTGCCTTGCCCAAGGATAGATTGCGGCAACGAATAACTTACGGTAAGATCTTTTAACCTCATGAACGATGCATTTTCGAGCAGGCTTGAATCGAACTGCGACATCTGGTAGTTATTGATATCAGGGAAACGGGCTACGTCTCCAGGTTTTTTCCAGTAATCCTGTACAACTTTAAGTGCATTGTAGCCTGCAAATACGTTGGCATTCTCGAAATAGAATGCATCATTATTCAGCATATGCTTTCCTAAAGCGAAGTTGAAGAGCGATTCGATGGTAACGCCTTTATATCCTGCACGCAAACCAAAGCCGCCTGTGAGTGGCGCAAACTGGCCAACGCCTGAATTTTGCTGAAGCGCGGTCTGGTCGTAATCACTGGTAACCTGTTTTGGATCCTTTTGAAGAACCGACGGATTTGAACCCGGCAGATACCATTCGGGCGCGCCTGTTTGCGAGTTTACACCTTTAAAAAGCGGCAAATAGAATGTCACCGGCTGGCCAACTACCCAGGCCTGCAAATAATTTGGCTGAGGGAAATCCTTCCTGCCTCCAAACAATGCAGTTACCTTATTATGGGTAATTTCGGCATTGGTAAATAAGGTTACATAGCCTTGGTGTTCAGGATCTTTCCAAACATCAGCTTCAAAACCTATATTGAAACCTTTGTTTTGCAGTGTACCGGTATTTTCATTGATAGAAGCAAAGCCCGATGTAAACGGAACAGGCACACCCAATACCATGTTAGAGGTTGAACGGATGTAATAAGAAATGTTCAGCCTGATCCTGTCGAGGAATGACGCATCGATACCGAAAGTGGTCAGTTGCTGTTGTTCCCATGTTAATGATGGATAACCCGGCTGCGAAATAGAATACCCGCCGACACCATTATAGAAAGAGGTGCCGGTTAACAGCGGCAAACTTGAATAATCCTGTACTTCGCCGTTGCCGGTACCCAATATTTCGGAGTTACCCGATGTACCGGTGTTAGCTTTGATGGTTAACTTGTCTATCCACGAAACGTTTTTCAGGAAATCTTCTTTCTTGGCTTCCCATGATAAACCGGCAGACCAGAAGGTACCCGAGCGGTGCAATGCGCCAAACCTTGATGATTCGTCATTACGGACAGATCCCTCTGCATAATACTTGTTATTATAGTTATACTCCAGCCTTCCGAAGAATGAATTATAAGCATAATCATATTGAGAACTGCCGATAGTTACTTTATTTGGAGCATTCCCCAATCCTAACAAACGGTCATCCGATAAGCCTTGGCCCGAACCATTGAAAGCTGAAGTGGTTTCATCCTCATATTCCTGGCCAGCCAGCAGGTCGAAATGATTTAGCTTGGCTACGGTAAATTTATATTCGGCAGTATTGGTAAACGTTTTTGCTACGTCGCGGGTAAAAATGTCGTTTACAGTACCATTGCCCGGGTTGCCAAGGAATGATGGCAAACGCAACTGGTTTTCTGTTTGATCTGAAGCATCCAAACCGCCCTGTGATTTAAGGGTTAATCCTTCAATCGGGTTGATCTGGATATAAGCAGTAGGATCTACCTGAACATTGTTAACGTTGTCGGGAATTTCGCGGGCCAGGTAGCGTGGATCATACAGGTTTATACCCGGTATTACCGTTAAACGCTGACCGTTGGCGCCATATGGAGAATAAATTGGCGGGATAAACATAGCAAGGCCGCCATTTAAATTGTTGCTGGCATAACCATTAGCATCCCTCTGGTCATACTCCAAACCCAGGTTGATACCGAAACGCAGCCAGTTATTGATGCTTGAGTTAACGTTCGAGCGCAAGGTGTAACGGTCATATCCCGAACGGTAGGCTATACCCTGCTGATTTACATATCCGCCTGAAACGAAATAGGAGGTTTTGCCACCGCCGCCTGATATATCGATGTTCTCGTTATACATCGGCACATTGCTTTTGTAGTAATATTTATACCACAAAGTATTGGCATTTTGCACCGGCAAGGCAGCTAATTGGCTGTTGAGCTCGCTCTGCGTTATTAAGCCTGCGTTTACTTCAAAACTCTTCCATTGGTCGGCGTTCATAAAGCTGTTGTAGAAAGCTGTATTCGCGATGTTCGATACGCCGTACTGGCTGCTGAAAGTAACGGTTGTAGGCTGATTGAAAGAGCCCTGTTTAGTAGTGATCACAATTACCCCATTTGCTGCACGCGAACCGTAGATGGAAAGCGATACGGCATCCGTCAGCACGTTGGTTTCCTGTATATCGTCCGGGTTTATGGTTAATATAGTTGCAGAGCTTACCGCAACACCATCTAAAATATACAGCGGATCAGTACCTGACAATAAAGAGCCTAACCCATGCAAACGTACAGAAGGCAAAGAACCCGGCTCGCCCGAACCTGAGAGGATGCTCAAGCCCGGTACACGGCCCTGGAGCGCGTCCAGTACCGTTGGATTTGGTTTGTCCTGGGTTTGGTCGCCGCCAACAATAATGTTGGTACCGAGTATATTATCGACTTTTTTGTTGTTACCATACGTACCCAGGATGGTTACCTCGGCCAACTGCTGTTTATTAACGGCCAGTTGTACATTTAATACTGGTTTTGCAGTTTCAGGAACGGCAACTTCCGATGAGGTATAATTAATATAAGAGAAGACCAATGTTGATCCTGACGGTGCACTGATGGTGTATTTTCCATTAACATCGGTTTGGGCGCCAACACCGGTGCCCTTTACGCGTACAGAAGCGCCTATTAATGCCTCTTTAGTATCTGCGTCTGTAATCGTACCTGTAATGGTCAGGTTTCTTTGAGCAAAAGCACTGGTAAGCGTAAAAAAGCTCAAAAGAAGAAGGAATAGTAGCTTTTTCTTCATAATATTTTTTATTAAAATCATATAAGCGAGATAGTTAATTATGTTAAGCGTCGTTTTTTAACACGAAAGTGCAGGGATGCGACGATCTGCATCCATCGGTTTAATACTTCGTTTTCATAGCATAGAATTTTCTTTACAGGCAAAAACCCAAACAAAATATGAGCGTAATATTTTGCTGCGTACTGACTTTTTGAATCAAAAAATATGGGGCTGGTGCGTTTGAAATGAGTATTTCCGCACAGGATTTACGGTGGTCGGGAGGTTTTATTAAGCATGATCAGTTAAAATTTGTTAAACTGTAATTTTAAAAGTTTAACTGACCTTCGGATATGCGAAACCGACCTTTTTAATATGTTAAAACCGTCATTTTAAGTAAAATGACAAAACTTCTTCAGGATCGGCTACAACAAAAAAACGCCCGGCAATGTGTATTGCCGGGCGTTTAAACTTCCGTATTTTATACAGTTGATCAGTTAACCGCAACGGGCACTGCCAGGTTTTCCCACAATAGTGCAAATCCTTTACTGTCAATTGCAAAGGTCATCTGTTCATGAAACTTGGTTGATTTCATGGGCTTAGCTGTAACAGTCAATACATCTTTTGACGGATCATCATTTGCAGAACCATCGTCTTTAATTCCCCATTGCCCGGTTTGCGAGTTGAAAATAATTTTCCACTCATTTGCATTCGGAACAGTGAAGATGCTGTATTTGCCCGCGTGTAAAAGCTTCCCCTGTATGTGTACATCCTTGCTCAGGGTAATTTCGGTTACCGGATTAGCGCCGGTACGCCAAATCTTGCCATAAGGCACCAGGCCGTCCCATATCTTCCTGCCGCGCACAGAAGGCGCTCCATAGCCAATTGTAATTTTTGCGCCGCCGGCCATACCGGTTACTGTTTCGCGGGGACTTTCCTGCGCAAAGGCAGTTGTTACGCCCAAAAGCATAAAAAGAAAAAGGCCGAATGATTTGTTGATAATTGATCGTTTCATCTTTGTTTGAAATTAATAGTTAATTATATCGATTTGGTTTAGTGTTATTTTAAGTACAACATCCTGCTAAGGTTTGTTTTAATTTAAACATGGCGAATTTTTAAAAGCATAGCCCGTTATGCAGAATTACGGTAATGCATAGGTGTAACAGCAAACTGCTGCCTGAACAAACGGCCAAACGAGGCCGCCGACTCAAAGCCTATAATATTTACGATCTCATTCACCGGGTAATCGGTCGACCGCAAAAACATCTTGGCCCGGCGCAACCTGATCTGGAGCAGGAACTGGTATGGCGACATGTTATAAGCCTGTTTAAACATGCGCCTGAGGTGGGTAACCGATAAACAGGCATGCAGCGCTACCTCTTCAATAGTAATGGCCAGATTATAGTTCGAGTACAGGTAGTCCTTGGCCATGTTGAGGCGACGGTATATTTCATTGCGGGTGGCCCGGTTGCAAATATCGAGCTTCTCTTCCCGTGCAAATACTTCCTTATAATATAGCTCGTGGTAATTGAGCAGGATATGGTACAGGTATTCGTCTACCAGCATTTCATCTACCCCATGTTCGCATAAAATAGTATCAAGGTGAAGGACAGTGTATTTAATATCGCCCTTAAAAGGATAAAGGGTCTCCATAAATTTTTTATTGGATAACCCGGCATACTGCGTATGGTTATCAAGCAACTGGCGCGACGGCACCTGCCAGCCGGCAAGGAAATCGCGGATAAACTGCTGATCATAATTAAGCGAGATGACATTTGCCGGCGCGGGCGAATTAATTACCGATGTGTACGGCGTACCGGGGTTAAGGCAAAAAAATGAATCGGGGAATACCGATACCTTGTAATTATTAGTCACAATATCTTCATTACCATCCAAAACAAAATGGAATGAAAGGTTTTCATTTGGCTTTATGCCTTCTTCGCCGGTCGTTCTGATCCGTTTTATGCGGTTGTTGTTTTTTAATGTCAGGGAATACATATCAATCCTCTTCTTCGTAATTTCTTTCTTCAATCATCAGGAAATGGTTTCCGTTATTATCTTCGAAATCGGCGGCAAGCCCGGCAGGTAAATAATAGGGTTTTGCTGAAAACTGCACGCCTTTCGTTTTCAGTTCGTGATAGTCTTTTAAACAGTTATCGGAATCCAGCACAATGGTGGCTATTTGCTGGTGTTCGGCCGCTTTGATCAGCACAAAGCCGGTCATGGAAACGGGAGGTTGCATAATATGCCCCGTTATACCATTTTTAAGGTGGACTGTACCCTTATATGTGTAGTCCATTTTGTTCAGAAATGCGATCTGCTGATCAATGTCATCAACACTCAGCATCACGTATTTAATGTTCATCCTAATAACCTAACTTTATGAATCGTTCATTTACATCCCGTCGCCATAAGTCAGTTAATAGTTGTAACAAACATATTATAAAGGGCATGTTTTTATCTCCCCCATTTGGGTAGATTTTAAAAGAAAGGAAAATGAATCTGGCAGGAAAACGGCTTTATTTAAATGCTATAGCATAAAAAAAGGAATTAATACCTCGCGTATCAATTCCTTAATTAACTATTAACTAATCTTATCAGTTCGAAAAAACTAGTTGAATCAAAAGTAAGTCCGGGGATGCATGCAGGGTATGCGAAAATGACCATTTAATGCATTTTCTGGCACAAAAAGGCCGAAAATTGCACTTATTTGCCGGTAAAATTTATCAGATCAGTTTTTTGGAGCGGGCGGCTTTAAGTGCATCTTCTTTGGAGTTTACCTCAAGCTTCATGTAGATGTTTTTGATGTGGGTTTTTACCGTGCCCGACTCGATAAATAACTCCTTTGCAATGTGGCTCCGGCTTTTACCCAGTGCAATCATTTCCAGCACCTGTGCCTCTCTCCGGGACAACGGGGAATCTGTATTTTTTTGAAAAGAGCCTATCACCATTCGGGCTATATTGGTGCTCATGGGGCCGCCGCCTTCATAAACATCTTTTATTGCCGAGATAATTATGCTTGAAGAAGCGTCTTTGGTGAGATAGCCCGAAGCGCCGTTGCAAAGCGCTTCGAACACCTGTTTCTCGGCATCAAAAACCGTAAGCATTAATATACTGGTTCGCGGGAGCAGTTTTTTAAATTTCGGTATAGCATCAATACCATTCATGCCCGGCAGATCGATATCCAGCAGGATCACATCCGGCGCATCCCGCTGAATGTTTTTAAGCGCTTCGTCGGCCGATTCATATGAATTTGCAACCGAATAACCATCAATATCATTGATCAGGAAGTGATAACCACTCCTGATAACCTTATCATCCTCAACGATGACAACCCGGATCAGATCTCTCATGGCTGTATTTTTTAAACTTTAATGCCAAATTTTAATCTCACAGTAGTCCCTATCCCCCGGCTGCTGTTTATATGTACGTTGCCCTGCATCTTCGCCGCCCTTGTCCTGATGTTCGACATGCCCCTGCCCGTGTTTGCTGCCTCCACATCAAATCCTACGCCATCGTCAATAACAATCAGCTCAACTTCATCATGCGTAATGCGCGCTTTTAAAATAACCTTCGAAGCCCGGGCATGTTTCAGCACATTGTTAAGCAACTCTTTAAATATCATCAGCGTATTGCGGCTATATTCCAGCGGAAGCGACTTGTTATAGTCAACATCGAACTCGTCAAATATCACTTCAGTATCGGTATTGCCAAACATGTCGATGGCGATGTTTTTTATCTTGAGTAAGATCTGCTGCAGGTCATCGCTTTTAGGGTCCAGCGACCATAGTATATCCCGCGCACCGGAATACAGGTTAGCTGCATTTTCTTTCAGCTGGTTAACGATAGATTTTATTTCGGGGCTTTGATTAGTTGACTTACGCTCGAGGATATCTGTTAGTACAACTATCCTAGTCAGCTTATTACCAATATCGTCGTGAAAATCTTCGGACGTTTGCCTCCTTACCCTGATCTGTTCCTGGTGCTTTATAGAATCAAGTACCAGATTTTGCTTTACCTTCCGGTAACTGATGACCCATTGAATGAGTATCCCCAACATCAAAAACAGTAACAATAAAAGTATATAAAAGAACGCTGTTTGGTAGAAGGCCGGGTAAATGGTAACGGGCAGCTCGCATACCGGCGAATATAATCCGTTAGCGGCGATGGCCCTTATCTGTAAGGTGTAATCGCCCGGCGGCAGCGAAGTAAAATCCACCATATTGGCCTTGGTAGGCACTGAAAATTGCTTATCGAGGCCGCTTAACCTGTATTGATACAAAACGCTTTCCGGGTCGGGGTAATAGATGCCTTTGTAGGAGACCGTAATGTGCTTATTGCTATAGTTTAATTTTAACCGCCGGGGAATGTCGCTGCCCCGTAAGTTTATTGTATTTACACCTGCTGCGCCCGTTCCCTGCTCATAGATCCTTACCGATTCCAAGTTAACCTGCGGCCGCTGCATCCCGGCATCCGGTGCATGGCCCGTATTGAACATATAAAGGCCTTGTGTTCCTCCCGCCCATATTTTACCGTGTATTTTATATATCGCATCCTGGTTAAACTCGATAATGGGATTGGCGGTAAGGTCCCGTATAAAATGAATATGATCACCGGGCCCGATCCTGAATTTTTCAATACCAGTTCCTGTACCTGCCCATATCGTACCATCGCTATCGGCCAGCAGGCTGTAAACGGCATTCGTACGGAGGCCGTTATGCGTATTGTATTTTTTTATAGTTTTTTTGGCAAGGTCGATAAAGAATAAACCTTCGCTTAAAGTACCGCCAATAACTGTGTTTTTATAACGCAACAGGCATAAGATAGTACTGGTTGCAAGCTGATCAAACTTAAAATCAGGGTCGATCACGCCGTTTTTCAATAAAACGATGTCGTGCCTTTTTCCTACAAGAACGGAATCTTTACCTACCGGAATAACCGTTTCGGGATCACCTTCGATACCTTTAACAAAACCGGATTCGCCATTCTTTTTCAGGTAAAAGACACCTTTTAAGGATGCCGCCCATATCGTATTATCCTCGTCATACATTACCCTATTAATATAAGGAGGAAAGCCATGTGCGGGCCCGATATTGCGCATTTTTCCTTTATCGAGCATCCAAAGTCCCGACAGCGTTCCAAACAGGACCGGCTGGCCCTTTTTATAAGCAATTGATACTACAAATTTTGAAAGCGGTTCGGCCGAGGGCAATTGCAGGCCGGTATATTTATGCCCGTCAAACTTCACAAGGCCCTGGCCGTAGGTACCCATCCACACATTTCCGGCTTCATCCTGGCCTATATCCATTATCATAGACAGCGGGTTGCCGTCTACCCTGCTGATATTCACCAGGTCAAGCCCTTCAAATTTATAAAAGCCATCACCATTTGTTCCGAGCCAAACGTTATCCTGGCTGTCGATATAAATATCATACACCGTATTATTCGAAAACCCGTTACCGCCATTAAAATAAATAGGGGAATTTTTCCGGAGATAGTATGCACCTTTGTCTGTTCCCAGCCATAAGTTCCCCTGCCGATCCTGAGCAACGGAATAGAGCATTCGTTTCAACGTATCTAATGCCTGGTTCCTGTATTCGTTAATAGACTGTCCATCAGCCTCATATAACTTTGAAGGTGTGAGCATGTATATTTTAGCAGGATTGAAACGGTCAAAAAGCATCCTTAACACTCCCATTTCTTTTGCCGCACCATCAAAGCTTACGATCTTCGTCCAACTGCCTTTGTCATACCTATAAATCCCATTGCCGTAAATGGAGGCGCAAAGCTTGCCATTCCGGTTTAGTGCGATCGACATGACACATTCATCCCGTGAGGTTATCCAAACAGGTTGTAACTTGTTGCCGGTAATGATATTCAATTGACGGCGACGGATGATCCATAAACGTCCCGAGCCATCGGCAGTAAGCTGTTTTGAATTCCCCCAATCTACCTGGGGTAGTTTAAGGATATTTTTGAGATGGCCATTCCTTATACCGGTTACGCCGGATTCGTCCTCAACCAGGATTTGCCCATTGGCCTGCGTTATGGCATTTACCAGGTCGCCGGTAAGCCCGTCAACCCTTGTATAATTGGTAAAATCGGTACCGTCAAAGCGGGAAACGCCACCATAGGTACCCAGCCACATGTATTTTTCGCTATCCTGGAATATGCGCAACACCTGCGATTGCACCAAACCTTTATCGATACTGTAATGACGGAAATAATAGCTCTGCGCAAGAACGCGCGGCCCGGCCAGTAATATAAAAGTGGCGATGAGGAAGCACTGCCGGCCTATTTTATTAAAAAGCGTAATATGTTGCTGCATTACAAACATTTATATAGCATCCTCTTCCATCAACATCAAAAATAGCTACAATTCATCGCTTTTTCCGGCTGGTCAATCCGATAACAAAACTACAGGTAAAGGTATACCTGGTCATCTCCCATATAGGGAGATTTTATATTGAGGTGCATGAACATCAGCAGATTACAAGTTTCGGTGCAGTGAATCTAAAAAGGCCGCAGATATTCCCGGGGAAGACGAACATACAGATACAAAGCAAATATCCTTCCCCCGGTTCTCTGACGGCCATTTTCAGACAAATCGTGAACGAAACGGTTAACGTTTATGAGTCATTTCAAAAATAGAGTATGACGCATAATGATCATTCCCCCTGAATGGTAGATTTTTAGCTGAGAAGTTGATTAGTAGTCGTTTGGTCGTTAATACATCTAATCATTCTTCTGCAACACGAACTCATATTTCCCGGCATCTAACCTGAATAGGTTTCCTGTAACCGTTTTCTCGTTCATTTTTAACACTTTTATATTACTGTCTGAGAGATTAAGGTCGGCTGATGAGTTTGGCGGAACTATTAGCTTGTAGTGGATCTGATGCCCACTGGTTTTCCACGAGGATATGATACGGCCGTAAGGACTATCGTGCCAGCATTCAAAATCGGCTAACTCGAAATGCGGGGCTGTTATAAAATGCTTAAAACCGGGATGAAATTCATCAACCTTTATACCGCCCAAAGCCTTGAACATCCAGGCGCTGATCTCGCCGAACATGATGTGATTGAGCGAAAGGTCGCGTTTGCTGTCGATATTCCAGTTTTCGTATAGCGTGGTGGCGCCATTTACAATCCACCATCCCCATGATGGGAAGGTATCTTGCGAAGCCAGTTTGTAGGCCGTTTCAGCCTGACCGTTATCGCTCAGCGCACCCAGGATGGCCTTTGCGCCCAATATGCCCACATCCAGGTGGAAGTGGTTTGCGGCAACCGAATCGGCAAGTATGGCGGCAGCTTTAGTTTTCAGGTTATCCGGTATCACGCCCCAGTATAAAGGCACAGCTTCTTCTGTTTGATGGCCATCGGCGTATCGGCCTGTTTGTGTATTGAGATATTTGGTATTAATGGCGCTTCTTATTTTTATCGCCAGCGCCGAGTATGTGTCAGCATCCGCCTTTTTGCCTAATAATTTGGCTGTTTTGGCCAATATATTGGCATCCACATAGTAATAAACTGATGATGTCAGCTCAACCGGTGTTGTTGATTTCACAGGCGCCCAATCGCCCAGGCCCCAGGTGGTAAGGCCTGTTGGGTAAAGCTGGTTAATATGATCTACATAGCGTTTTATACCGGCGTAGTTATCGTTCAAGATCTTGCTGTCGCCGTAAAACAGGTATACATTCCTCGGGAGGAACATTGCCGGCGTAACGCAGATCAAACTGGATGGC
>JABDAU010000005.1 GCA_013289045.1 Bacteroidota bacterium | reverse complement strand
TATTAACCACTGCCGATGTTGTTAATACAAAATACAATAACCAGTTTTTTTATGGTTACAATGCAGCAATAGTTAACCAGTTTTATGCTACAGATGGCGTTAGCAAGGGCGTGCTCTCGGCTGTACAACAACCAGGCGATATCCTGTCGACCACCCCGCAGCAAAACAACCCGCTGTTTGGCTCGTTTGATGTTAACGCTTATAATTATACCATGTTTCCGGCGCCAACACCGGCAAGTAACCAAACACCTTTAATTACAATGGTTGGTACTTCAAGCTTCCATATCACATCAACTTCGCCGGCTTACGGAAAAGGTAAAACAGATTTCGCGCCATACAATAATGTAACAACAACCGGTGCTTATGCGCCTGTGGTGACTGCTCCGGGTGTGGATATTGGCGCTTACCAGGCCAACGGTAGCGGCAATCTGCACTAATTCATAACCCTAAACATTATATTCCGGAGGCGCAATACTTTTGCGCCTCTTTTTTGTTTATCATAAAGCTAATTGAATATGAAAAAATATCTGCTCAGTCTTCTGCTATACATCACCTGTCATTTTGCAGCTTCGGCACAAAACTGCGGAGATGGTTTCTTAGGCACCAAAACGCTGTATAAGGACAATCATCATAAAAATACCCCTGCACCTGCAGGCTACCGCCCGGTTTTTATCGACCATGTAGGAAGGCATGGCGCCAGGCACCTCACCAAAGATGTGAAAACAACATCGGCTTACGCCTTATTGATGCAGGCTGATAGCGCAAATGCATTAACCGAAAAAGGCAAAAAGCTAAAGCAAATGGTTATAGCCTTGCAGAAGGTAGAAAAGGGAAGCATAAAATTCATTTCTGCAGAAGGTCGCGATGAGCTGAGAGGTCTGGGCGAACGTATGGTACTTAACTATAGCAATGTTTTCAAGACCAGGACTAGCCTGAAGGTAGCCGTTACAAAAGAAGTAAGGACAAAACAAAGTGCGGATGCTTTTTTAAAAGGATTGAACAGCAAATTGAAAGACACCGCATCGGCCAGCTTTTATAATGATGACACCAGTCTGCGGTTTTACGATCTTTCAGCATCATACAAAGCGTTTGAGGATAAGGTAGATGAAGGAGTGATGATGACCGAATTGGATAAAATGGATCATCGCGAAGCGATCAATAGTGCTATTGCCTCGCGTTTTTTTGCTAAGTCGTTTTTGAAAAAGTTGGGCGATGGGCAAAAGGAAAAATTTGTGGATGATGTTTTCGGCTTCGCTACTATCGTTTACTCGTTAAAGGCGGAGATCCAGCAAGCCGGTTACCAGGCGGCTGATGTAGATTTTGCATCGCTCTTTACCTGCAACGAGCTGCAAAACCTTGGCGAAATGGATTCGGCAGATGAGAACCTGAAAAAAGGCCCGGGTGCAGATAACAACGGTATACAGGTACGGATCGCCGCGCCGCTGTTAAATGATTTTATTAGTGCAGCGGATGATTACATGAAAACCGGCACGTATAATGCCCGCCTGCGCTTTGCACATGCAGAAACTATTGCGCCGTTTGCTGCATTGCTGCAGATCTCCAATGCGGATAAAGCAAGCAAAGCTGCTGTGGAATTGAACAAGAACTGGCAATCATCGGCTGTGATTCCGTTAAGCGCCAATATTATGTGGGTGTTTTACAAAAAGCAGGATACCAAAGGCTATTTGGTTAAGATATTGCTGAACGAAAAGGAAGCGCGGATCAGCGGGTTGGAAACAAACTCATATCCATATTATAAATGGAGCACCCTGCGTGCGTTTTATATGAATAAACTAAACCGCCTGCACGAAAAATAGCCGGCGGATATGGGCAATATCAGGCCGGCTAATAACAACATTAAATAAAAACAAAACGTGCAAATCTGGTGGTTCCCCTGTTGTTCAGGCTAGTTATATAGCCTGAGAGTTTAAAATGATAAGGTTCAGGGGGAACGATGTAAAAATACACAGGGAAGTTGTAGAAACACCACGTAGAAATACCCGATTTAGTAAAGGGGTATAACTACCCTGTTGTGCGTAAGCGTGGACGCTTACAGCTGTGCTTCGGTCAAGTGTGGACACTTGACCGGGCGCAATTTTTACCACAAAAGCCGCAATAGCCGCTTTTGTGGTTTATTCCGATTCCAATTGTAAAGCCGCTATAGCGGCTTTACCTCATCCGCCCATTCAAGTGTCCTGGGCGATCGGCTAAGCAAACACAGCACTTGACAGCTACTGTGTCCGCGGCACTTCAAGTAAAAGGGAAAAGCCGCATAGCGGCTTTTCCCTTTTATAATAATTCGCCCGGTCAAGTGTCCACACTTGACCGAAGCACAGCTGTAAGTGTCCACACTTACGAAACAATCTTCAATGGGCTTTCCGGGTTAGCGCTGCTATACCAAAACTCATGCGCTGAACCCACAAATCCTGCGCGAACCGGATTTTCATGGATATAATCTATCTTTTGATCTATTACCGCAGGCGAATAAAGTAAAACGGGATAATTGCCATTTTGCCAGAATTGATGATTAACGTTTAACGGATTATATTTTCCCGCTTGCTCAAATGCTTTCAACATCCATTTTTTCCGGCTTTCCAGTTCATTCTCAGCTATCATTTTGAATAATTGCTTGGAGGTGTAAGTTTTAAAATGACCTAATACATCACCCAATGAGCCATCGGTAACATTCGCCACCATATGGATATGATTCGTCATGATTACATAGGCGTAAACGTTCAGCCCTTTATTCTGCTGGCTCCATGCCAGGTTTTCTATGAGAAAATCGTTATAAATGCGTCGCGTGAATACGTCTATCCAGTTGACTACGGTAAGGGTTACGAAGAATAATTCGTCGGTTGAGGCATTGCGTGACATGGTAATAAATATGATTATTTATTATTTCTGCGGCAAATTTATTGTAAGCGTGGACGCTTACAGCTGTGTTTCGGTCAAGTGTGGACACTTGACCGGGCGGTTCGTGGTTTGGGGGTTAAGCAAAAAAGCCGCTATTGCGGCTTTTTGCATTTGTATGATTATGTTGCTTTATACAACATAATTCCAACCATGCGTATCCGCCTTAGCACCATATTTAATGGCATCCAGCTCTTTCAGCACACGTTGCGAAAATTCGCGGGTTTTCGGGTCACTCAGGAAATATTCTTCACCATCGTAGGTAATAGAGCCTACAGGTGCAATGGTTGCAGCTGTTCCGGCTCCGAAAGCATCTTGTAATTTGCCGTTTTTGGCGCCGTCAATAATTTCGGCAACCGATACGCGGCGTTCTTCAACAGGGTACCCCCATTCGCGGGCCAGCGCCAAAACGGTATCGCGGGTAACGCCATCCAAAATGGTATCGCGGGTTGACGGGGTGATCACCTTGCCATCCAGCACAAACATTGCGTTGGCAGCGCCCATTTCTTCAATGTAAGCATGCTCTTTGCCATCGGTCCATATCAGTTGGTCAAAGCCCTCTTCAACAGCTTTTTTTGCAGGCAGCATACCTGCACCGTAGTTACCTGCGGCTTTGGCATAGCCCATGCCGCCTTCGGCAGCGCGGGTGTAATAATCCTCTATTTTCACCCTAAGGGTTTTAGAGAAATAAGGGCCGACAGGGCATATCAGCACCATAAACTTGTAGGTTGCCGATGGGGTAACGCCGAGATACGGATCGGTAGCGAACATAAACGGCCTGATGTACAGGGCGTGGTTGGCTTGCGAAGGCACCCAGTCGCGGTCAAGGTCGACCAGCGCGGCAATGCTTTGCACGAAAATATCTTCCGGCAATTCGGGCATACACAGGCGCTCGGCTGATTTATTAAAACGTTTGGCGTTCTTATCCGGACGGAAAATCGTTACAGTACCGTCGGCATGTTTGTAGGCTTTCATGCCCTCAAAAAAAGCCTGGCCATAGTGCAATGCCGAAATCGCAGGGCTCATATCAATAGGCCCGTAAGGGACTATCTCAAAATTCTTCCATTCACCATCGGCATAGTCGGCCACAAACATGTGGTCGGCGAAATGTTTCCCGAACGGTAAATTGTCAAAATCAGTCTCAGCTAAACGCGAATGCTGCGTTTTAGTGGTCTTAATGTCCAGCGTCTCAATCATGGCAGTAGGTATTAGTTATCGAAAATGGCAAGGTACGGAATTTTTTGTGCCAACTATAATTTTGTGCGTAAACTTGTATAAAGCAGCAATTAATTATCCTATGACAGGTAGATAAGTTCATGGATCATGGTTCATAGATCATGGTTGATAGGCCCGAAAGGCGGCGAAGATAACATTCGCATACCTGCCGGCACTATTTAGCCAGCCTTGCCGGCAGGTGTAGCAGGTGAAACGTTTACGCTACAATATACACATAAAAATACGGCAAAACGCTACGAAATGCTACACTTTGCTACAGTATATTAAAACTTAAGTTATTGATATGCAGGCATTTATAATTTCAAATAATGCTGAACGCGTGCAAATAAAATGCTACACTTTTTGCTGAAAAATGACTAAAAAAGGGTGGATTTTAGTCAATTTATGACTACATCGTTACAACCATGAACCTGAAAGCGCACTTTCCACCCAGCCTTTTCCCCAATCGTCGATCTGTTGCTCCGTCCAAAGCGATGGATAAAAAATGCGTTTCTGGAAACGCGGAGGCAGGTATTTCTGCCAGTTGGTGCCGCCTGTGGCTTTGATCTCTTCAGGCTCGCGTTGCAGGTAGCGAACAGCTGATTTATAGTGCGATAAAGGCCAGTTGACGTTTACATTCACATCTAATTGGCGCAATTCGCTTTCTAACGCTGTTGTCGATTGCCCTTCGTATTTTAATTGATGCAGCAGCGCGTTGAAATTGTAGCTACTGGTAGCTTTGCCAAGCTCGATAAAGGTTTTGCTGTATTTCTTTTCGAACTGCTTAAGCGTAAGCGTTTTTTTGCCGGTTGCCAATTCGGTAGCTCCTGATTTCCAATAAAGATGTTCGAATTGTTCCTCGATAGAAGCGCTGCGTAAGGCTTCGCGCTGCTCTCGTGCCACGAGGTTGATAAAATCTGTAGCATAGATCTCTATCATTCTGTACTGGCCCGACTGAAAGCCACTTGCCGGCAATAACGACATGCGGAATTTAAGAAATTGCTCCTTCTCCATTCCGTCAACCATTATTTCGAACGAATTGATGAGCGCCTGGAAATAGCTGTTGATGCGTTTTAATCTTGTCGTAAAAAAGTCGGCGCTTAGCGGATGTTTTTCTACCAATTGCTTACACTCATGCAGAGCGAGCTTAAAATACAGCTCGGTGATCTGGTGATACATGATGAAGATCTCCTCATCCGGGAAAGGCGTTTTCGGGCTTTGCAGGCTAAGCAGTGTATCCAGGTGGATGTAATCCCAATAGGTAAGGAAATCAGCATACAGCAAGCCATCCAGGTATGATTGCATGTCTTGTCCCATGGCTTCATACTTTTCCTGCAGCCGGGCAAGGCGTTCTTCAATTTCGGGTGTGAAATTCATGTTCAAATGTAGTAAACAAAATAAATCTTAGGTATTTTAGCACGGATATTACATAACCGCCAAAAACATATCCCTACCCGATTGTTATACACTTACATCCAAACCTACAAACATGATAAAGAAAATTTTAATAGGCATTGACGACAGCACTTATGCCGAAAATGCCACAAAATATGGTTTCAACCTCGCCGGAGAGCTTGGCGCCCACGTCGGGCTGGTGCATATGGTAGAGCCGGTAGCAATACCAACGGCCTCAACCGGGGCGGATGAAATATTGGGTTCGCCAATACAATCCGTTAATGTGATGAATACTGAAATATTGGACGCGCAGCAACAGATGTCTGAAGATATTTTAGACCGTACCACCAAAAAATACAGCGATAAATTTGAAATAACCCAGTTTAATGAGTTTGGCTCGACCGGCGAAGGAATAATTGAATGCAGCAAAACATTTAAGGCCGATCTGATCATTATCGGCACCCACAACCGTACCGGCCTCGATCGCCTGTTCAATGGCAGCATTGCGGAATACGTGGTGCGTCATTCGCACATACCGGTTTTGGTAGTGCCGTTGGGGGAATAGTCGATAGACCATAGCAAAAAATGGTGGTTAAATACACAATGGCTATGATCCATCGACCATGGGCTACGGTCTAATAGAGCAACCTAAACTTTATCGTCTGCTCAATCGCTTTCAGCTCATTCAATACATTCGTGTCGTAACCTGATTCCACATCGGTGATTACATAGCCGATCTGCGGGTTGGTCACCAGGAACTCGCCCACGATATTGATGTTATGACGGGCGAAAACGTCGTTTATTTTAGCCAGGATACCCGGAACGTTTTTGTGGATGTGAATGAGCCGGTGTGCATTGTTTACACGCGGCGGCTGCAGATCGGGGAAGTTGCAGCTGGTGTGCGTTTTGCCCTCATTCATAAACGCCATTACACGGCGCGGGATAAAATCATCGTTACGCGGGTTATGTTTTGGATCGTCAAAAATGATGATGCCATTTTCGCACGCAGCTTCGGCCAGTTTACGGCTGCTGATCCTGCCAAAAATTCCAATCGCTTTTAACCTGCCTGCATTCTGTAATTGTTCGGGCGTAGGCTGATGTTCCTCGTCACAAAACAATATGCCTGCTTCATCCAAATATTTTACATCAATGCTTTCTTTAACACGGATATTGTATCCTTCCTTACGCATCAGCGCCAGCGCATCCTCTTCAATATCACCTATTACCAGGCACTTGATGCGGTTTTTAGGGTAGGAGATAGCACGCGGCAGTTTGTTGATGTACAAAAACTCATCAAAACTGGGCGTAATGTGATCGGCCTTTTCGGCTACCGATTTGCGCTCGATATTCTCCGTAAAAGCAAAGAATTTTTTGATGATGCCCGATTCCTTCAACTGGAAATCTGAATAACCATCGCCAATGCCATAAATATCGCCCGGCAGGTCCATCTGGCGCAGCAGCTTTACCTTGCCGCCTTCCTGCGAGAGCGGGTTGGTGCGGTCATATCCGATAATGTTGCCTTCCTCATCAAACACAAAGGTATTGGCGTAGATATTTTCTTTTTTAATATAGTATTCGGTAACTACCGGTGTAATAAATTCTTTAAAGCCGCCGGATACGATCAGCACCTCGTCGGTATGGTTTTTAAAGAAGATGGTATTGCGGGAGAACGAGGTAGAAACCTTCTTTTTTAGGTGAGAGATCAGCTGTTTCAAATGCTCGCGATTAGCTTGCAGCAGCTTAACACGGTTCTCCAAACTTTCAGAAAACGACAGGCGGCCTTCCATTGAGGCGTTGGTGAGGTCTTCTATCTGCTTATAGATCTGTTCCCTGTCGGGATGATTTTTGAGGGAAATGCGGGCAAGTTCGTCCAATGCTTCAACCTGCGTAAAAGTGCTGTCGAAGTCGATTATAAAATACTGATCCATTTATATGATTTGCAGAAGTGCAGATCCGCCGTTTGGCGGACACGTGATGCAAATGTGCAGATTTTTGGTGAATCAGGGATGAAGAAAATGGGATTAAATGAGAGATTATAAATAGTCGCACAACCGCTTTCTTCATAACTTAAAACTAACAGGCAAAGTATACATACAGCGAAAAGGTTTTCCATTTTGTATCCCTGGAATAAAATTAGGACATCGGTGCATTACTCGAAGCGTCTCCATACTTAGATCGTCATCAGGCGACCACACAATTTTTAAATTACCGACCGAGCCATCAGTATCTACTACAAAACTTATATAAACAATCCCTTGTATGTGATTTGCCCAAGCCTGGCGTGGATATTTGATATTACTACTTAAAAATTTTCCGAGCGCTTCATTGCCTCCTGGAAAAGTTGGTACCTTTTCTACAGCATTAAAAACATTGCTATAATCTTTTGTGGGATCATAATCTGGAGAGTAGTCGCTACAAATAGTTGTTATCGTACTGTCCGTGCTCTTTCTTTTCCCAAACCATATTGATATAGCCAAATCAATAGCAATATTATGTCCCTCATTGTATGCGGGTTTTAATTTTGGTAACTCATTAAACACATTTGTTATTTGGTTATTTAACTGCGGCGAGTAACTTTTAAATAGGCGTATATTGCTTATTATGCCATTACTGTCAATGTGCAACGCCGCAACAGCATATTTATGTGGGTTTGCGATTGCATCATTCGGAACAGATATTTTATCACCAAGATATTGATCCAGAAATTCATTATTTATACGCGGACCAATTTCGTAATTGATATTAGGCAAGCTGCGGAATTTTTCTTCCACAGTGTCTTTTTTTTGTGCATTTGTAAAAAGTACGGCTAATAGCAAGACTGTTAAAAGAGATATTTTTTTCATTGTAATAATTCCCTGGTTTAGCAGACGAAAATTAATAAATTATTTCTTCATCGCCGCACAAACCTCGTCTATCGTCTCATCAATAGCCCTGAATTTAATTTCTATCGCTTTCCTTATTTTCGAGTTATCAAACCGTAATATCTTACCCGCACCCTCTGCCGAAGTTTTATCAATCGCCGGCGCTGTACCGGTAAACAATGCTGCAAATTCCGCCCCGCGCCAGGCCAGTCCCATCATCCATGGTTTGGCTAACATTGATGGTGGTTTGATGCCAAAACCCTCGGCAATTTTTGTGGTGACGTCTTTATAATAACGGTTCTCGGCACTAATAATATAGCGCTCCGCTTCGATATCGCTGTTCATCAGCAGGATCATGCATTTGGCCACATCGCCCACATCTACAAATCCTCCTGAACCTTCGGTATAAAATTTCAACCCTTTGCGCACGGTTTCAAACAACATACCAGTACCTTCGGTGCCGGCATTTACACCAAGGATCAGTGATGGGTTTACGATAACGGCGTTAAGCCCTTCGGCTACACCACGCCAAACTTCCATTTCGCTTTCCAGTTTGGATATGGCATAGCCATCATTCTCGGCAGTTTCTTCCAAATGATGGTTTTCAGTGGTCAGCTCGCCCGGCAATGCCATGCCAACGGCCGCAACCGAGCTAACGTGCAGCAGGCGGATACTACGCTCCAAACACAAATTCACCAGGTTGGCGGTGCCGGTAACATTGGTGCGGATCATCGGGTTTTTATCCTTCCGGCTTAGTGATACCCAGGCGGCGCAATGATAAGCCTGCGTTACGTCTTCCAGCGCATCTTCCAGCGCAAACGCATCCATTATATCGGCATCAACCCACTCAACTTGCGTAGTATAGAAAGAAAGCAACGGGGGGATAACGGAACTGGCCCGTTTGGTGCAGCGGATAAATTCGCCCTGCTCAACAAGCTGTTTTGCCAGTTCTGAACCTAAAAAGCCTGTTGCGCCGGTAACTAAGATCATTTATTGATGTGCAAATGTGCGGATCCGCCTTTATGGCGGACACGTGTGCAAATGTGCAGATTGATGTGCGGATGTGCAAGTGAATGTGCAGATTAGTAGATGTGCAGATATGCAAATGTGAAACTGCATATTTGCTGCTGATGGATTTATTACTAATAAAGACATCTGCACATTCGCACACTTGCACATCCGCAAATCAAATGTGCAGATGTGTAAAAGATCAATTATGCTTTTTTAAAAAAATCCGCATATTCGCACATCCGCACATCCGCATATTTGCACATTAACAAAATGTCTTTAACTGATTTCCTGACGCCGATAGATCTTACTAAAATTGCCCCGCAAAAGGGTTACTATACCAGCCACTTAGGCGACAGGGTACAGCATTCGCCTGCCGATCTTTCAAATATCGGCGAGGATACTGACATTGCCATCATAGGCGTAAAAGACGACAGGAATTCTGTAAACAACAGCGGCTGCGCGCTTGCGCCCGATTATGTTCGCGAAAAGCTTTACCTGCTGAACGAAGGCAATTACGCCACCAAAATAACCGACCTGGGCAATATACAGGCCGGCGCCACAGTTACCGATACTTATTTCGCGCTGAAAACGGTTGTTG
Source organism: Bacteroidota bacterium (assembly GCA_013289045.1). Taxonomy (GTDB): domain Bacteria; phylum Bacteroidota; class Bacteroidia; order Sphingobacteriales; family Sphingobacteriaceae; genus Mucilaginibacter. The sequence continues at coordinate 73,125 of JABDAU010000005.1, read as the reverse complement.
CGGAGCTGATCAAAAAAGACATCGTTCCCATCATCATCGGCGGCGGGCAGGATTTGACCTATGCCCAATATATGGCCTATGAGCAATTGGAGCAAAAGGTTGATTTGGTGGTGATCGATTCACATTTCGACCTGGATGACGACATCTATACGGAAACCATCGAAACCACGTCCGAATCATATCTCAACAAAATATTCCTTCACGAACCTAATTACTTGTTCAACTACAGTAACCTGGGTTACCAAACCTATTTTACCAGCCAGGCAGGTTTGCGTGTAATGGAGAAATTATTTTTTGATGTGCACCGCCTTGGCGAGCTAAGCGGCAACATTACTGCGGCCGAACCTGTTATCCGCAACGCCAGCATGATCAGTTTTGATATTAATGCCGTACGCGCTGCCGATGCCATGGGTAATGCCAATGCCACGCCAAACGGTTTTTATGCCGAGGAGGCTTGTCAGCTTGCGCGTTATGCCGGGTATAATGATAAGTTGAGTTCGATAGGTTTTTACGAATTCAATCCTGCTTACGATAATAATGGCCAGACCGCTATGCTGATGGCGCAGATGATATGGTATTTTATAGATGGCTATTATAACCGGAAGAAAGACTTTCCGCTCAGCCCTAAATCACAATACCTTATTTATAAGACGAGTTTGAAGCACGATGAGCACCAGTTGGTATTCGTAAAAAGCAAAAAGACCGACCGCTGGTGGATGCAGGTGCCTTACCCGAACACCGGCTCGGCAAACGAGCGCTTCCACCTGGTGCCCTGCAATTATAACGATTACACGCAGGCCGTATCCGGCGAAATGCCCGACCTGTGGTGGCGCACTTATCAAAAACTTTCCTGAGCAGAATTAAAAGTTCAGGCCCACATTAATACTGCCCCGGTCTATCCAGCTTTGTGTATCGGATGAATCATATTTAGCGATATCCACCACACCTTGCTGAATTTCTAATTCAATAAATAAGCTTTTTCTGTTTGACATGGGAAATTTAACGCCAGTAATTTCCGAAAGGCCACCATCTATGGTATTAAAATCGCCCTTTACGTTATATCCGCCAATTTTAACGCTGTTTAAAAAGCCAACGTACGGGCCAAAGTTCTGGTACCAGTTTTGGTTCATACCAAAATGCCAGCTTGCCATTACCGGGACAGTAATATAATTGAATCTCGCTTTTAACCCGTCAATTTCGTTTCCCATATTATCGTATAAAGATCCGTCAGACGAACCTTTTTGATCATAGATCACTTTTATTTTAAGGCCCCAGGTGTCAGAAAAATAATAGTCTGCCGAAATAGCCGCGTTAAAGGTGCCCAAAATAGAGGAGTAGCTATCCCCATAATCGATATATGAAAAGCCGTAACCGGCATTAATGCCAAACTCCACGTCGCCTTTTTGAAAGATGGTATTAGCAGATGAGGAGGGGCCATAAAAATGATGTTGCGCAGAAGCAAGTTTGCAAAACGCCAATAGTATAAATAGCGTGATAAGGTTCTTTTTCATGAAAATTGTGATGTTAAGATCGCTTCAAAATTACTAATTATTCAGTTACGCGATATAATAGAAGTTCTGCTAAAAAGTAATATCGGTTTGATTTGAGAAGAGTTAAATACTATTCTGTCTTTTTTCCCGTTAAAGTTTACGATTTTTGCTCTTGATGAAAAAAATATTTGTTTTTTTAATGGCGATGCTGCCTGCTATGGCCTTCGCGCAACAACTCCCATCCGACTCTACAGGGAATTTCACTATCCAGGCTAAAGTAGGCAACTTAAATTCGCCCGCCCGCGCATATTTATTATATCAGCTTGGCGCTAATAAGGTTGTCGATTCGGCGTTGATCGTTAACGGCGTATTTACCTTTAAAGGCGATGTGATCGACCCAAACCGCGCAACATTGGTGATAGACCACACAGGAAGAGGCATTGCAAGCCTCGATCCAAAAACGGCCGACGCTTTACCTTTTATTTTAGATAAAGCCGCTATTTCAGTGTCCTCCATTACAGATTCTGTTGCTAAAGCAAAGGTGACGGGTTCTGCGGCCAACGACGATTACCAGAAATTTATTATGGCCTTAGCTCCGGTTAATGCCATGGCCGAGCGTTATAAAGCAACTTCAAGCTCCATGACGCCGGAGCAACAGGAAGCTAAAGCCAAGGAAATACAAAAAGTACAGATCGGCGTTTTGGAAAACTTTGTGAAGGAAAATCCAAAAAGCTACTTCAGTATGGTATCCATAGCGCAATTAGGGCCGGTGGTGGATGTTTCTGAACTCTCGCCATTATTCGATAAACTCGATCCGGCTTTAAAAAATACTGAATCAGCCAGGCAATTAAAGAAATCGATAGATGCGCTGCTGCCAACAGCATTGGGCGCCATAGCACCTGATTTTACGCAGAATGATTCGGATGGAAGGCCTGTAAAGCTCTCCTCATTCAGGGGTAAATATGTGCTGATCGATTTCTGGGCGTCATGGTGCGGCCCGTGCCGCCAGGAAAACCCGAATGTGGTTAAAGCATACAATAAATTCAAAACCAAGAACTTCACCATCCTTGGCGTGTCGCTTGATAAACCTGAAGGCAAAGCCGACTGGCTTGGTGCGATCAAAACCGACGGCCTTGCCTGGACGCAAGTATCTGACCTGAAATTCTGGAGCAACGAGGCGGCGCTGCTATATGCCGTACAATCTATTCCGCACAACTTTTTGTTAGACCCAACCGGCAAGATCATCGCCAAAGACCTGCGTGGCAGCGACCTTGACAATAAGCTGACGCAGATATTTGGAAATATGTAATTAGGGTTAAATTTTAATTATTACTTTTAGGCCGGTACCCCCGCCATACATTTTAACTGACATGAAAAAATTGATCTCATTATTACTAGCCGTTGCGCCGGTAATGGCATTTGCACAGGAAAACTTCACCATTAAGGCACAGATTGCGCCTGCATCCGGCGCTACGAAAGCTTTGATAAGCTATCGCAGCGGCGATAAAGTAATAAGCGATTCGACTGCAATTACAAACGGCGCATTTACATTTAGCGGACAGGTGCCTGATATCACCATGGCCAGATTGCTTGTCAAGTATAACAAGCCTGCCCAAAAGAAACAAGATATCAATTCTGTATACCTGGTAAGTGGCACAACGTTGATTAACAGTACCGATTCGCTTTCAAAAGCTACAATATCCGGTACAAAGGTTAACGAAGACGCTGAGAATTACGAAAAATTCATGAAGCCGGTAAACGATGCCCGCAGCGCGCTTTACGCAGAATATTATGCAGCGCCCGAAGACAAAAGGAAATCAAAAGAATTCGGCGCTTATATCGATAAAAAAGACGACTCGATCTCAACTGTAGAAGGCAAACAGGATTCATTATATATCCTTGGTCATAACGACTCATACATGAGCTTACAGGCGCTACGCGGCATGGGCGGGGCATATCCTGACTATGCTAAGCTGCAGCCTAAATTTGATATGTTATCAGCCGGTCTCCGTGCTTCTAAAGCCGGCGTTAAATACCAGGATTACCTGAACATATTGAAGAACGTTTCTGTTGGTAAAATAGCCCCTGACTTTGCACAGGCCGATACCAACGGCAATGTTGTTAAGCTGTCATCGTTCCGCGGTAAATATGTATTGCTCGATTTCTGGGCATCATGGTGCGGCCCTTGTCGCGCTGAAAACCCGAACGTGGTAAAAGCCTTCAACAGCTTTAAAGGTAAAAACTTCACCATCCTGAGCGTATCATTAGATCGCCCGGGTAAAAAAGATGCATGGCTGCAGGCGATCCACAAAGATCACCTGGAATGGAACCACGTATCCGACCTGAAATTCTGGGATAACGATGCCGCCAAACTATACGGCATACAAGCAATCCCGCAAAACCTGCTGTTAGACCCTGACGGCAAGATCATTGCAAAAGACCTCTTCGGCGATGATTTGGAAAAGAAATTAGGCGAGATATTCGGGAAGATATAAATTTTTGAGTCCGGAAGTCGGGGAAGCCTGGAAGTCGGAAAAGACAAAAAAATTAGATAATATATTAGTCCGGGAGTACTTTGCTTCCGGACTTTTTTAATTTGTGCGCGGTAATAATTTGTACAATAAATGTACTTTTAGCCATGAAAAAACCGTTCCTCATCATTTTATTTTTACTGCCTATTGTTGCTTTTGCGCAAAACAGTAAATATACCTTAAAAGGTAAAATAGCCAATCTGAACAACCCGGCGGCGCATGTGTTCCTGGTTTATGACCGTACATTAGTGAGCAAGGTTGCGCTGCATAACGGCGAATTTGAAATAGATGGCGATATTAGCGAACCTACTACAGCCTATTTGTCGCTAAACAAAGAAGGTGATAAATATACCTATGATAATTACGTTGAACTGTACATTGAACCGGGAATGATCACCTTGACAGATGCAACCGATTCGCTATCAAAAGCTAAAATAACCGGCACCAAAAACAACGATGCAAACGAAGAGTATAAACAGTTGATGCTGCCGCTTGACAAACGCGACGAGGAATTGGAAGTGCGTGATACCAGTGCAACTGAGGCACAAAAAAGCTCAATTGCTTTTTTGAAAGAGCTGCAGCTACAGAATAAAAAGCTGGAAGATGAAGAAAAAGCTGCACAAAGACAATTTGTTTTAACGCATTCATGGGCGCTGGTGAGCCTGGATGTGATATATTATTACGCTTACTATTCACCCTACGAAGAAGTAAAGGCCTTATATGATGGCCTTTCGCCCGAAGTAAAAAATAGTGCACATGGCCTTGAATATGCCGGGGAATTGGAAAAGATGGAAACAGTTTCGACAGGTAAGCTTGCACCGGATTTCACTTTACCCGATACCAACGGGCATAATATTAGCCTAAGTTCGTTCAAAGGTAAGTATGTATTGGTTGATTTCTGGGCATCATGGTGCCCGCTTTGCCGACAGGCAAATCCGGATATGGTAAAAGTGTATAATCAATTCAAGGGCAAGAATTTTACTATTCTTGGTGTTTCCCTGGACAAATCAGGCGATAGGGCAACATGGATGAAAGCCATTAGTCACGATAACCTTACCTGGACGCAGGTATCCGAATTGCAATTCTGGCAAAGCAAGGTGGTGAAGCTATATCACCTGACGGCGTTACCGCAGAACTTTTTGATAGATCCGGACGGCAGGATCATAGCCCGTGAATTAACCGGAGAAGAACTGACCACCCGTTTAAGCGGACTGCTCGGCAATTGATACAGGTAAGTTTTAAGACAGGAACAATAATTCCGGACTTCTTCTACAACAGATCAAACCCGATATCTTTCCTAAAGTACATACCATCGTAATAGATCCGGCTGGCGTCAGCGGTAGCCTGCTGTAAGGCTGCAAACATGCCGTCCTGCAACGAAGTGATCGCGATCACGCGCCCGCCCGATGTCCTGATGTCCCCGTCTTCATCCTGGTAAGTACCTGCATGAAATACCAGCGAGTCGCGGATATTCTCCATGCCTGTCATTACCTTATCCCTTAAGTATTTGCCGGGATAACCACCTGCAACCATCATTACGGTAGCAGCAGTTTTATCAGATATCTTTAATTCTTTCTCGTGCAGGGTGCCTTCAGCCACGCCTATTAATAAATCTACCAGGTCCGATTCAATACGCGGCAATACGCTTTCCGTTTCCGGGTCGCCCATGCGGCAGTTATATTCAATCATGTACGGGTCGCCGTAGCAATTCATCAGCCCGATAAAAATAAAGCCTTTGTAAGGGATATTGTCTTTTTTCAAACCCTCAATGGTTGGGATGATCACGCGCTCTTCAACCTTCTTCAAAAACTTCTCATCCGCAAACGGCACCGGCGAAACCGATCCCATACCGCCCGTATTAAGGCCCGTATCACCTTCGCCCACACGTTTATAGTCCTTTGCCGATGGCAGTACCTTGTAGCTGTTACCGTCTGTCAACACAAAAACCGATAGCTCTATCCCTTGTAAAAATCGCTCAACTACTACCTTCGAGCTTGCTGCGCCAAACTTGGCGTGGCTCAGCATTTGAACCAACTCGTCTTGTGCTTCTTCCAATGTGGTGCATATGAGCACCCCTTTACCAGCCGCCAGGCCATCAGCTTTTAGCACAACAGGCAATCCCGCTTTAGGCAGGTACTCTAGTCCTTCCTGCAAAGTCCCAGGTGTGAATGTTCTCGATGTTGCCGCCGGGATATTGTGGCGATTCATAAACTGTTTGGAGAAATCCTTGCTGCCTTCCAACTGCGCCCCTTCAGCCTGCGGACCGATCACCGGGATATGTTTTGTCCGCTCATCCGCCAAAAAATCATCGTGTATGCCTTTCACCAGCGGCTCTTCCGGCCCAACCAGTACCATATTGATGCCATTTTCAACCGCGAACTGCTTAATGCCATCAGAATCGGTGACTTTTAAATCCACATTGGTGCCGTACTGGCCGGTGCCCGCATTACCGGGCGCGATGTACAGCTGTTCACATTTGGGGCTTTGTGATAATTTCCAGGCGAAGGCGCTTTCCCTCCCTCCTGAACCAAGGAGCAGGATCTTCATATTCGCAAAGATAAGTTTTTTTCACCCGCAGATAAGAGTAGGACATAGTTTTATGAATATGTAAATCTGCGCGGTTGCTGCGGGTAGCAGAATGCGAATAATGTAATGGGGGTAATAGGTTAAACGATCTGGGCGTTGCCTCAGTGCAGGCCGTAGGCAACGCCCAAAAACAATAATCACCCTCCCGCTTACATTTTAGCCCCCTTTTTATAGCTTTGTAGTCAACACGCAAACCCAGCGCAAATGAGCCGTTTAGATAAATACAGGAAACTCGCCGTCTTCCGCAAGTCGGAAGAACTGGTTGAACTGGCCGAAGCTATTGCCGGTTCGCTAAAGGATAGTGTAAAAACGGAATTTCTTGCTGCCGAGATCATGACCAACGCCTATATCATCCAGGCCAAGATTGCCGGGGCTGAAGGCGGCAGTCTGTACTCGCTGCGCATGCAAAACGCGGTGCTCATTAAGTTCGCGGCGCAGGATATGTTCAACGCCGTATCATCCGCTTCCATGTTTAAATTAGGCGAGGAGGATTACGTAGACCTGATGCGCGAAAAAGTGGAAGAATTCCGCATAGTATTCGTCGACTGGATCCGTGGCTTCGACAAATCATACGACATCCCCGACAATTGGGCCATCCGCTTCGACACCAGCACCCCCGAACAGGAAAAACTTGAAGACATGCGCTTCAACGAAGACGAACGCTTCGACGGCATGCCCGACAGCTTCGATGATATCGACTTTGACGCCTTGGATAATCTCGATACAGAAGACGATGAGGACGACGAGTTTTTTGACGAGGAAGGGGATTGAGAAAGTTTACAGTTTTCAGCGCGCAGTTTGCAGTTGTTTACTCAAATTAACCATACACAGTAACTTCCAAATGCTAATTACTCTCTGGCGGCGTGCAGTTTGCATTTTGTTAACTCAAGCTTACTGCAAACAGCAAACTGCCAACTACTTCTCTGGCGGTGGGTAGTTTGCAATTGTTAACCCCAATTAACAGCAAACAGCAAACTGAAAACTGCCAACCAATCCTCGGAAATCCCGCCAAAAACCTATATTTGCCTGCCATTATGACTTTTGGGTTACAGATGGCGCAATTGTTGAAGCCGGAAGGAATATATCAGATTAAACATGTTAGAATTTATCAGTAAGCTTTTTGGAAGCAAATCGGAACGCGACGTAAAGAGCATCTTGCCTTTGGTTGAGAAGATCAAGGAAGAGTTCGCCAAGTTGGAGAATATCAGTAACGATGAGCTCAGGGCTAAAACCATAGAATTTAAAGCAACGATAGCAACCGGCCTGGAAGGTATCGACGCTGAAATAGCAGCAATAAAAGAAAGGACAGAGAACGAGGTTGATATTGCTGATGTAAGCGAGAAAGTTGAGCTATTCCGCCAGCTGGATAAGCTGCAAAAAGACCGCGACACAGAACTGGAAGAGATCTTGATGAATATTCTGCCGGAAGCCTTCGCCGTGGTTAAGGAAACTGCCCGCCGTTTTGCAGGCAGCACCGGTATTGAAGTTACAGCAAACGATTTCGACCGTGACCTTGCCGCACGCAAATCAAACGTAACCATAAAAGGCGATAAAGCTACCCACAGCAGCACCTGGCTTGCTGCAGGCAACCCAACCACCTGGAATATGGTACATTACGATGTGCAGCTGATAGGCGGTGTGGTATTGCACCAGGGTAAAATTGCCGAGATGGCTACAGGTGAAGGTAAAACGCTGGTGGCTACGCTGCCTGCTTACCTGAATGCGATTGCTGGTCAGGGTGTTCACATTGTAACGGTGAATGATTACCTGGCGCGTCGTGACTCGGAGTGGATGGGGCCGCTGTATGAGTTCCACGGTTTATCGGTTGATTGTATCGATAAACATGAGCCAAACTCTGAAGAGCGCCGCAAGGCTTATTTATCAGATATCACTTTTGGTACCAATAACGAATTTGGTTTTGATTACCTGCGTGACAATATGACACGTACACCTGAAGAACTGGTGCAGCGCAAACTGCATTTCGCGATGGTGGATGAGGTTGACTCGGTATTGATTGACGATGCGCGTACGCCATTGATCATTTCAGGCCCGATACCACGTGGCGACGAGCATGAGTTTTATGAGCTGAAACCGCGCATTGAGCGTTTAGTGAATGCCCAGAAAGCTTATATAAATGCCGTATTAAACGAAGCCAAGAAAGAGATTGCCGAAGGTAAGACCGGCCCCGATGAAGGCGGTTTAGCCTTATTGCGCGCGCACCGTGGCTTGCCAAAGAGCAAGGCGCTGATAAAGTATCTGAGCGAAGGCGCTAACAGGCAGGTATTGCTGAAAAGCGAAAACTTTTACATGCAGGACCAAAGCAAGGAAATGCATAAGGTTGATGCCGAGCTGTTCTTCGTAATCGACGAAAAAAACAACCAGGTTGAGCTTTCAGAAAAAGGTATTGAGCTGATCACCGCTACCGGCGAAGATCCGAATTTCTTTGTGATGCCTGATGTAGGCACCGAGATCGCTGATATTGAAAAATCAAGTATGCCTGCCGACGAGAAGGTGGCTAAAAAGGATGAGCTGATGCGCGATTTCTCTATCAAATCAGAACGTATCCACTCGGTAAACCAATTGTTGAAGGCTTATACACTGTTTGAAAAAGACACCGAATATATTCTTGACGAAGGCAAAGTAAAAATAGTTGACGAGCAGACCGGCCGTATTTTGGATGGCCGCCGTTACTCGGACGGTTTGCACCAGGCTATAGAAGCTAAGGAAAATGTAAAGGTTGAGGATGCTACCCAAACCTTCGCTACCATTACGCTGCAAAATTATTTCCGTATGTACCACAAGCTTGCGGGCATGACCGGTACTGCGATAACTGAAGCAGGCGAGTTTTGGCAGATCTATAAACTGGATGTGGTAGAGATACCAACCAACACCCCAACCAGCCGTGCCGACCGCGAAGATTTGGTTTATCGTACCATTCGCGAAAAATACAATGCCGTTGCCGACGAGATCGTAAAACTGACACAGGCAGGGCGCCCGGTACTGGTAGGTACTACCTCTGTTGAAATTTCGGAATTACTGAGCCGTATGCTAAAATTGCGCGGCATTAAACATAACGTACTGAACGCTAAACAGCACCAGCGTGAGGCCGATATTGTGGCCGAAGCGGGTAAGGCTAGCACTGTTACCATTGCTACCAACATGGCTGGTCGTGGTACGGATATTAAGCTGGGCGAGGGTGTGCAGGCATCTGGTGGTTTGGCCATTGTAGGTACCGAAAGGCATGAATCGCGCCGTGTTGACCGCCAGTTGCGCGGCCGTGCAGGACGCCAGGGCGACCCGGGTTCGTCACAGTTCTTTGTATCGCTTGAAGATAACCTGATGCGTTTGTTCGGCTCGGAGCGGATCTCCAGCCTGATGGTGCGCATGGGCGTTGAAGAAGGCGAAGTGATCCAGCACTCGATGATCTCAAAATCTATCGAGCGTGCACAGAAAAAGGTAGAAGAAAATAACTTCGGTATCCGTAAGCGTTTGCTGGAATATGACGACGTGATGAACTCACAACGTTCTGTTATCTACTCAAAAAGAAAGAATGCGCTGTTCGGCGATCGTTTGGAAGTGGATCTGAACAATACCATTTATGATGTTGTCGCCGACATTGTTACCCAATATAAGGAAGAGAACAACTTCGAAGGCTTCCAACTGGAGATTATCCGCACTTTCTCGGTAGATACAGAAATCGACGAACAAAAATTTGCCGATACCAATGCCAATCAACTTACCGAGCTGGTTTTTGATGCGGCAATGGACTTTTACAAACGTAAGAGCGAGGCAATCGCGGCGCAGGCATATCCTGTATTAAAGGATGTGTATGATACCCGCGGCGAGATGGTTGAAAACATTGTGGTGCCGTTTACGGATGGTGTTAATGGCTTGCAGGTAGCTGTTCCGTTAAAGAAAGCTGTACAGAACAAAGGTTTTGAAGTGTTCAAATCTTTTGAGAAGACGGTTACGCTTGCTGAGATCGATGATGCCTGGAAAGAACACCTGCGCGAGATGGACGAACTGAAGCAATCGGTACAAAATGCTGTTTACGAACAAAAAGATCCTTTGCTGGTTTATAAGTTTGAGGCCTTTGAATTATTCAGGAACATGCTTGCAGCCGTGAACAAGGAAATGGTAAGCTTCCTGTTCAGGGGCGGCATACCTGTACAGCAGGAGCCGGAGCAAGTGCGTGAAGCACGCCCGCAGCCGCGTACAGATATGAAGCAAATGCGTACCTCGAAACCGGAATTGGTGCAGCCAAGCGGTATCCCGATGCTGGATGATACCCGCGAGCCACAGAAGCCGACACCGGTACGCGTAGAGCAAAAGGTTGGAAGAAACGATCCTTGCCCTTGTGGAAGCGGCAAAAAATATAAAAATTGCCACGGCCAGGGCCAGGTATAAAGTACATAAACTAAAAAGGCAAGAAGATGAGAGATGGGCTGTCATTTTCAAGGTCTTTAATTGCGAGATCGCTGAAATTTGCTGCATGCTGCAGCTTGTTAGTATTGCCCTCCTTACTGTTTGCGCAGGAGCGGGGCAAGGTTGAAGTAATTAAAGACCCTAAAGTAGATTCGCTGGTGCAGGATTACCTGGTTGAGAAGAAGACAGGTACGCCGGCAAACGTAGCGCCAGGTTCAACCGGTGTTATTTCAGTTTCGACTGAAGGTTACCGGGTGCAGATCTACAGCGGGGCGCAAAGGCAGGCTGCTTATGATGCACAGGCGAAATTCCAGGAGCGTTTCCCTGATCAGCGTACGTACATCAGCTATAGTGAGCCCTATTTTAAAGTGCACGTAGGTGATTACAGGACAAGGTTGGAGGCAGAGAAGATGGCGCATGACCTGAAACCCTGGTTCAGCGGATTGTTCATCGTGTCAGAAAAAGTAACCCCAAAACTCAATACAGAATGATAAAGGAACAGATACAGGATTTAGCGTCGAATATTTTTGACGGAGTAGTAGCTAACCGCCGCCACCTGCATTCGCATCCTGAGCTGTCTTTTCATGAAACAGAAACTTCGGCTTTCGTAGCCCGTAAGCTGGAAGAAATGGGCCTCGAATACCACAAAATGGCCGACACCGGTTTGGTTGCCCTGATAAAAGGCGACAGGCCATCCAGCCAGGTAGTTGCCCTGCGCGCCGATATGGACGCGTTGCCTATTCTTGAAGCCAATGACGTTCCCTACAAATCGCAGAATAACGGCGTAATGCATGCCTGCGGTCATGACGTGCATACTTCATCCCTATTGGGCACTGCCAGTATATTAACAAAATTAAAAAGCCAGTTTGGCGGTACGGTAAAACTGATCTTTCAGCCTGCCGAGGAAAAACTGCCCGGTGGCGCCAGCCTGATGATAAAAGAAGGCGTACTGGAAAACCCGAAACCTGCGGCAGTGATCGGTCAGCATGTGATGCCTTTGATCGATGCCGGTAAAGTCGGTTTCCGTGCCGGTAAATACATGGCTTCGGCTGATGAATTATATGTTACGGTTCGCGGTAAAGGCGGCCACGGGGCACAACCGCAGCAAAATGTCGACCCTGTGATTATCACCGCGCACATCCTTACTGCGCTACAGCAAGTGGTAAGCCGCTTTGCTGACCCGAAAAATCCATCAGTATTATCGTTTGGCAAAGTGATCGCTAACGGTGCCACCAATGTGATCCCTAACGAAGTCTACCTTGAAGGTACCTTCCGTACCATGGACGAAAAATGGCGTGCCGATGCCCACATCAAAATGAAAAAGATGGCCGAAGGCATTGCCGAAAGCATGGGCGGCAGCTGCGAGTTCAATATTATGCATGGTTATCCTTTTCTTATCAACGAAGAAAAGCTGACCGCAATAACACGCAGCCACGCCGAGGATTACTTAGGGAAAGAAAACGTGCTCGACCTGGATATCTGGATGGCAGCTGAGGATTTTGCTTATTATACGCAGGTAGCAGATTCATGCTTTTACCGTTTAGGCACGCGTAATGAAAGCCGTGGGATAACATCATCCGTACATACCCCAACTTTTGATGTGGAAGAATCTGCACTGAATTTGAGTACGGGATTGATGGCGTATCTGGCGGTGAAGCAATTGGGGAATTAATTAATAGTTCATAGTTGATGGTTCATAGTTCATAGCCACTTTTCTTATGAAAAAAACCATCGTTCTTTCCTTCAGCCTACTGTTTTTCGCACTCAGCCTCAAAGCACAAAACAAACCTTTCAATCCTGATACCATCCGTACGATAGTGATCGATACACCTATCGTAAACATCCACGCCCATCATCTCAATGCACAGGATTTTATCAATGCTGTATTAGCAGATACCGGCTTTTACCAGGCCTTTCGAAACATGAAGAAATATTCCTTTATTGCTGAGAATTACATCTACACCTACGATAAAAAGAATAAAATTAACGGTAAGATCTACCGGAAAATAAAGCGCACCTACAGTCCCGGAGGCAGGCCTGTTATTGAATACCTGGCGAAGCGCGACAGCGGCACACTCTATAAAAAAGACGGCAAATACCAGCTATACACGCTGAATATGTTCGATTATATATTTACCGCAGCTTATAACGCCACCTACAATACCGGAGGCAGTATAAAACCTGCCGGCGATAGCAAAGATCAATCCTATAAGGACAAGATGAAAACGCTCATCTTCGCTCCGGGCCACCGGGTGAACGGCATTCCTTTCATCAGCGATAAAACAGAGATCTTCTCGCCCGACATGCGGCAGTTTTACGATTACCAGTTCGCGCGCGGAACATATCTGGATACGATACCCGTGTACCGTTTCCGCGTAGTGCAAAAGCAAAGTACGGAGGGCAATGACGTGGTGATCAAAGAGCTGACCACCATTTTCGATATCAACACCTTCCAGATATTAGGGCGTTACGTCAATCTCCAATATCACAACCTGTTTATCGACCTGGATGTGAAAATGAACATGGAGCTTAACAATGTGAACGGGGAATTAGTGCCGACGAAGATCACTTACCAGGGTTATTGGGACATACCATTGCATAAAACGGAGCATGCGAGTTTCTTGATCGTGCAAAAGGCGTATACGAGGTGATTACACCGATTTGGGAAGGATTACACCGATGTCAAGTTCATAATCCGTCGTGGCCATTAATACACCTCCTATAATCAACGCAATCAAAAAAAACATTAAAATTCAGCGGTCTCCTTTATCACCCTATTCCGCTCCAACAAAAACCTCGTCATATACCTTTTCAAAATCAGCCAATTAAATAACCGGCCAACTATCCCAAACGGCGATTCAAAAACAAACACGTCCCGCATCAAAGTGCCTTTACCTTCAACTGAAAAATAATGTTCATGCCGGAAGCTTTTGAAAGCGCCTTTTACCATTTCATCCGCAAAAAAAGTTGGGTAGTTATAAACAGTGATCTTTGAGGTCAGTCCCTGCCAAATGCCGAAATGCTTCGCCCGCCAGGTAACGGTTTCGCCTAAACCGATCAGTCCACTCGTGCGACCTGCAATAGCCTGCTCGCCGGTTTGTTTGGTGGATTGTATGTGCAGATCAATACTCCGGGCAAGATCAAAAACTTTTTCGATGGGGGCGTTGATATGGGTATGGAGCTCGATTGCGGGCATCGTTAGTATGCAATTGATTTAAGAAAATCAATCGTTTCAGGGCTATCACAAATTACCAAAGCCTTTTCATTCAGTGCTTCAATAAATGAAGTTGAAGCATGACCATTTTTTGCAATAATATAATCCTGAATCAAATCATCGATCAATCCCCATTCGTTTCCACCAAATATCAAAGGCTGTGAATGCTTAGACTGAAAATATAAGTCACCATCACCATTAAAGCTGGCATATATTTTAACTTTTTCAAGTGTGATCATTAAAATCTTCAATCAGTGTAATCCCAAACCCAAATCGGTGAAATCCCAACTAAAATTCCGCATTTTTCGGGAACCTTGGGAATGGGATCACATCCCGGATGTTACCCATGCCGGTAACAAACAATACTAAACGCTCAAAGCCCAAACCAAAACCGGCATGCGGGCATGAGCCGAAACGGCGGGTATCCAAATACCACCACAGCTCTTCTTTTGGTATGCCCATTTCATCCATGCGTTGCTCCAGCTTGTCCAAGCGCTCCTCGCGCTGCGAGCCGCCCACGATCTCGCCGATACCCGGGAACAGGATATCCATGGCGCGTACAGTTTCGCGGCCTTGTGCATCAGGTTCGTTTTGGCGCATGTAGAATGCTTTGATCTCTTTGGGATAATCAGTCAGGATCACCGGCTTTTTGAAATGTTTTTCTACCAAATAGCGTTCATGCTCAGATTGCAGGTCGGTACCCCAGCCTTCAACCAGGTATTGGAATTTTTTCTTCTTGTTCGGGGTCGAATCCTTCAGGATATCGATAGCTTCGGTATAAGTAAGGCGCTCAAAGCTGTTGTCCAAACAAAACTGCAGCTTATCCAGCAAACTCATTTCCGAGCGCTCGTTTTGTGGCTTCTGTTTTTCCTCTTCGGACAAACGCTGACTTAAAAATTCAAGATCGTCAAGGTTTTTGTCTAAAGCGTAACGGATCACATATTTCAGCAATGCTTCAGCCAGGTCCATGTTGTCGTTCAGGTCATAGAAAGCCATTTCAGGCTCTATCATCCAGAACTCCGCCAGGTGGCGTGTAGTATTCGAATTTTCCGCCCTGAAAGTTGGGCCGAAAGTGTAAATATCACTCAAAGCCATTGCGCCCAACTCGCCTTCCAGCTGACCGGAAACGGTAAGGTTGGTGGCACGGCCAAAGAAATCTTCCTTGTAGTTGATTTCACCGTTCTCTGTCTTTGGCGGGTTCAGCAAATCGAAGTTGGTTACGTGGAAAGTTTCGCCGGCACCCTCCGCATCCGATGCGGTAATGATTGGCGTATGCAGGTAAACAAAACCACGTTCCTGGAAAAACTGGTGCACCGCAAATGACAGGCTGTTACGCACGCGAAACACCGCGCCGAACGTATTGGTACGGAAACGCAGGTGTGCAATCTCGCGCAGGTATTCCAAACTTGGGCGGTTTTTTAATTGCAGCGGGTATTTCTCCGGATCGCAATCGCCCAATATCTCAATACTGGTGGCTTTTACCTCGACCTTTTGTCCTTTGCCTAAAGAAGCTACCAACTGCCCGGTAACGCTGATGGCAGCGCCGGTGGTAAGCCGTTTCAGCAGGGCGGCGTCGGTGTTTTCAAAATCGACAACCACCTGCAGGTTATTATTGGTTGAGCCATCATTTAAAGCAATAAACTGGTTGTTACGGAAAGATCGGATCCAGCCCTTGATGGTAATATTGTTACCAATTTTTATTTCGTCAATATTAGATTTTGGATATAGGTCATCTATAAGAGTTGTATCAACAGTAAGAGGAGTAATGAAAATACCAAAAGGTGCTACTTTATCTAAAATTTCTTTAATTTTTACCCGCTGGCTCATATATGAATTTTAATTTTTGAACGGCAAAAATACAATTTATAATGTAAAGCAGATTCTATTCTTTACTACGCGTAACTTTTAAATAGATTTGTTTATATGATCAATACTTTGAAAATATTAAAAACCGAAAAAGAATATAAAGAAGCTCTCAGGCGCACAATTGAGATATTTCACGCAGAAGAAGGAACTCCTGAAAGCGATGAACTGGATATATTATTACTGCTTGTGAAGGATTATGAGGATAGAAATTATACATTGCCTGACCCCGATCCCATTGATGTTGTTAAACTAAAATTGAAAGAAAAAGGCCTGAAGCACAAAGACCTGGAGCCTATCATAGGTTCCAAAAGCTACGTTTCGCTGGTTTTGGCGGGAAAAAAAGAACTGACTTTGAAAATGGCTAAAGGCCTGCATCGCTTTTTGGACATACCCGCCGAAATATTTCTGGCAGAGCTTTGATCTCTGATTATAACAACCTTATTTCTTTAGCGATGCGTAAAAAACCCCGTTTGAAAAGCTTACGTCCGGTTGTCCGTTGGCTAAAAAATGCAGATTGAAGTAGCCCACCACCCAGTTATTACCCTTGTCGTATTGGGCCACCTTTAAAGTATTTGTCGCCGAATTATCTAATTTGTACCACGTGATCACGCTATTCGGCTCTATATTGGCATCGGGCCCCAAAATAGTTGCATAAGCGATCTTTGCATTGCTCAGGTCATATGTGCCGGTATCGGTAAATTTAAACCGGATGTAGATCGAATCGAGTAAAACATTGTTTCCTACTGAACCCGGTTGCCCACTGCCACTAAGGGTTATAGAGTCGTTTTTTAAAACCGCCGTGATGTGCCTGGTCATATATGCCGAACTGTCGCGTTGAGCCAATAGCTGGGTTGTGCGTGCTCCTACGTTGGCTACACAGCATGGGCGAATATAACCATGCCCGCAGGCTGAGCATAACAGGGCTATTGTTGTGATAAGGTAAATAGATTTTTTCATCGTAATTTAAATATACAAGGAATTACGAAAATCAAGCGCCGGTTGCTACAATTATCGATCTTTTTATTGTCCTAAGCTAACAGTAATTAGCCCGGTGGTTATGTAAGTTTGCATTTATCATGAACCCCAGATTAAGCCTCGGCATAGGCATTTTGTGCATCTCCTTTTCGCCCATATTTGTAAAACTGGCTGGCGTTGCGCCCATTAGCGGGGCATTTTACAGGGTTTTTATTGCTTGGATCTGTTTGCTGCCATACTGCATTATCAAAAAACATATCAGGATAGACAGGCGGCACATGTGGGTAGCCTTGTTGGCGGGCTTTACTTTTGCAATGGACATTGCAGTTTGGAATATTTCTTTATTGAAGATCAGCGCAACGGTCTCAACGCTTATTGCTAACCTGGCGCCGCTTTGGGTAGGATTATTCACTTTTTTCTTCCTGAAAAAGAAAGTTGGCAGGTCGTTCTGGATCGGTACGCTGATCGCCATTGCAGGTATGATATTGCTGGTTGGCGCAGGGCACATCCTGCACCTCGAATTGAATGCTGGCATTTTATTGGCCGTGCTTGCCAGTATATTTTACGCCGCGTATATCCTCATCACTAAAAAATCCCGCTCCAAACTGGACGTGTTTCCGTTTATGTTTTACAGCATGCTTGGCGCGAGCGTGTTTCTGTTGATCACCTGCCTTTGTACAGGCAACCCGGTCGTGGGATTTTCCTCAAAAGTGTGGCTCTGCTTTATCGGAATGGGCGTAGTTTGCCAGTTATTGGGCTGGCTAACCATAAACTATTCCATCCATCACATGGAGCCTACCCGCGTTTCTATCTCACTACTTAGTCAAACCGTATTTGCCGGGCTGCTGGCCGCGTTGCTTTTGAGCGAACGTTTGGTGCTGAACGAGATCATCGGCAGCGTGATCATGCTCGCCGGCATAGCCATAACATTTTTAAATCCCCGGCAATCAATAAAATAAAATTGTATCTTAACCTTTGTTAAAATACAACGGGCTTTTGCCCTACATTTGCAACCCGGCAATGATCACGAAACCCACTATCGACCGCATTATGGAAGCCACAGATATTGTGGAGGTGATAGGGGAATTTGTGCAATTAAAGAAGCGCGGCGCTAATTACGTGGGCCTTTCGCCGTTCAGTAATGAGCGGACGCCATCATTTACGGTTTCTCCTGTTAAAGGTATTTTTCATGATTTCTCTTCAGGAAAAGGTGGCACGGTCGTAACCTTTTTAATGGAATTGGAAAAGTTCACCTATCCCGAAGCGTTGAAATGGCTGGCGAAAAAGTACGGGATTGAGGTCGAAGAAACAATTACATCACCAGAGAATCGCGAAGCCGAGAACCGTCGCGAGGCCCTGATGATTGTTACCACTTACGCCACCAAATTTTTCCACGATACCTTATTGGAAACTGAAGAAGGCCGGAACATCGGCCTGAGCTATTTTAAAGAGCGGGGTTTTAATAACGATACCATCAAGAAATTTGAGTTGGGTTACTCGCCCGATCAATGGGAGGCATTCAGCGGGCAAGCGATAAAGGATGGTTACTTGCCGCAATATTTAGAAGAAACAGGGTTATCCATTAAACGCGACAACGGCTCATTATATGACCGCTGGCGCGGGAGGGTGATGTTCCCCATCCACAGCTTTACGGGTAGGGTGATCGCCTTTGGCGGACGTACGCTAAAGAATGACAAGAACTCGCCTAAATATGTCAACTCGCCGGAGTCGGAGATCTACCATAAGTCAAGCGTTTTGTATGGCCTTTACTTTGCCAAAAAGGCTATCCGCGAAGAGGATAATTGCCTTTTGGTGGAGGGTTATGCCGATGTGATCTCTGTTCACCAGGCCGGGATAGAGAACGTAGTGGCCTCGTCAGGCACATCGCTTACGGTGGAGCAGATCAGGCTGATCGGTCGCCTCACTAAAAATATCACTATTCTTTATGATGGCGATGCTGCAGGTATCAAAGCTTCGCTGCGTGGGTTGGATATGATTTTGGAGGAGGGTCTGAATGTGAAGGTAGTGCTGTTTCCTGACGGACACGATCCGGATAGCTATGTACGCAGTGTAGGTACCGCCGCCTTTAAAAAATATATAACCGATACCCGTAAGGATTTCATACTTTATAAAACTGATATCCTGCTAAAAGATGCGGGTAATGACCCGATAAAGAGGGCGGAAGTTATCCGCGAGATCGTGGAAAGTATTGCTAAGATACCTGATTCCATCAAAGCCTCCGTATTTATTAAAGAGTGCAGTTACCAACTGAAAATAGATGAGCGCGCGCTGTTAACCGAGCTGAATAAGATGCGAATGGCTAAAGCGAAAAAAAACTCGCAGCAGCAAGCACAACGCTATCAACCGGAAGAACTGCCGCCGCCGGATGAACTTTACGCGCAGGAAATTGAGGAATCGAAACCTAAAGACGACTCGACCCAGGAAAAGGAGATCATCCGCCTGCTTTTGTTATACGGCAGCCGCATGATCGATTGGGATGGTATTGCCAATACGTATATCGGGCCATTTATGGTAGCTGAATTGAGCGATGTAGAGTTCGACTATCCGCCTGTAAAGCGCTTTATGGAAATTTACCGGCAGGAGGTGGAAAATGGAGTTTTGCCCGAAGAACAGTTCTTTATCCATTATCCTGAAAAGGAAATTGTGGACATTACCGTAACGCTCATCGCATCAAAATATACGCTTAGCGAGAACTGGTACGAGATGCATAAGATCACGGTGCCCGATGAGCAGGTGAACATGAAGGCGACCATTCTCGGCGCTATCTTCCATCTAAAAAAGCAAAAAGTTGGCAAAATACTCGACAGGCTGCGCAGCGAATTGCAGACCACCGAAAGTGAGAATGACCAGGAAATATTGCTCAACCAGTATGTGCATATGAAAAAGGTGGAGAAAAACATATCCGATTATTTAGGTTCCGTAATCCTCAAATAATGGCCCAACACCTGGAACTGGGCCGTAAAGGCGAACAGCTTGCAAAAACTTTACTGGAAAATACCGGTTATGAAATACTGGACGAAAATTGGACGCATGGCAAAGCCGAGGTAGATTTAATAGCTTATAAAGACAAGGTTATTATATTTGCCGAGGTGAAAGCACGCACAGGCAACGGTTTTGGCGAACCGGAAGATTTTGTGGATGCCCGCAAGCAACGCCTGCTGGTGGAAGCCGCCGACGAATACATTTACCTGATGAACCATGAAGGCGAGGTACGTTTTGATATTATTTCGCTGTTGTTTGATAAAAACGGGAACTATAAAATAAAGCATATTGAAGACGCGTTTTGGCCTCATACTTAAATTGAATCATGAATAAAAGAATAAAGCTGTTTGTCGCTGCTGCTGTATTAATAACTTTCGGTTATTACGGTTGCAAACATAATACGCCACCCACCAATATCACCATGTCGCCTGATGCCGGAACTTCCTACAAGGCCGGCGACCCGGTAAAGGTGAGTTTGAACCTATCCGGTGCAAAAATTGATTCTGTGGTTTACCTGCTTGATTCGGCAAGGTTTACTTCCCGTAAGGATTCATCAGCGCTTACCCTGAAAACTGATACTATGCGGTTAGGCAATAAGCTCATCACCGCCAAAGTTTATGTCGGCGGGCAAGCGCAGGAAGTGTCAACCAACATTGTATTAATGGCTGCCAAAGCGCCAGAGGAACTTACTTATAAAGTAGTAAAAGTATTTCCGCACGACACCAGTTGCTACACTGAGGGCTTGCTGTACCAGGATGGATTTTTGTACGAAAGCGGCGGCGGTCAGTCACAGTCCCCTCCGGGTGAAAAGGCTGATCTTTCTATCGGCCAGTCGAGCTTGCGAAAGACGGATCTGAACACCGGCAAGGTGCTGCAAAAGGTAATGGTAGACCCAACGATATTTGGCGAAGGCATATCCATTGTCGGCGATAAGATCATCCAGCTGAGCTGGAAATCGCGGATCGGATACGTGTACGATAAAAACACTTTTAAACTGTTAAATACCTTTGCTAATAACATAGGTGCCGAAGGCTGGGGCATGTGTTTTGACGGCAGCAAGCTTTACATGGACGACAGCACCAACCGCATCTGGTTCATTAGTAAAGATGCCTGGAGAACCACGGGCTATATTGATGTTTACAACGATAAACAAGCGGTCGACTCGATCAACGAGCTGGAATACATTGATGGTAAAATATACGCTAACCATTACCAAACCAACGAGATTTTAGTTATCGACCCCAAAACCGGTGCAATACAGCAAAGGATAGATCTTACCAAACTTTACCCTGAAGACCAGCGTGCGCCAAATGCTGATGTGCTGAATGGTATTGCTTATGATGCTGTTGGTAAGAGGATATTTATCACCGGTAAAAAATGGCCGCATTTGTACCAGGTAGAGTTTGTGAAGAAGTAAGAGGAGTTTGCAGTTAAGAGTTTGCAGTTGGCTGAACTAAGCGAACAGCCAACTGTAAACTGCAAACTTTTTATCTCCACTCCTTATACTGATTGATCAACCCATTGGTTGATGAATCATGACTGCTGATCTCATCATTATTCCTTAATTCCGGCTGAATCCTTTGGGCTAATTGCTTGCCCAACTCAACACCCCATTGATCGAAGCTATAAATGTTCCACACAATACCTTGTGTAAATATCTTATGCTCGTACATAGCTATCAAGGCACCCAGACTATGCGGTGTGATCTTTTTAAGCAGGATGGAGTTGGTAGGGCGGTTGCCATCGAACTCTTTAAATGGCGCCAGCTTTTTGATCTCTTCTTTCGATTTGCCTGATGCTTTCAGCTCAGCAATTACCTCATCGATGGTTTTGCCGTTCATCAGCGCTTCAGTTTGTGCGAAGTAGTTTGAGATCAACAGCATATGATGATCGCCCAATGGATTATGGCTTTGTGCCGGAGCTATAAAATCGCAGGGGATAAGCTTAGTACCCTGGTGGATTAATTGATAAAAAGCATGCTGACCGTTAGTACCCGGCTCGCCCCAAATGATCGGGCCGGTAGAGTAATCTACAGGGTTGCCGTTGCGGTCGATATGTTTACCGTTACTTTCCATGTCGCCCTGCTGGAAGTATGCTGCAAAGCGGTGCAGGTACTGGTCGTAAGGCAGGATAGCCTCTGTTTCCGATTCGAAGAAATTGTTATACCAAATGCCGATCATCCCCAAAATAACGGATGGATTTTGCTCGAACTCGGTAGTGCGGAAATGCTCATCATACGCATGTGCGCCGGTTAATAGCTCAACAAAGTTTTCGTAACCCAGGCTCAATACGATAGATAGGCCTATCGCGCTCCACAAAGAGTAACGCCCGCCAACCCAATCCCAAAACTCGAACATATTGGCAGTATCGATACCAAATTCCTTTACGCCTTTTGTGTTGGTTGAAAGCGCTACGAAGTGCTTAGCTACATCTTCCTGCTTACCGCCATTTGCCAGCAGCCAATCCTTAGCGCTATGCGCGTTGGTCATGGTCTCCTGTGTAGTGAATGTTTTAGATGCAATAAGGAACAAGGTCGTTTCGGGATTTACAACCTTAAGCGCTTCAGCAATGTGCGTACCATCAACATTGCTCACAAAGTGCATGTTCAGGTGGTTCTTATATGGGCGCAATGCTTCGGTTACCATTACCGGGCCGAGGTCTGAGCCGCCGATGCCGATGTTTACCACATCGGTGATGGCTTTGCCCGTAAAACCTTTCCATTCGCCTGAAATGATCCTTTCGCTGAATGTTTTCATTTGCTCCAGCACGCGGTTCACATCCGGCATTACGTCCTTGCCGTCAACCAATATAGGTTTATTGCTGCGGTTACGTAAAGCGATATGCAGAACCGGGCGCTGCTCGGTAGCATTGATCACTTCTCCGGAGAACATGGCTTCAATAGCATCTTTTAGCTTACACTCCTTAGCCAGCTGTATCAACAGCGCGAATGTTTCATCGTTGATGCGGTTCTTGGAATAGTCGATCAAAATGTCTTCGAAGGAAGTTGAAAATTTTGCAAAGCGTTGGCTGTCAGCTTTGAAAAGGTCCTTCATGTTTTCAGCGGCTACATCTACATAATGGTCAGCTAGATATTTGTAGGCTTCTGTGGTAGTGAAATCAATGTTTGGCAACATAATTGAGTGGTTTTTTGACAAAATTATAATTTATAAACCGAGGAGAAGTATTAATCTGAAAGTTTACAATTTGTATATAATCGTGTATAATTAACACACCCCTCTTAGTGTTTGTTTTACACTTAGTAAATTGCGATTTTTTGAAAAATTATTGCATTTTCTTTACAAATTAAAAACTTTTATTTACTATATTTGTCCATATGATAAAGAAAATATGATTTTATCACCATTTTCTTAATTCAATTGAAAAATTTATCTGCTATGTTTGAAAAACTCTATCTGCTTGTAAAAAATAACGCCGGGACGGCTGTTATTGACAATCCGGCGATACCGGAAAAAAACCGTGAAGCTGTGATAAATGACGCTTCAAGCTCAATTATCGAGGTGCTGAAAGGCCAGGTTGAAGGTGGTAAATTGAAAGACCTCGTAAATTATTTTCAGTTTACCGGTGTATTCAATAACCCGCTTATATCAAACGCGGAGCGAAAATTTGCCAACAAACTGAATAACTATTACCAGATAGCACCGGCAGAAGCGGCGAAAATAGCAAAAGCATTGATCCCGCCGGTAATGCAGGAGATCATCAAAGAATCAAAAAGCGAGCAGAATAAAGAGTTTGCCTTAAGCTCACTCATCCAAAAACTAAGCGGAAACCGCGCAGATGCTTTGTTAAAGCAACTTGCCGTAGCATAACAATATTTTAACTACTTTATAAAGGCTTGCCGTATGGCAGGCCTTTTTTATTTCGGATTTCGGATGTTCGATTTCGGAATTAGTTGGAAAAAATCCGAAATCCCCCATTCGAAATCCAAAATCCAATATATCTTTGCCGAATGACTAAAGAACAGATCCAGGATTTAAGGGATAGAGTAACTTCCCTGAGGAGGCATCTTTGACATCGATACTAAACTCGATGCACTACAAAAAGAACAGGAAATAACCATCGGCCCGCATTTTTGGGACCACCCCAAAGAGGCCGAAAAGGTACTCGCTTCCATCAAAACCAAAAAAGTATGGACAGACGCCTTCCAGAAGGTTGAAGCTGTTGTGGAAGACGCCGGCGTAATGTATGAATTTTACCAGGGCGGCGATGCAACTGAAGCCGAAATGAAGGAGCAGTTTGACGCAGCCACTAAAGCGGTGGAAGAGCTGGAATTTAAAAACATGCTGTCAGCCGAAGAAGACCAGCTGAACGCCGTATTGCAGATCACTGCCGGTGCAGGTGGTACCGAAAGCTGCGACTGGGCAGGCATGCTGATGCGCATGTATATTATGTGGGGCGAAAAAAGCGGCTATAAAGTTACCGAGCAGGATTTCCAGGAAGGTGACGTGGCCGGGGTTAAAACCGTTACCTTGCAAATTGAAGGCGAGTTTGCTTATGGCTATTTAAAAGGAGAGAATGGCGTTCACCGTTTGGTGCGGATCTCGCCGTTCGATTCGAACGCAAAAAGGCACACTTCATTTGCATCTGTATACGTGTACCCGCTGGTTGATGATACCATTGAGATAGACATTAACCCGGCAGATATAGAGTTTGAAACTTTCCGTTCGGGAGGTGCAGGCGGTCAGAACGTAAATAAGGTGGAAACTGCCGTTCGGTTGTACCACAAGCCATCGGGCATTATCATCAAAAACCAGGAATCGCGGTCGCAGTTGCAGAATAAAGATAACGCTATCCGTTTGCTGAAATCGCAGTTATACGAGATAGAGATGCGCAAACGGCAGGAAACCAGCAATGCCATAGAGGGCAACAAAAAGAAGATAGAATGGGGGTCGCAGATCAGGAATTATGTACTCCACCCGTATAAACTGGTGAAAGATCTGCGTACCGATTACGAAACCTCAAACGCGGCCGCTGTTTTAGACGGAGATCTGGATGATTTCCTGAAAGCTTATCTGATGGAGTTTGGCGGTGATAAGTAAAGACCGTAATATGAAAATATTTGAAGGTGTTGCCTTAGCGGGTAACACCTTTTTTCTTGAATTTTAATACTTTGCAGGCAGAAACCGCCAACTGGCAGAATATTTTTTACATCACCACGAGCAAAAATGATTTTTGAAACATGTTTAATCTTAACTAACAAAACATGAAAAAGAAATCATCATTATTGGCTATTTTATTGCAGGCGTTTTATTTATTACTTATAACTACGCCTGCCCTGGTATCTATCGTATACATAATTTTTCATCCATATTTATTCTCCCATCCTCCATCGGTGTTTATGGGGGAGCTAAAGTTTAACTGTACCTATGAACTGTTGCTCATAGCAAACTTTTATACATTTTACCTGCTGTTATTCCCACGGTTTGTAAAGACGCAACGCTTAGGATTGTTTGTGTTTTTGAGCCTGTTGGCTACGTTAGTAACTATTGGTTTTGCAGCATTACTCATAAAAATACACCCTTTTATGGGGTATGTAAATAAATCTTTTAGCGTACAGCTTGCAAATGTCTCGATATTAATAATCATGAACCCCTTGTACGCATGTGGCATAGCTGCCATAACTTCATGGGTGACTGAACGCCATCAGCGGCAGCAAATGGAAAAGATCAATCTTGAAACTAATCTCGCATTGCTGAAAGCACAAATAAACCCACACTTTTTATTTAATACGCTGAATAACATCGATGTGCTGATAGAAAAGGACGCGGCAGCCGCTTCAACCTATCTGAAAAAGCTTTCGGATATATTAAGATTTACCTTGTATGAAAGTCCTGCTGAAACAGTGGCGCTTAGCGAAGAGATCAAATATATAGGCCAGTATATCGAACTTCAAAAGATCCGCACCTCCAATGCCGATTTTGTTAGTTTTACTGTTGAAGGCGACACCGGTAATTTACGCATAGCGCCGATGCTGTTTATCCCTTTTATAGAAAACGCATTTAAGCATGCCATCAATAAAAAGATCAGCAATGCTATTGAAGTCCGCATTGTTATTAAAGATGATAAACAAGTAAATTTCTACTGCAGCAATGCGTTTGATGCTGGGGATAAACTACTGCAGCCGAACAGTGGACTTGGGTTGGAGTTGATAAAAAGCCGGTTAAGCTTGTTATATCCTAATAAATATGAAATGGATATTAATAAAAGTAACGACAGGTTTACCGTAACTTTAGCCGTTAACCTGCATGATAATTAACTGTGTAATAATTGAGGATGAGCCCCTGGCAATGGAACGCATAAAAGAATTTGTGCTGAAGGCGCCGTTCCTGAAATTGCTGCATTGTTTTGATAATGCTATCGAGGCCATCGGGTTTTTGAAGTCGGAAAAGGTCGACTTATTGTTCCTGGACATCCAGATGGATGGTTTCACCGGCATCCAATTGCTCGAATCCATCAATAACCGCCCGGATGTGATCATCACAACCGCTTTTGATCAATATGCACTAAAAGGTTTCGACCTAAACGTGGCCGACTATCTGCTGAAGCCCTACACGTTCGAGCGTTTTATGCAGGCAGTAACCAAGGTTTACGACAAGCATATTTCGACCCCAAAGAACAGCCGCAAGACCTTCATATTTGTGAAAACCGAGTACAGGCTGGAGAAAGTAAACCTGGACGACATCCTGTTTATAGAAGGTATGCGCGATTACCGCTGCCTGCACCTGCCCGGCAAAAGGATCATGACCCCTGAAACCTTCGGCGACCTGGAAAATGAGCTGCCAAAGGAAAATTTTTGCAGGGTACATAAATCATTTATTATAGCTTTGGGTAAAATAAACAGTATCGAAAAGGACAGGATAAGGATCAACGACCAGCTTATCCCGGTATCGGATACTTACAAGGACAATTTTTACCGATCGATAAAGTCTTAATAACCATGAAGTTTGCAGCCCTGTTACTAATGTTATCAATAATTGCAGGCGGACTATCCGCCCAAACCCCAACTCCGCTATACCCAAACGGTATCCCGAATTCAAAGCCCGCACCTTCAACCTACAAAGAAAACCTTAACGAGTGGGGCGGCGTTACAAAGGTATCCATCCCAACATTAACGCCTTATTTATTGAAGGGTGGTTCGGCGCATACTGCTGTGCTGGTTATTCCCGGCGGCGGGTATTCCGGCGTGGCAATGGGGCACGAGGGTGATTCCATAGCCCGCGCATTTAATAAAATTGGCGTTGCAGCTTTTGTATTGAAATACCGCCTGCCCAGCGACAGTATTATGGTTGATAAAACTATCGGTCCGCTGCAGGATGCGCAATCGGCATTGGTGATGATCCGCAAAAATGCGAAGGAGTGGAACGTTGACCCAATGAAGGTTGGCGTGATCGGCTTCTCTGCCGGCGGCCATTTGGCTTCTACATTAGGGACACATTTTGATAAACCCGCTATAGAAGATAAGGAAAATATCAGCCTGCGCCCTGATTTTATGGCGCTGATTTATCCCGTGATCACTTTTGGGGGCTTTGCGCATATAGGCTCGCGCGAGAATTTGATCGGAACAAGTCCTTCGCAGCAATCGATCGACCTGTATAGTAATGAAAAGCAAATTACCGCCGAAACGCCGCCCACCTTTTTAGTGCACGCCGAAGATGATAACACCGTACCGGTACAAAATTCGCTGATGTTTTATGATGCGCTGCTGCAAAATAAAGTGAAAGCCGAAATGCATATTTATACAGCAGGTGGGCACGGGTTTGGTTTGCATAATGCCACAACTAAAGATTACTGGTTCGACAGGCTGCAGGAGTGGATGGATGCTAATGGCTGGCTGAACAAATAGATCAGCCAATGCAATTTGATCATGAAAACCCCGTGGTAAAACTTTGTGCCGAAGGCATGATGGCCGAGGCGGAGGAAAATGATGCTGCGAAAGATTTATTTGAAAAGGCCTGGGTGACTGCTTCCAGTGATTTTGAGAAATTTGTTGCGGCGCATTACATGGCGCGCCATCAGCAGGATAAGTCCGAAAACCTGAAGTGGAACGAAATTTCATTAATGCATGCAATGGCTATGGGGGATGATACTGTAAAACCTTATTACCCTTCTTTGTACCTCAATGTGGGTAAATCGTACGAAGATCTGGGTGATCATGCCGCAGCCAAGAAAAATTATCTCTTAGCAAAAAACTATGTAGCTTATTTAGCCGATGACGGCTATGGCCGGATGATAGCCGCAGGCATTGAAGCCGGGATAAGTCGGTGCCCGTAAGCAATAACCACAATTGTTAAAAACTCCTTTTTGATATTTAGCCGAAGTATGCCAACTTCGCAGTCCGTTTTTAAAATATGACCACGCATTACAAAAAAATAGCCGCCGAGCTTTCGATCAGTGAGAAACAGGTAAGCGCCACCGCCGGATTGCTCGACGAAGGGGCAACCGTTCCCTTTATTTCCCGTTACCGTAAAGAGGTGACCGGTACGTTGGACGAAGTACAGGTGACCGCCATCCGCGACCGCCTGCAACAACTCCGCGACCTGGATAAACGCCGAGAAGCTATCTTCAAGTCGCTTACCGAGCTGGGCAAGCTAACCCCTGAACTGGAGAAGCAACTCAATGAAGCCGAAACCATGGTCGCGCTGGAAGATATCTATCTGCCGTATCGCCCCAAAAGGAAAACCCGCGCCACCGCTGCCCGCGAAAAAGGCCTGCAGCCATTGGCTGATAAACTATGGGAGCAAAGCCGCTTTGATGTGGAAGCCGAGGCGGCCGGATTTATAGATGAGGAAAAAGGCGTGGCATCTGTTGAAGAAGCGTTGGCAGGTGCGCGGGATATCATCGCCGAACAGATAAGCGAGAATGCAGAAGCCCGTACAAAGATCAGGGAATTGTTTATTGAGAAGGGTACTTTTGAATCGAAAGTAATTGCCGGTAAGGAAGAAGCCGGGATAAAATATAAAGACTATTTTGAGTGGACCGAGTCGGTGAAAACTGCGCCGTCGCATCGCGTGCTGGCTATGCGCCGCGGTGAGAAGGAGGAGATCCTTTGGCTGGATATCAAACCGCAGGAAGATGATGCTATCGCGATATTGGAAGGCCAGTTTGTAAAAGGAAATAATCCCGCATCGCAGCAGGTGCAGTTGGCCATACAGGATGGCTATAAGCGCTTACTGAAACCATCTATGGAAACAGAGGTGCGCCTGTTCACCAAAAAACGTGCTGATGAAGAAGCCATTAAAGTATTCGCCGAAAATGCACGCCAGTTATTGTTAGGCGCACCGCTCGGCCAAAAACGCGTAATGGCTGTCGACCCGGGTTTCCGTACGGGCTGCAAAGTGGCTTGTTTGGATGAGCAGGGTAAATTGCTGGAAGATACGGCCGTGTATCCGCACACAGGTGCGGGTCAGGCGCAACAGGCAGAGAAAACTGTGCGCCATTTATTTGAAAAGCATAAGATAGAAGCCATTGCTATCGGCAACGGTACTGCCGGCAGAGAAACGGAAGTATTTATCCGCGACCTGAATTTGCCTGATGCGATCATCGTGATGGTAAATGAAAGCGGCGCGTCCATCTATTCCGCCTCCGAAGTGGCAAGGGACGAATTCCCGGATAAGGATATTACCGTTAGGGGAGCGGTGTCGATTGGTCGCCGTTTGATGGATCCACTGGCCGAGCTGGTAAAGATCGATCCAAAATCGATAGGGGTAGGGCAATATCAGCATGACGTTGATCAAAATAAACTGCAAACCTCCCTGGATGATACCGTTATCAATTGCGTGAACGCTGTAGGCGTAGAGCTTAACACGGCATCCAAGCAAATACTGGCATATGTTTCGGGACTTGGCCCGCAGCTGGCACAGAACATTGTGGATTACCGTAACCAAAACGGCGCTTTCAAGAAACGTGAGCAACTGAAAAAAGTACCGCGACTTGGCGATAAGGCATTTGAGCAGGCCGCAGGATTTTTGCGCATCCATAATGCCGGTAACCCGCTGGATACAAGCGCCGTTCACCCCGAGCGTTATGAGCTGGTGGAGAAAATGGCATTGGACATGAAATGCACCGTGAACGACCTGATACGCGATGAAAAGCTGCGCAAAAGCGTCCCGCTGCAAAAATATACTTCGGAAACGGTGGGTCTACCAACGCTGAACGACATTATGGCCGAGCTGGCCAAACCCGGTCGCGACCCACGCGAGCAGTTCGAGAAATTCAGCTTTACCGATGGCGTAAATTCCATTAACGACCTGAAAATCGGTATGAAACTACCGGGCATCGTGACTAATATCACGGCGTTCGGGGCGTTTGTGGACATCGGCGTTCACCAGGATGGACTGGTGCATTTGAGCCAGATCACTAACCGTTTTATTAAAGACCCGAACGAAGTGTTAAAGGTTGCGCAGAAAGTGGAAGTAACGGTTACCGGTGTGGATGAGGGCCGGAAGCGGATCTCTTTATCCATGAAGGAAAATGAGCCGAAGCCGGCTGCGAACAATAATTATAAACCTGCACAAAAGCCGGTTCAGCAACAGAGTGGGAATAATAATTTCCAGAATAAGAAGCGCGAACCGGAACCGGAGACAGATATGCAGATAAAATTGGCGGCTTTAAAGGGGAAGTTTAAGCTGTAAATTAAGCAATCGGCTCTTGCCTGTTATCCCAAAAAAATAGAATAGTGATATGGGCGCTGTGCACTTCGTAAAACATGGAAGTTTGCTTGCTTATAAAAGCCTGCCTTACGTTTTCTTGTAATGAAGATTTAAATAGGTATGGCTGCAAGCTAATTGCGTCTATAACTCTATTGGTTTCTTTAACGAATCGCCCGGCTATGGTTGCGCCCCACTTAGCTTCAATTTGTAAAATAGTCAAAGGTTTCTTTTGCCTCATCGGTCCAGGCAATGGCTAATCTCATAAATACTTTTCGTATTTTTTCATTACCTCATCATGCGGGGTAAGCAAATCTTGGGCAGCCTGTTCGCGCGAGCGCTCAATGCCTTGCTTTACAAATTCAGGTAACTCGTTCCAAAAATCCTTTTCATGATTTTCAAAAATGTCTTTTACCTGCTTAATGATCAACTCGTCATCCGTATCAAGTAAACGTTTAACAAGCTGGAGTTTTTCGGTCTGGATGTCCATATAACCAATTACTATAAATATAATTACTTATTTCCAGCCGTAAGATAAGGAACAGAGAAATCAAATCGATTAAAAATATTTCGTAGAATATTCGGCTAAAGCCAATGCATCCTTTAATAGTTATCCGTCCCATAAATGGGACGGCAATTATAATTTAATTGCCGTTTGGCTTTAGCCAACGGTTAGGTTTATCAGCCGATTCGGGCTTTAGCCTAAATATTAAGCATCAATCATTTAAAATCTTAAAAGCGATTTCCCTGATTAGGTTTAATCCATACTTCAGTTCCATAACTATCATCTCCTCGCCTCCTGTTTGTGTTATAGCCATCCAGGAAATCATCAAACAATGCACTATATATGGTCATCTCTTTTTCAGAATCATAGGGATCGCATAGCTTATCAAGTAGCATTGAATGCAGTTTAAAAGGGATGAACTTATAACCAGTGAATCGCTTTTCAATTGACTCTCTCAAAGCAATGAAACTGGATTCATATTCTTTATAAGGTGAAACTGTTACAGTATTTAAAGCCGTGTAAAAAAGATCGCGCCCGTCTCTTTGATCTACAACTGCAGTTTCGTCCATGCCGTATATAGTATAATAAGGCCCTAAAAGGCTAACTGAGAAATGCAATTTTTTAATGTGTATCAGGTCAAAACGTTTTGATTTCCTTATAACTACACTGGAGCTAAAGCTTGGTTTGCTAGCATAAGTCTCGCCCCATATCTTTTTATGCAGATCAGTACGGAGCTGCTTTTCAAAATCCCTCCATCTAGATTTAAAATTTTTTGCTTTATGGATATTGTCAATAACAAGTTCACCTAATTCAATCTGGCCCGGATATTTAAAATATGCATCCTCGCTACTTTTAATCCCAATCGGGTAATATTTTTTTATCGTTTCGATAATCGAACCATAAAAATCATTTTGCATTGGCGATAGCGGTAAATGGAATTTCATTTCTATAGTTAAATATAAGTATAAAACATAAAAACCGCCTCATGTCATGAAGCGGTTTTTGTAAACGGAACGGGTCGGTAAAATGTAAAAGTTTATTCCAGCGTGATTTGCCTGCGGATGCTTTCTTCAAGCGAAATAAATGTTTCTGTGCGTTGTACGCCGGGAATTCCCTGGATCTGTTCGTTCAAAATCTCGCGCAGATGACTCGTGTCATGGCACACAATTTTGGCGAAAATGCTCCAGCTGCCGGTGGTGTAATGCAACTCAACAATTTCTTTTACATTTTTTAATTGTTTCACGGCCTCAATATACTGCGAACCTTTTTCGAGATAGATCCCAAGGAAAGCAGTAATATCATAACCTAACTTCTGAGGATCAACTTCCAGTGTGGCACCTTTAATTACACCCATCTCCTCCAGCTTTTTCATCCTCACGTGTATGGTTCCGCCCGAAACGATCAGTTCTTTTGCAATTTCCGTATACGGCGTAGTTGCATTTTTCATTAAAATCGATAAAATCTGTATATCAAGATTATCAATTTCTAAATTTTGGGCTTTTCTGTGGGACATAAATTTTAAATTCTATACTAATATACAAGTTTAATTAAAATAAAACTAAAAATAAAATTATTTCGTTGAAATATTTGCAAGAAAATGAATAGTGCTTTAGATTTGTATTAAGCAAATGACAATTGCTGAGCGTTCTTTAAAGAAAAAAACAATGTTGGGTGGTGAAATTTTTTGGCAGACACACCTCCTTGTCCCGGTGGCGGAGAGCATAGGAAACCCGAAGCGGGCTAACTACTCTGTGGAGGTTCGAATCCTTCCCCAACAGCAATTTCTAAGCCGACCGCATTTGAAAGACAGTGCGGGAAAACCGGGTTTAGAATTATTAAAATGTAGGATGGTGAAATTTTTGGCAGACACACCTCCTTGTCGCGGTGGCGGAGACTATGGGAAACTCTCAGCAATGAGAATAACCACTCTGTGGAGGTTCGATTCCTTCTCCTACAGCTCTTCTCATAATTTAGGTTTATAATTGGTTAGTAAAGGCCCCTGCCCATCAGGGGCTTTACTGTTTTTATAGGTTTTTAGATTAAAACTTTCAAACTTCATTATTCGATATTCAGCATTCGGTGTCCGATATTATTTTTTGAATAATGAACATCGAATGTCCAGTGATGAATAACGAAAATTCAATATTTCATCAATAACTTTCATTCCTAATCTCTGATCACCAATCACTAATCTCTAATTCAGGGCGTTGCCTGCGGCCGGGCTTTACGCTCATACTGCACAGGCCTTAGGCGCTTGGCCGGTATCCGCTGCAATCCCTAACGCGGATCTGAACCATGATTCGCTTGATTTTAGGATTAGAGGATTTTTTGCTCTTTTAGCATGCAAAATCTTGTCTCTAAAATTGAATTTACATAAAGGCAATCCTTTAATCCGTTTAATCATGGTTCAGACAAAGAAAGTCACGAAACTCAAACTCCGCGTCCTCTGCAGTTAAATACCGAATCCTACAATATCTTAAACCCGATACTCACCGACCATATATTGGCCCGCTGCCCGTAATTGGGGTTCAGTTTGGAGAGGCCGCCTTCGTAACGCAGGTCGGCGGTTAGGCCGGCGAAGTCGACACCAGCTCCTACCTGGTAGCCGAGTGTGCTGTTGTTATAGTTGCCAAAATCATGGTATGCATTGTTGAAATTCTGCGAGAAGCTTTCGTTCTTGCTGAGGTTATAAGAATACACCGGGCCTACCATCACCCTGAAGTTAGTGCTTGATGTGCCAAACTCGTGGCCTAATAATAAGGGTACATTCAGTGTGGTAAAACGTACACTGGCGCTGTAATCGGCGCCGTTATTGCTCGAATTGAAATCGCCGCCTGTACTGGCTACATATGCTTCGGGCTGTATATAGAACGCGCTGCCCACACGCAGGAACACGCCTGCCTGGTAGCCGGTTTTGGTGGATTTGTTGAGCTGATCGGCATTGATGTTGGAAAAATTGACGCCGCCCTTTACGCCAACGTCGAATTGCGCCTTTGCACTGATGCTTACGGCAACCAGCAGCACTACGCTTAATAGATACTTTTTCATCGGTTTTTAATTTTAGTTAATAATGGGGTTGGTTATAAACTATTAATATTTGAATTAACTATTCCCGTGCCAAAAAAATTGCATGCAGCAACCTGTTAATTTTATATTTTTGGAGAAAATTTTTAAATAATGGCAGAGATCAGCATATCAAATAAAGACTGGCAGCGCGTAAAGATCAAGATCCAAAGAAAGTATAACAACCTTAGCGACGAGCAATTGCAATACACCGAGGGCCAGGAAGAAAGCCTGATCACCAACCTGATGCAACTGGTTAACCGCAACAGGGAATATGTGGTGTTCACGCTGAAAAAGGCTTTGGTGAACATTGACAATAACAGGCTGTAGTTAGAGATTAGAGATTAGAGATTAAAGATTAGAGATTAGAAAAACATTTAGAATCTCTATTTCATTTCAGTTTTTTCTCATAATATTGATAGATCAGGCTATTGTGCTGGTCTTTTCTTTTTATATAACTACCTTGTGCCATATAAATATTATATTTATAAATTAACCGTTAATGTGTTGTAGGTTGGGATTGGCATTTTTTTCTAATCTCTAATCTTTAATCTCTAATCTCATGTTCAGGGTGAAGAAGTACAGGAAGATATGGCTGCCTGCAAGTGTAATACTGGTGGCATGCCTTTTATTTGGGTTTAGTGACGACATGTTCCAGATCGCTAAGAACCTGGAGGTATTTACCGCCTTATACAAGGAGGTGAACATCAACTATGTGGATGATATCAACTCCGCCAAATTTCTCAAAACCGGCGCAGATGCCATGCTTGACGGCCTTGATCCCTACACTGAGTTTGTTCCGGAATCGGAAATTGAAGATTATAAGCTTCATTATGTAAGCACGCAATACGGTGGTATCGGCACAACCATTTTCTCCAGGAATGGTAATGTGTATGTATCTGAAGTATTTGAAGGCTTCCCGGCGCAAAAAGCGGATATCCGCCCCGGCGACCAGATCATGAAGATAAACGGCATCGACCTGAACAGTAAGAACAGCGACGATGTGAGCCAGCTGCTTAAAGGATCAAAAGGCGCAGAGATAAAATTGCTGGTGAAAAGGGGAGATGCGCAGCCAAAGGAAATAGCGCTTACGCGTGATGAGATCCGGCAGCCAAACGTATCCTACTATGGCATGGTTGGCGGCAACATGGGCTATATCAAGCTCGACAGGTTTTTAGAGAACTCGGGCGATGAGGTGACCAATGCGCTTACCGAACTGAAAAAGCAAAACCCCAACGGGATTATCCTCGACCTTCGCTCAAATGGCGGCGGTATATTGCAGGAAGCCGTAAAGATAGTGAACCTGTTTGTGCCGAAAGGCGTAGAAATCGTATCGCAGCGTGGTAAAATAAAGGAGAAGAACTTTACTTATAATACAATCAATAACCCTTTAGCAGCCGATCTGCCATTGGTAGTTTTGGTGAACAGCCGCTCGGCCTCAGCTTCGGAGATCGTTGCCGGTTCGTTGCAGGACCTGGATCGTGCGGTGATCGTCGGCCAGCGCAGTTATGGCAAAGGTTTGGTACAGCAGACTTTCCCGTTACCGTACAACAGTTTGGTGAAAATTACCATCGCTAAATATTATGTGCCATCGGGAAGGTGTATACAGGCGCTGGATTATACTCACCGTAAGGATGATGGCAGCGTGGTAAAAGTAGCTGATTCGCTGATGCATGAATTTAAAACCAAAGATGGCCGCTCGGTGTATGATGGCAGCGGCATTTACCCTGATGTTTTTGTAAAGCAGGACCGCTTTGCCAGTATTACCGCCAGCCTGGTAAGCAAGCTGCTGATATTTGATTATGCTAACCTGTACCGTGACAAGCATCCAAAGATTGCTGATCCGGCAACTTTCAGCCTGTCTGACGGTGAGTATAACGACTTTGTTAAATACCTTTCCGATAAAAATTACAGCTATAGCAGTCCGGCTGAAAAACTGCTCGACCAGGTGAAAACTGAATCCACAAAAGAAAAGCAGTTCGACCAGGTGCAGTCTGAATATGATGCTTTGAAAGCCAAACTGGCAGAGACCAAGAAGAATGACCTGCAACTGCACAAGGATGAGATAAAGCAATTGCTGGAAAACGAGATCGTATCGCGTTATTACTTTGAAAAAGGGCGTTACCAGTCCAACTTTAAGCATGATAAGGAACTTGCAGCAGCAATCAAAACCATACAGGACAAAACCGAACTGGATGCCATACTGAAAGGCGAAGGCAATTACAAAGTGATCGGTAAACCGATGCTGGCTTCGGCCGTTACCACTAAAAAAGCCGCTGATACCACTATTACCAATGGCGATCAATAATTAAACATTCAAAATATAATTCTATTAATCCGTAAGCAGAGGCAACCCGCAGCTACAGCAGGCGCGTAATCCTGTTAATGGAAAAGCACAGGATAGGCTTATTGGATAGCTTTAGGTTTATCGCCGTTACCATTGTTGTGCTTTATCATCTTACCAATCCGCTAACTATTGGAAGCCATGATGCAGGATTAACTTTCCCGGTATTCCGGTACGGATATTTGGGTGTAGAGTTCTTCTTTATCATATCGGGCTTTGTGATCAGTTACAGCCTGGAAAATACGGCTACTATAGGAGTCTTCTTTCTCCACCGCTTTAAGCGGCTTTTCCCGGCAATGCTGCTTTACTCGCTTATCACGTTTGCGGTTGTTTGCTGGCTCGATATAGCTCATTTTTTCAGGAATGCCCACTATTCCCGTAACCTGTTGCCCGGCTTTACTTTTATCAACCCTGCCATATGGTCGAACCTTACAGGTATTGATTTCCATTGGATCAACGGCAGCTACTGGTCGTTATGGACCGAGGTACAGTTTTATTTTATCAGCGCCTGCGTGTATTTTTTAAACAAGAAGCGTTTTTTTACCAATATGCTGCTGGCTGGCATTATCATAAGCATTGTTAAAGACGTGCCTGGCATCCTTATCAATGATCATAATGAGCTGGTATCAAAGTACGGCCTTATACAGTTTTTCAAAAGCTGGCAATATTGCAGCGAACTATTCAATCTTACTTTTTACATAACATGGTTTATGTGCGGGGTCATCTTTTATCAGTTGTATAAGGGAATCGTTTTTAAAGGAAATATTTTCCGGATAGCGGGTAGCATCGCCATCCTGTATCTGCTGTATTATGACATTCATACCTATTTCAATAGCCTGCTTTGGGGGATGCTGGCAGGCACTGTCGTTATGCTGGTTTTATTTTTATTGCTCATATATAAAAAGCAATATTTGCAATTTCTGAATAATAAGTTATTGAGGCGGATCGGCGTAATATCATATGGGATCTATTTAATACACGAAGAGATCGGGATCTTGCTCATGAGGCTATATGGCCCTTACATGGGTAAATGGATAACGTTAGCGCCTTATATTGTGCTGATACTGATGATCATCGTTGCCGAATTAGGCTATAGATATGTGGAGCGAAAAGTAAATTACTTTACCCGTAAACGACCATCCCCCTTAGCACCGGAAGCAAAAATTGCCTGATTCAATATATCCCCGGTACTAGTCTTTTTACCCTGCTTTTATAATCCGTGTATTGCTTGCCGAATTCTTCGGTCAGCGCTTTTTCCTCAATAGCAATGCGGTAATTTAAAGCAATAAAGCATGGTACCAGCATCACCAATAAACTCACCAAACTATCCAGGCTTATGCCTAAACCAGCTATAATTAACAGTAATCCCAAATAACTCGGATGGCGAACTATCTGATACAATCCGCTGGTTTTTAAGGTGTGCGAATCTGATATCACCACGTTAACTGTAAACATGCGGCCCAATTGGTAAATGGCTGTCCAACGGATGATGAAGCCAAGAGCGAAAATGGCTATGCCGGCTATTTCCACCGCCTGGTAATTATCTAATCCCCATATGTGGTATGCGGCTGTCCATGGCCCTGCGCACGAGCTTAACGCTATCACTACCCATAAGATGAGTAGCGACCGCCTGTCGCGTTCGTTCTTTACTTTGCCGGATTTCGCCCGCTTAAAAATAAGCAGACCCAGTTCGCTGGCGAAAAAAATAAGCTGGAGATAGGTGTAAATTGACATATGAATTAACTTATTTTCCCTGTAGTTATTTATTTATTAAATATAAACCTTTTTAATATTTAGTTGTCATACTTATACAAATTCACACAAATCATGAAAAAACTAGTTTTCGCAGCTTTATTATTAGTTGGCTGCTTATCGGTAAAATTTGCCGGTGCACAGATCCGTTTGAACGTAAACATCGGTTCGCAACCTGAATGGGGACCCGTAGGGTATGAACACGCAGAGTACTATTATCTGCCGGATGTAGACGCCTATTACTCTATACACAGCCACAAGTTTATTGTTAACTATCGCGGCAGCTGGGTAAGCGTAAACAATTTACCACACGAATATGCAAATTACGATTTATACCACGGTTATAAAGTAGTAATTAACCAACCAGATCCATGGTTACATGCCGACCAGGTTAGGGCTAAATATTCACAGTTCCGTGGCCACCGTGATCAACAGGTTATCCGTGATAGCCATGACGAGCATTATCGTCACCACTGGCGCGGTTAATATCCCGTCAATATTATTCAACAAAATGGGCTGTAATTTTACGGCCCATTTTTGTTTGGTTCAATTTACCATTGCAAACCCATATTTGCAAACATAAAGACCCATTTATCCGCCTGCTCGTCAATCACCTGCTGGGTCGATTTCCCGGCACCGTGGCCAGCCTTCGTCTCTATCCTGATCAATACCGGCGCCGTCCCTTGCTGGTACTCCTGCAATCTCGCGGCGAATTTAAACGAATGCGCCGGAACCACCCTGTCGTCATGATCGCCGGTAGTGATCAGCGTGGCCGGGTAAGCCTCCGGCTTCAGCGCATGGTAGGGCGAATACTTGTACAGGTAATCAAACATCTTTTTCGAATCTTCGGCAGTACCATAATCATAGCTCCAGCCCGCGCCTGCGGTAAACTGGTTGTAGCGCAGCATATCCAGCACGCCAACCGCCGGGAAGGCAACTTTAAACAGGTCTGGCCGCTGGGTGATCATCGCCCCCACAAGCAAACCGCCATTCGAGCCGCCTGAAACCGCCAGGTAATCCTTCGACGTGTATTTATGCTTGATGAGGTATTCCGCCGCAGCGATAAAGTCGTCAAATACATTCTGCTTTTTTAGCTTGATGCCTTCTTTGTGCCATTTCTCGCCATACTCGCCGCCGCCGCGCAGGTTAGGTACCGCGAAAATACCGCCATGCTCCAGCAGGATGATATTCGACGTACTGAAAGCAGGCGTAAGGCGCACCCCGAAACCGCCATAGCCGT
Source organism: Bacteroidota bacterium (assembly GCA_013289045.1). Lineage (GTDB taxonomy): Bacteria > Bacteroidota > Bacteroidia > Sphingobacteriales > Sphingobacteriaceae > Mucilaginibacter. The sequence goes on along the minus strand of JABDAU010000005.1, from coordinate 33,467 downwards.
AAAGCAGCAGCGGGTTCCGGCCATTCATCACCGTGCCTTTTTTGTAAGTGATGAGCATCGGTACTTTGGTGCCGTCTTTGGATGTATAAAATACCTGGTCGGATTGGTACTGCTCGGGATCAAATTTTACACCCGATTTCTTCCACACAACCGACTCCCCGCTGGCGATATCATACTTAAAGATCGTGGTAGGGTAAACGTAATTGGTGAAGGTGTAATAAACCTGCTTCTCTTCCTTCTTCGCGCCAAAGCCTGCCGCCGAACCCACCGAAGGCAGCGTAATGGTACGCTCCAGTTTGCCGTCCATATCATATTGCTGCACCAGCGAAGTAGCGTCTTTCAAATATTCGGCGAAGATTTTACCGCCGCCGGTGGATACCGAAAGTACGTCCTTGGTTTGCGGGATCACGTCCTTCCAATGCGTAAGATCGGGGTTGGCGGCATCAACCGTAACCAGTTTAAAATTGGGCGAATACAAGTTGGTGAGGATGTACAGCTTGCTGCCCGCGTTGTCAATCAAACTATGCTCATTATCGAAATTATCCACCACCTTAACAATACCGCTGCCGGGAATGCTGAAGTCCTGTATATAAAGTTCATTGCCTGTAGTAGTATTGGCTGCCGAGATCACCAAAAAGCGTTCATCCTCCGTAAGGTAAGCGCCTATGTATCGCCTGGGTGTTTCCTCACCGCCGAATATCAGCTTGTCGCTGCTTTGCGGGGTGCCCAGTTTATGATAGTAAAGCTTGTGGTGCTGTGTCATGCCGCTCAGCTGGCTGCCTTCCTTCGGCTTGTCGTAGCTGCTGTAGTAAAAGCCGTCGTTGCCGTGCCAGGCAATCCCGCTGAATTTAATATCCGTCAGCGTATCGCCAACCTGCTTTTTATCGGCAGTACTGATCACGATCACCTTGCGCCAGTCCGACCCGCCTTCCGACAGCTGGTAGGCGGCCATGCTACCGTCTTTGGTAAAATCGATGCCCTGCATAGAGGTAGTGCCATCTGCAGAAAACTTGTTCGGGTCTAAAAAAACCTCCGGCTTGCCATCGCCCTGCTGACGGTATAACACGGCCTGGCTTTGCAGCCCATCGTTCTTGTAGAAATACAGGTATTGCCCTTCCTTAAACGGCGCACTGTACTTCTCGTAGTTCCACAACGTTTCCAGCTCCTTGCGGATCGCCTCGCGGTAAGGGATCTGGCTAAGATAATTTTCGGTCACCGCATTCTCGGCCTTCACCCAATCGCGGGTATCATCGGCGCGGTCGTCCTCCAGCCAGCGGTACGGGTCGGGCACCTGCGTGTCGAAATAAGTGTTAACGGTATCAACCTTTTTGGTTTTCGGGTATGGGAGGGTTTTCAAATTCATTTGCTGTGCATACGTAACGCCGCAAAGTAAAAAAGCAAAAGCGCAAAGGCAACAGGTATTCTTCATCTAAGGGTCAATTAGGGCACCTAAATATAAATAATCCGTATTAAATTAAAATAACGGGCGAGAAGATGGTAAAGTATTGGGGCGTTGCCTGCTTAGTTGTCAATTAGAAATGTATTGTACGCCATGCAACTAATCTCTAATCACTCATTTCCAATCTCTAACACAGGGCGTTGCCTGCGGCCCGGGTTATCCGCTCATACGCCTTCAGGCATTAAGCGCGAGGCCGGTACCCGCTACTACCCCTAACGCAAATCACCCCCACGTCATTGCGCGGAGTGAGCAGGGCAGCGCGGGCGCAACGACGCAATCTCTGCGTTTACAGGTATACGCCCATTGTCTGAACCATGATTCGCAGGATTTTAGGATTACCCTGATAGCCACTCAGCCCGTCATGCCGAACTTGTTTCGGCACCCACAGACAGGTAGCCAACATGCATAGTCCACATGCATGATGAGGTGCTGAAACAAGTTCAGCATGACGGTATGGTTTGATACTTTGTGGGGTGTTCGTTCGGTATCTGACCGAACACTTCCGAACGGTTACCGAACACTTTACTAAGTACAAACGGCGCGAGTGTACCAGCGTAGAAAAATAATTATCAATAAAAAAGCCACCAAAATCTGGTGGCTTAGTATTTTAAAGTAAGTTTCCCCTCGGGATGCTTACATTTTAATCACAATGATGTCCATGGCTTTCATACTTTTTATTTTAACGTGAGGTTTTCATTATTGTTTTATTGGTTCTGATATTTGGACTATTTTACATGAGTTTCCACTCAAAAATGCACCTTTTTCGATTTTAGAGTGGTGCTGATACTTCATTATTTTTACTCTTGAAAAACCAGTTAAAGAGTGCTTTGCTAATATTTGTAAGCTAATGTACGAGTTATTTTGTAATAAAGTTGCAACATTATCAAATGTTACAAATTGAGCAGCATAATCACACCTTGACTGTAAGGTTTTGTCCTTCCTTAAAAAATTTTGTAAAATATGCCTAAAGTTTAATGAGTTTAACACCCACTGATCTACGCCTTTAAGAGTAATATCAGTGTATTTCGTGTCTACTCCGTTTACATTTTGAATGTTTTCACAAACAAACGCATTTGCCTTTAAGTCATATACCTTAAAGAAAAGAGATTTGTTTATTATTTTGAATAGATAAACATGATGTTTGGTTCCGTTAATTATTCTGTAATGCGAAGCTATTTTATCACTAATGACAATTTTAGGCTTTAACATGAATAATATAAAAAGAAAAATTGCAGATGCTACAACGCCAGGGACAACCCCGTTGAGGAATGCATTCCAAACAGCAGACCAAGTCATATTTTATGTTTCAGGTTCAATAGTTTAATACCGCTAATATACACACAAAAATTAAATATCAAGTGACACCACTTTGTCAGTATTCTTTACACTTGTCCATCTCCTATAGATACCCACAGCTCTCGCAATCATCCCGCTTGGGATTAATCACCCTGTTCGCTCCACAACTGAACATCCCTAAAGAACGAATACCACAAATCCCACCAAACTTTTCCTGCCTCATCCTCAATCAATTACAAACTATTTTAAAGAATATTATGTAATATAAAAGATATTTCTTTATATTTGTAATGAACATCACCCTCTAATTGTTCATTCAAGTCTTTACAAAGTGTTCGTTCGTTCGGAAGTGTAACAGAAGTGTTCGGTAAGGTACCGAACGAACACCCCAGCAAAAACATAGTCTAAACAGGTCTGCCTTTAACAGCACGACAAAAGCCATCTACTACTATAAGTGGCTATAAGAGGGGTATTTTTTCTTTTTGCTGCGCAAAAATGGTGAGTGGTTCATTAGGTGAGTAGTTAAGTAGTTGAACTACGCCTAACCCAACAATCAACACTCACTCAATCAACCATTCGCCTAATCAACTCAATCAACCACTCACCAAACCAAACCACCATGCAAACCAACAACCTTGCCAATGCCTTCGACGGCATCCATCCAACGCCCGACCAAAGCGTTTTCCTCGTTAACGAGGATGAACTGTTTACCGTTCGCACTGCCAATACCTGGCTCAAACAGGCTAACCAGCGTGCCATACCCAAAATGCTTTTCGGCAAATTTTGGTACGAAGGCGAACTGTGTATTTTGTTTGCCGATAGCAATTTGGGCAAATCCATACTGGCAGTGCAAATTGCCAATGCCATCAGTATGGGCGATTCTGTTAATCCGTTCGATTGCGAAGCGAATATCCAGCCGGTACTTTATTGCGATTTCGAGCTCACCGAAAAGCAATTCGAGGCAAGGTATTCCATCGATTACCAAGACCATTACCGGTTTAACGACAATTTTTACCGTGCCGAACTGAACCCCAATAGCGAAATGCCGCCCGGCTTTAAGGATTTCGACGAATACCTGAGTGCCTGCCTTGAACGCAGCATAGTGCAAACCGGCAGTAAAATAGTGGTGATAGATAACCTCACTTACCTGCGTAGCGAAAATGAAAAAGCCAAAGATGCCTTACCGCTGATGAAGCACCTGAAGGCATTGAAAAACCGCTATGGCCTGAGCATACTGGCACTGGCGCATACCCCAAAGCGGGACATGAGCCTGCCCATTACCCGCAACGATTTGCAGGGCAGCAAGATGTTGATGAACTTTTGCGACAGCGCCTTTGCCATTGGCGAAAGCACTATAGACAAAAACCTGCGTTACCTGAAGCAGATAAAGCAACGCAATACCGGGCAGGAATATGGCAGTAACAATGTATGCATTTGCAGAGTTGAAAAACCGGCCAACTTCCTGCTGTACGATTTTGAAGGTTACGGTACCGAAGCAGATCACCTGCGTAAACAGCAAGGCCGTGGCATAGACCCTGACCAGGCCGAAGAAGCCCTGCGCCTGCGTGAAGAAGGCATGAGCCTGCGCGAGATAGCTGCCAAAATGGGCAAAAACCATTCGCAGGTTGACCGCATGATAAAAGCCGCTAAAGCCAACTTATAAGGTTAAAGGTTTTTTACTTTCGCCCTTTTCCTTTCGCCTATAAGCCTCAGGTGTTCGTTCGTTCGGAATGATACAGATACCGAACGAACGAACACTTATCGCCAGTATGAAAATGCGATAAAAGCAAAGCCCCGTGCGATTCCCTCCCGTGGGAGGGGAAGGGAGGGGTTTATGCGCCATGCATTGCTTGTTAGGCATTGTTCGCCAAACCCCTCCCTGCCACTTCACTACCCCGCGCGCCCCTCCCCGTGGGAGGGAATTGAAAATCATTCGCCTTTACCCTTTTGCCTTTCACCTCAAAATGCACCGCTACATCCTACAACCTTACCAGGGCAGGGGCAGCCGCTTTGTGTGCCCCGAATGCTGCGATAACCGCCGCACTTTTAAACGGTATATCGACACCCAAACCAACGCTTACTTAGCCGACCACGTAGGTAAATGCGACCGCATAGACCATTGCGGCTACCATTACCCGCCACGCGATTATTTCGCCAGCGGCGGCTCGGTTCAGGGCTATCCAAACACCATTAACCATGAACCACAACCCATCAACTATTTCGATACCCTGCCCTTTGAATACCTGCGCGAAACCGAAAGGGCATTTAAGCGCAATAACTTCGTGGCTTTTTTGGTGCGTTGCTTTGGCGAGGATACGGCTTATCGCCTGGCTTATCAATACCATATCGGCACATCAAAACACTGGCCGGGCGCAACTATATTTTGGCAGGTGGATGTGAACGACAAACTGCGCACCGGAAAAATAATGCTGTACAATCCAGCGGACGGACACCGGGTAAAGCAGCCGTATAATCATATTGCGTGGGCGCATAGTTTAGTTAGCAGTAAGCAGTTATCAGTTGGCAGTAATAAAGCAAACTGCAAACAGGCAACTGCAAACTTCACTCTTCAGCAATGCTTTTTCGGCGAGCACCTGCTCAAAGCACATCCCAACAAAATAGTAGCGATAGCCGAAAGTGAAAAGACTGCTGTAATATGCAGCTTTTTTCAGCCCGACCATATCTGGCTGGCCGCCGGGAGTTTGGAAGGGCTAAGCCTGGAGAAGTGCAAAGTATTAAAAGGCAGGCGGGTGATCTTATTCCCTGATACCAATGGCTATGAAAAATGGATACAAAAAGCCCGTGAACTGAACCTGCGTATCCCGACCGCAACCTTTGCTGTCGACCAGATATTGCAACGAAACGCCACACCCGAAGAACATGCGCAAGGCATTGACCTTGCCGACCTATGGATTGAACAAATTAAACAAATGAAAAAATGGACGGAGAATTAACCAACCTGTGCCACAAATATTACAACCAAACACACTGGCACCGTAAACTGGAAAAGCGATTTCATCGCCTGCTTGCTGATGCTTTGCCCTACACCGGACAAACCAATGTGAACGAGCTGGATGCCATTATCCGCTGTAACCGCGAGATACAAAAAGCCCGCGATGAAGCCGAAGACGGTAAAGCAGCGATGCAGAAAACCGCAGGCACTATACTAAGAGTACTGGAATATTTTGAGATACAACCCAACACCAAACTCACCTGTGAAGTCCCCGGCGAGTTTGAACTTCAGGTATGGGCGGACGAAGCTAATGCAGTATATTGCACTAAAACCAAAGACTTAAACCCGCTTAAGGATGACCCAAGCGTTATCGTAATAAAGCTGGTTACCGACCCATGGGAAATGGACGAGGAGGATTAGTGTTCGGCACTGTTCGGAAGTGTTCGGTCAGGTACCGAACGAACACTTCTTCAGCCCGCGTTAGCGATAGTAGTGGATACCGGCCTCGCGGCTAAGGCCTCGTGCAGTATGAACGGATAGCGCGGGCCGCTTCGAGGGCCTCAGCGCAGGCTGTGGCAACGCCCATGATTAGAGATTAGTTGTAAAGTTTGATAAACTGCCCCCTCACCCTTTCGCCGTCTTCAATATGTCCCTCAACTTCACAAACGATTTATACGGGCCGCTGGCGATGGTCATGTTGACGAGCCAGTTGGGGATGCTGCCGCCCGGGTCGATGGCGAAGGTGTAGTCGACGTTTATTTTGTTGGCGCCATCGGGCATTACGTGCCAGGTGGCCATGGAGTAGGGCACGCGGATGAAATGGGGTTTGGGCGGCAATATGCCTTGTACGCTTTTGGCTTGTATGGTGAGCGGCGCGGTTTGCGTGGCCTGGTTAATGATGAGCTCGGTTACCAGGTCGCGGTCGGCAATGGGCCATGGCAGGTGCGCTTCGGTAAAGTAAATGATGTCGTGGTCGCTTACTTTTTTTATGACGCCGGCTTTCCTGTTGCCGTAGATCCAGTTGGAATAGTTGCTGATATCAAGCAGCGTATTGATGAGCTGCTGCGAGGTGGCGTTGTATTGGGTAAGCAGGCGCAGCTCGATGGTTTTGCTGCCGCTAACGCGGCGCGAATATATTTTTATGCCATCCTCGTCGCGGCGCAGCTCCCAGGCTTGCTGGGCGTTTGCAGTGGTGCTAAGTATAAACAGGGCGGCAAATGCGAATAACAGGCTCTTCATATAATAAGAACGCCTCGGGCTACGGAACGGTTGTGCGCGCATTGAATTTTTATAGGGGTGAGTAATAAAAACGTATTTTTTGTGAAAATGTGTTATTAATATGACATTAAAGTTACCAACGAAAATAAAATTGAATTTGGTTGAAATGTGAGAGGAATGTTGTGCAGAAGCTTTCAATTTCACAAACATTACTGGTTTAAGAGCGCTGCGCTAACTCTTAAACCAGAAGGGCAGAGGGAAGGAATCGCACATCCCGGGCTCTTTTTATTTCTTGCTAATACACAGATATTTTACTTACCGCAACCCACTAAAACCGGGTTGAAACGTATATTTGCCGCATGGAATTTGATGATAACGATAACCTTGACCAACATAACGGCGATTTTGTAGAGATCTACTCGCGCAATGCTGTGTTATGGTTCTCCATACTGGCCGATCCGCTTATCGGCGGTATATTGCTCATCATTAACCTGTGGGTGGCCGGTTATAAAAAAGCCATTGCGCCGGTGGTTATCTTCCTGCTGGCTTTTGAAGGCGTTGAAACCTATGGCGAATACTGGTTCACCAATAATTACAAACTCACCGCCAATGTGCTTTCGCTAAACGACTTGTTGTACCTTGGCATATTCAAGGCGCTGCAAATCCTCGGCGGACTGGCGCTGGCATTCTATTTCTATAAAAAGAGCTTCCCGAAAAGGACTATTACCCGCGCAGTATCCTTTGGCCATTGGCCGTCACCGTGTTTATACTATTTGCGATGCAGAGTTACGGTATGAGCTTCTGACTTGCGGCAGATTTTAACCTTTCAGCCTTAAAGCGTATTTTTACCCGATGCCAATCCGCAACAAACTCTATTTTGCTTCAGACGTACACCTTGGCGCAGGCGGCTATGCCATTACCCGCAACCGCGAAGCAAAACTGGTGCGCTGGCTGGACATGATCAAGACCGATGCCGCCGAAGTTTTCCTGATGGGCGACCTGTTCGATTTCTGGTTCGAGTATGCTACCGTAGTGCCGCGCGGCTACATCCGCCTGCTGGGCAAACTGGCCGAGTTGAGTGATGCCGGGGTAAAGATCTATTTCTTTAAAGGCAACCACGATATGTGGATGTTCAACTACTTTGAAAAGGAGTTGAACGCCTCGGTGATCTCCAACGAACTGGTGATAGAACGCAGCGGCAAGAAATTCTTCCTCCACCACGGCGACGGCTTAGGCCCGGGCGACAATATGTACAAGGTGCTGAAAAACATCTTCCGCAGTAAGCTTTGCCAATGGCTATTTGCAAGGATCCACCCAAACTTAGGTATCGGCATAGCCAATTATTGGTCGGGCAGAAGCCGCTCCATTAACAGCAAGCGCGAAGAAGGCAAGCCGGGCGAGCAGGAATGGCTGGTTACCTATTGCAACGAAGTGCTCAAAACCACGCATTACGATTACATGATCTTCGGTCACCGACATTTACCGCTGGATTTACCTGTTGGGACAAACAGCCGCTACATTAACCTGGGTGAGTGGATAAACCATTGCTCATACGCCGAGTTCGACGGGCAGGATGTGCACCTGAAATATTTTGAGCAAAAAGATTAGCCCACCTGTTATGAAGGGCTATAGTATATTTCGATCCTGATATTATCAGGGTCATCCATCCAGATATATTCTGTACCACCCTGCTTGCCCGTTTTTATCCCGCTGTGGCGGATGGATGCCTGTGTAAGCAAGCCTTCAAAATGTTTAAGCTCATCAAGTGAGTGAACGCCAAAGGCAATATGGTTAAGTCCGCCTTTGTCTTTATCTTTTACCTCATATTCGCCTTTAGGCAACACAAAGAAAACCTTGGTTTCCCCAATAGTATAGATCAGCATACCTTCATTCTGTATGGCAGGCTGACCTAAAAAGCCGGTATAATACTTTTCGGTTTCGGCTATATTTTTTACGATCAGGACAATGTGGTGGATGAATGTTATTTTCATGCTGCAATTTAATGATAAACACTTACCTTTTAACTCCGGTATTGATGTTAACATGCGGAATATCAATTTACAATGCAATGAATTAAAAACTACCCGGAATTTCGTACTTTTGTACACTTTTTGGATGGCCTGTGAAGGGCTTTCCGGATACTTCCGATAAGATTATGTTAGATAAATTAGAAGCGATATATCAACGCTGGAAAGACGTTGAAAACGAGTTGAGCAGCCCTGACGCCATGGCTGATATGAAACGCTTTGCCCAATTGAACAAAGAATATAAGGATTTGGCCAAGATTGTTGAGGAGTATAAGATCTACCGCAACATCCTGAGCAATATCGACAGCAACAAGGAAATTTTAGCTACCGAAAAGGACGAAGAATTCCGTGAAATGGCTAAAATGGAACTGGATGAATTGCTGGAGCAGCGCGATGTAAAGGAAGAAGAGATCCGCGTAATGCTGATCCCGAAAGACCCTGAAGATACCAAGAATGCCATAATAGAGATCCGTGGCGGCACAGGCGGCGACGAAGCTGCATTATTTGCCGGCGACCTTTACCGGATGTACATGCGCTTCTGTGAAAAACGCGGCTGGCGTACCGAATTGGTCGATTATACCGAAGGTACATCAGGCGGTTACAAGGAAATTGTGTTTAACGTATTGGCCGAAGATGCTTACGGCACCCTGAAATATGAATCGGGCGTGCACCGTGTACAGCGTGTGCCGGATACTGAAACCCAGGGTCGTGTACATACATCGGCAGCTACCGTGGTAGTATTGCCTGAGGTAGATGAGTTTGATATAGATCTGCAGGTAAGCGATATCCGCAAGGACTTATTCTGTGCTTCAGGACCAGGCGGGCAATCGGTAAATACCACCTACTCGGCCGTTAGGCTTACCCACATCCCAACAGGCATAGTAGCACAATGCCAGGATCAGAAATCGCAGCTAAAGAACTACGATAAGGCCCTTCAGGTACTACGCTCAAGGGTTTACGAAATGGAGCTGCAAAAGCATTTGGAAGAAACCTCCAAAAAGCGCAAAACCATGGTATCAACCGGCGACCGCTCAGCAAAAGTACGTACCTACAACTATCCGCAGGGACGTTTAACCGAGCACCGCATCGGCCTCACCATCTACAACCTCCCGGGCGTAATGAACGGCGATATCCTCGAGATAATGGAAGCCCTGCAATTCGCCGAGAATGCTGAGAAGCTAAAAGAAGGCACTGTAGCTTAAGTAGGGTTAAAGGTTAAAGATAAAAGGTTTTGAAATATACCTTCACATACATTTATAAGACATGCTATTAACTTACGAAGTCTTTGAGACTTCGTAAGTTTGCTATAAAAGCACTCATAATACCCGTTGTCTGTGTCCCCACAGACAACACAGTAAGCTGTCTGTGAGGACACAGACAGCGGGGCGTAATATATTTCTGTCCGGTACATGTTCGCAAGTGTCCGCACTGATAGCGGACGGACGGAATACTAAATCCTGCCACTTTCACCTTTCACCTTTTACCTCCCATCCTCCTCCAATTGTAAATTTTCCTAATTATTTCATCAACTTGTTGGTTTTCATCTCAATTTCATAAAGCCCGGCTACTTTCGAATATCACATTGGCAACAAATGTGCCCGTATGATAAGCAGTTTATAGAAAATTTAATTCGGAATACTATGCTGGCTGTTAAAAATTTAAAAAGCGATTCGAACATCTTCGGACATGATGCGTGGCTGATGGGTACCCAGTTTGAGATAAGTGTTGTTGCCGATGATGCCGTGCGTGCCGGGGAACAGATCAACGCCGCCATAGCCGAAATAAACAGGGTAGAGCGCCTGTTAAGCGGCCTTACCGACAACAGCCAGGTAAACGAAATAAACCGCAATGCAGGCATTAAACCGGTAAAGGTTGATGCCGAGATCTTCAGACTCATCGACCGTGCTTTGCAGATATCTGAACTGATGCATGGCACTTTCGACATCACTTACGTTGCCGATAAAAGCACCGAAAGCCGCTCGACCCATAACAACTATAAAAACGTTATCCTCGATGAGGTAAACGTTACGGTTTTCCTGAAGGACAAAAATATGCGTATCAGTCTTGCTTCGTTAAGCAAAGGCTACGCTACCGACAGGGCGAAATATGCATTGCAGCTGGCAGGCGTTAGCAGCGGCGTTATCAATGCGGATGGCAGCTTGCTTACCTGGGGTTTGCAGCCCAACCATGAGCCGTGGACCATCGCCACTGCCGATCCGCTACAGCAAAATCATCCATATGCAAATGCCGATATCAGCAACATGAGTATTTCAACCGCTGTTGATGCTGATAAACAACTGGCCGTAAATAAAAAGCAATCTATTAACACTAAAAACGGTTTCCCGGTTAGTGGTATCATGAGCGCCAGCGTTATCAGCCCTACTGCCGAGCTCTCGGGCGCTTTAACGGCGCCGGTTATAGCAATGGGGGTTAACGCCAGCCTGTACCTGGTAAACAAACTGAACCAGATTGCATGCGTTATTATTGACGACCATAACCGTGTTTATGCTTCAAAAGGCATAAAATAACCCGGGTTTTGCAGCCTGTCCCTTATTCACCAAAAGTTTTCCTGCGGAGTACCATGCGTACGTTATTTTTAACGTGCTTTTGCATGCCTGCTAATATTTGTTATAAATACTTAGTAATCGGCATGCTTATATTATTTTTGAGCAATGTTATATTTAACATATTTTAAGTCTTCTCCTCTTCTCAATGATTAAGCGGATTGCGTATATTGTCATTTTATTGGCTTTTATGCCCGTTTTGTCATTTGCACTGGCGAAAGAAAAACGAAGCATCTTCAGCAGGTACAAGCTCAATCCAACCGAATTATATACCATCCTGCCCGATACTTCCAAAAAACACCAGGGCGATGACAAGAAGAAAATAAAAGAGATTTCCAAAGCAAAGCGGCAGCCAAAACCCGAAAAGGTGGAGGAAACGCCTGTTGATGCTTCGGGGCAAAAACCGAAACCTAAGCGGCAGCGCAGGCCTGAAGGGCTTGAGCGACCGCCGGAAATACCAAGAAGGAACGGAGGAGGCTAATTGTTAACGCACAATTGTAAATTGATGAAATATTTTTGCCTGCTGATAGCTTTATTTACCTGCAACGCACTTTATGCTGCGCCGGCGAAGCTATGCCCCCCTTCGAGTGAATTCACATTGACGGCCAAACCCGATACAACCGATACCATTGTGAAAAAGGCATCGATATCAGCGGGCGTTTCCTATGGCAGCGATGTGCAGTTCTTTGGCCGTACCGGGCCAATAAAGTATCCTTATGTTTCTTCGGATGTGATCTACAATACCAAAAACGGATTTTTACTGTATACCTATGGTTTGAAGATCTTGGGCTATAATCCTTTGTTTGATGAGATAGACTTTGGCGGCGGTTACCTGTTTCATTACTCTAAGCGCTTTACCGGTACCATCAGCTATACGCACTTTTTCTTTAACCGTGATGCCGCGCAGGTGATCAAGTCGGCATCGTCAAACGATATCAATTGGAAAAATACGTTCGACCTTAAATTTCTAAAGTTCAATGCCATTGGCGATTATCTTTTTGGCGATGAGAACGACATTTTTGTAACCGTAAACGCCACCAAGCATTTCGAAAGCAAATTCAGCGTTTTTAATGATAAAGATTACCTCACGCTCGACCCTACCGTAAGCGCTATTATGGGCACGCAAAACTTTGTACAGCGTTACGCGACAGATCATGCTTATCGATTGGATATTGACGACATTTACGTCGATAACCCTACCGAGCCGAAGTTTTCGCAGGACAATAGCCAGTTCAATATGCTCAATTACAGCATCAAGATACCGATAGCCTATAACCGGCCGCATTATACGCTTGAGTTTGCGTACAAATATTCAATACCGGTAAATGTGGAGGGATTGCTGAAAAACCACCACGAATCTTTTTATTCCCTGACGTTTTTTTACGTGTTTTATTAGCTAGCCCATGAATGTTTTAATTATAGAGGATGAAAAGGCGCTTGCCCGTGAGCTGGAAATTTTCCTTACCAACTATAACTACATCTGTGATATATGTTTCGACGGTACCTCGGCATCCGAAAAGGTGGCGGTAAACCTGTACGATTTCATCCTGATTGACCTCGGTCTGCCGGATTATGACGGCCTCGACCTGCTTAAAGAAGCCAAAAAGAATAACCCCGATTCCGCTTATATCATCCTCACCGCGCGCGCCGAAATAAACGACCGTATCACAGGTCTCGACATGGGCGCCGACGATTACCTCGCCAAACCGTTTTCATTGCTCGAGCTGCAAAGTCGTATGCAGGCCATCACCAGGCGCAAGTACGGGCTAAAGAACAACGTGATACAATTAGGCGATTTTTTGGTGAACCTGACCGAACGCACCATATCATTCGGCAGCGAACCCATACCGGGCATTACCAAAAAAGAGTTCGACCTGGTGGCCTACCTCATCCTGCACAAAAACCGTACGGTAACCCGTAACCAGCTAAGCGAACATATTTGGGGAAGCGTGGTGAACGACGATTATGACTCGAACTACATCGACGCCCACATCAAAAATATCCGCAAAAAACTAAACGCTTACGCCACAACCGATTGGCTGGAAACCGTGCGCGGCTTAGGTTATAAAGTTAAAATTAACGCTTAGCGCATTGAAGCTCAAAACAAAACTCACGCTGTTCAATACCATATCAAAACTGGTAATTGTAACCCTGTTTGTTTTGTTGCTGCCGGTACTCATCCGCAACATTAACCAGAATTTTACCGATAATAAACTGCAAAAGCAGAAGACTAAATTGCTGAAAATCATCCGGACATACGGGGTAAAGGATTATGCGTATGCAGCTTACTCGCCCTTGAAAGAGGAGTATTATAACCTTGAGGAAGATACGATCACCGATCATCTAAATACGATCAAAACCGAGCCGCGCAGGATAGAGGGCGATACCATCCAGTACCGTATATTGAGCTATAATTTTTTGGTGGCGAAGAAGAATTATTTGCTCGAGATCGGTATCAGCCAGGATACGGTAAATGAACGATCTGCCCCGTTGCAAAGTGTGGCGTTTGTGATTTTGGTGGGAATGATCATCCTGACCATAGCTGCAGACCAGTTATATTCCGACTATGTGCTCCGGCCGTTGGGGCGTATCATTAAAACCAAGCTTATCGGGCAAAAGTTCCCTAATTTTGGCAGCTATAAACAGGTGGAAACCTCTACGGAAGATTTTCAATATCTTGATATCAGCATCCATAAAATGATCCGCACCATCGAAAGTACGTTTCAAAAGGAGCGTGAGTTTATCTCCAATGCCTCGCACGAGCTGATGACCCCGATCTCCATCCTGCAATCGAAGATCGAGAATATGTTTGAGTCTGAAGAAATCTCAGACGAGGTAAAACTTCGCTTGCTCGAATTGCAAAAAATACTGTACCGCCTTAAAAGCATTACCAAAACATTGTTGTTGATCTCGCAGATCGAGAACGACCAGTTCCTGCGGGAAGACAGTATCACCCTTTGTGCACTGTTACACGAGATAAATGAAGAAATATCCATCCGCCTGCAGGACAAGAACATCACCCTCAATATTTCAATTGCAGAAGACTGGACGCTGGTAAAGATCAACAAATTCCTGTTATACAACCTGTTCTTCAACCTCATCAACAACGCCATAAAATACAACAAAGAAGGCGGCGAAATAAACATCGAAGCACTTCGCGAAAACAATACTTACTCCGTAAAAATAACTGATACCGGCATAGGCATTAGTCCCGAAGACCTGCCCTACATCTTCAACCGCTTCAAAAAACTGCGCCAGTCATTACAGCAAGAAAGCTTCGGCCTGGGTTTGCCCATCGTACATTCCATTGCTGATTTCCATCACATCAAGATCGATGTAAAATCGGAAAAAGGAGTGGGGAGTGTGTTTAAACTGGTGTTTCCGAAGGAGTTGATCGGGTAGGTATTTCGATTAGCATATACTACTACGTCATTGCTGTAAAGGTCAGATAATTCGGTAACAGAATTATCTGACCTTTACAGCAATGACGGTGCTGGTTCTCACGCCCCCTTCTTCACATTCAAACTCGCCATTAACTGATCATACAGGTCTGTATTATCCGTTTTATGCGGCTTGAGTTTCTTGATAGTAGGATGTTTCCCCTTCGCTTTATCATGAATGATCTTGAGCAGTTCATCATTATAATCATCCTTAAACTTAGAGATATCGAATTTGGCGGCGTATTGATTGATGAGCGCCATCCCCATATCCAGTTCTTTTTTGTTAAGCTCCACATTGCCCGGCACATTCAGGTCATCAGTACTGCGGATCTGCTGTGCATACCGTATACGCGTTACCGTAAGCACATTGCCCACCGGGTGAACGATACACAAATTCTGCGTGCTGCGCAGCACAAAGCGAGCTAACCCAGCCTTTTTAGACTTGATAAGCGCCTGCGTCAAAAGCGCATAAGCTTTGTTATTTTTCGTATCCGGCTCGGTGTAATAGGAGGTTTCATAATACATCGGGTCAACATCGTCCATATCCACAAAGCTTTCAATTTCTATCACCTTGCTCTTTTCTGGCGCGGCAAGCTCATAGTCTTTCTCTTCAAGGATCACATAATCATCATCCAGCTTGTAGCCCTTTACAATTTTATCAAACGGAACTTCCTTGTGCGTATGCTCGTTCACCCGCTGGTAACGGATACGCGCATGATCGCGGCTATCCAGCATATCCAGGTCAAGCGAGCTGCTTTGCACCGCCGAGAACAATTTGATGGGAATGCTAACCAACCCAAACCCGATAGAACCTTTCCAGATCGATCTCATAGTCAATGTGTTTATGGATAAGTATTAACGCTGTAAATGGGAAAGGGTTTGAGTTGGTGATCAGGTATTGGAGATTAGGTGAAGAGTACATTTCACCAGACATTGACTTACGAAGTTTTTAAAACTTCGTAAGTCTGATTATCGAAAAAATCACTTCATCCCCGTTGCCTGTGTCCCCACAGGCAACAAACAAAGGTAAAATATTTAGGGCGTTCCCCTGTGGGTCGGGCTATCCGTTGCAAGTCCTCGCTGCGCTCCGGGCTTTCCACTACTATCCCTCCTATGTTTGTAAAAGCATAATATTGCATAGATTTTATGAGTGAAAAGGATGAGAGCGCAGCAATCCCAAACAGCTACAGGCATGTTGAGCGTTAGATAAAGCCTCATCCTTTTACTTTTTTGAGTTGGAACAGAATGTAAGGAATACGGCTAAGCAGTATATCCAGGATAACCAGACAGGAGGAACGACGAAGAAAGGTTTTCACTTATAAAAGCTCAAACACTTTTATCAATGACAAACAGGTTATTAAAACAGGTAGTGGGTATCGATGTAGCCCAAAAAGAGTTAGTGGTATCCTTAGGCAAAATGGATGATATGGCAGCAATGACTGTATATGCAAATAAGACTTTTGCCAATACTAAAGGTGGTTTTATGGCGCTTATAAGCTGGATAAGCAAGCATACTGACCAAGCTTATCCGTTGCGGTTTGTCATGGAGGCCACTGGTGTTTATCATGAATCACTGGCTTATTATCTTTTCGATAAAAGCTATTCGGTCAGTATCGTTATGCCCAATAAGATATCTAACTTTTTCAGGACACTGGAAATCAAAACGGTAACGGACAAATCCATGTCGGCGGCCATAGCCATGTTCGGGATGGAAAAGCAACTGGATAACTGGGTGCCGCCAAAACGGGTATATAGAAGCCTGCGGCAACTGACCCGTGAGCGCTCACAGCTCGTTACGGAGAGAACCATCATCAAGAATCAGTTACATGCTGAACTATCGGAAGCTTTTCCGGGAGATGATACCATCCGCAGAATGCAGGACAGGATAAAGATGGTCGATGGCCAGCTCAAAGAGGTATTGACAGAGATCAGGGGAGCCATAAATAATGATAAGGGGGTCAAAGCAGCGCTTGATATGATCACCACTATCCCCGGTATCGGATTGCTGACAGCAGCAGTGATCCTGGCAGAGACCAACGGGTTTGAACTGATCCGGAGCAAAAAGCAACTGACCAGCTATGCCGGGTTGGATGTCAGGGAAAAAGAATCAGGCACTTCGGTCAAAGGCAAACCCAAAATATCAAAACGGGGGAATAAACATCTGCGGAAGGCTATGCACCTGCCTGCATTGTCCGCCATAAGACATTCTGAAAGGTATAAGGCCGTATTCGTTAGGGTGGTATCCCGGAACGGCATAAAAATGAAAGGTGCAGTAGCTGTGCAAAGAAAACTATTGGAAATGGCCTACACGATTTACAAAACCAATAAGCCTTATCAAAAAGGCTATTTACAGGAAATGGTCGAAAATAGTTAGAGCAGTCACCTCATAGAAGGACTGCCCTAAACAGGCTGACATAAAGCCGCCTTAAGTCTCAAAAATAAAAAAATCAATTCAATACTTGCATATTAACACAGAATCTAACGCGGGTAGTCGCAAAGTAATTCTACTACCCACCAATCACTCCCCACCTACTTCACATATTCCTTCGCCAATCCGTCGTACACATTCATAAACTGGTTAGCTTTCCCGTCCCTGTCGAAAATACCTTCCCAGCTGTTTATCGGTTCCCAAATGAATGAGCCAACACCCTTTTTGCCCGGCGCGGTAAACGCAATATCGTTCACCTCCTTTTTCAGTTGCGAGTATTCCGCTACCATCACTTGTTGTTTATAGCGGGTTGAGAGATCAGCCATATTATTTTTAAGATCCTCAGGCGTGCCGTGCCATTTTGGATAATAGGAGAGGCCTATCACATCAAAAGGAACCTTACGCGCAAGCATATTATCCACAAAGAAGCGTGCCTCGGCATTCTGACCGCCAAGCGCTATGTGCAGCATAATAATGGTCGACGGACTTACCTCACGTACTCCTTTTACCCCCGAATAGATCAGCTGCGCCAGGCTGTCGAGGTTACCGATCTCGCCATCGGGCCAGTCCATGCCGTGGTTTATTTCGTTGCCCACTTGTACCATATCGGGCGTGGTGCCCTGGTCTTTCAGCGAGGTCATTACCTTGACCGTCCAGTCGTAAAGCGATTTGTTAAGCGAAGGAAAATCTTCGCCAACCCATGCCAGCGGTTTATTCTGCTGCTGCGGATCGGCCCAGTAATCGCTGTAATGGAAATCAAGCAGGAATTTCATGCCTGCTGCCTTTATGCGTTTGGCCATAGCCATGGTATGCGCCAGGTCGCAAAAGCCTAATTTGGGTGAATAGCCTTTCGGGTTCGCCGGCTCATTAAATATCCGCAGGCGGATATAATTAAACCCATGCGCCTTCATGATCGCGATGGCATCGCCCTGAACACCATTATCCGAAAATTTCATCCCGTGCGCTTCCAATTCAGGCAGGTGGGAAATATCGGCGCCTAAAACTTTGTCTTTTACCTTATGTGGCGTGTAATTGGCAGTGGTAACCGGGTGAGGCGTGCCGGGCTGTACGGTATGGATCTCGGTCGACCCTTTCCATAAAGTATCTGCTGTTACATCCAGTTTGATGATGCCTCGAGTAGGGCCTGCCTGCAATACTACCCAGCAGCCTCCGGTAACAGGCACCTGCAAAGCCGTATCCGGGCCGCTTTTTCCCGTTACGCCATGGATGTTGATGATCTTCGCATCGCCATTTATATGAAAAGTGATCACCTTTTTGGCATCGGCCACTTCTTTACCATCCCTGTCGATGATCTTTACGCTGATGAGCGCGGTATCTTTGCCATCACCCAGCATGGTAGTTTTGTAAGGGGTTAGCTGTATCTCGGCAGGTTGCCCGGCCGGCGGCGGTTTGCGGAACCTGCGGCCCTGACCATTAACAGTTAATGTTACCAGGCAAGCCATTATTGCACACGCTAATAAACGCGCAGCATTAGGCAAATAAGCATTGATGTTTATTGATTTCTTCATAGCGTTACAATTGGATAAGTAAAGCTATAAATAAAAGTGTATAATTGACAATTAATTTAATGATTGTAAGACGGATTTTACAATTGGGGCGATAATAATTAACCCACCATATTATAAGTATTAGAATATCATTAAAATATTCAGTATCACAACTTTTAGTGATAAAAAAATCGTAGTATTGTTTATATATCACACGGTACATGCCCCCTCATGATCCAACTCCTCCAATCCAGTTAGCCATTGCCAACCCGGTAGTTGATAAGCCAAAAACATTCGACAAAGTAAGCTATGCTTTTGTGGATATGATCAGGTTCCTGGCAACCATCGGCATTGTATACATTCACAGCTATGTACCGATGAAGGGAATGGAGACAAACGAATTCCTCCATCATGTCAACCACGCCGAATACTACCTTTATGTAAAGCAGCTGTTCAAATTCTCAACCATCTGCTACTTCCTGATAGCCGGATTTTTACTGGCCGATAAAAGTATCGAAAGCTCGCCTTTTGCCTATTACCTTCGCCGGCTCAAGGTCATTGCCATTCCTTATGTGCTGGCGCTGGCAATATTTATAGCTGGCCTGGCACTGCAAAAGTATTTTACATCCGGGCAGCACATTACTTTAGCATATATAATCGAGATATTTAAATACGTAATGCTGTATTCGCCATTTTGGTATATCCCTAATTATTTGCTGTGCCTGCTGGTCATCGTTTGCTTTTCCAAATATTCATCGTCCGTTTACTTTGGCGGGATCTTGTTCCTCCTCACGCTATGGAACACCTGGTACAATGTTTACGCAGGCAATACCCATACGCACACCACCGCCCTCACCGGGTTTATATTTTACATGTGGCTGGGCATGTATTTTAAAAAGAAGAACCTTATTGCCGGTATGCAAAGCGCAGGTCCGCTGGTCACCGGTGGGGTATTGCTTTTTTGCTATATCCTCAGCTGTTTCGAAAGCCGGTATATGTTCTATCACACCCATATCACCGAAACGCTTAACACCCTGCGCGTAACCAACCAGTTGTATTCGGTGGCATTTTTCGCGCTCATTGTAAGCTGCTGCCAAAAACCGCCAAATTTTGGCATCTTGAACCCGCGTAAAGAAACTTACGGCATTTATCTTTATCACAGTCTTTTTACTTTTATCATTGTAGGTGTCCTGGAGCAATGGTTAACCAACAGCTTTGGCATCAGCTTTTTCTCCTACAATGTGTACAATATCCTGCTGCTCAATTTCGCCAGCTTTGTTATCAGTTATATCGCCACAACGGTGCTTGTGAAGCTTTTGATGCGATATAACCTCGCCTGGCTGCCGCAGATGTGATATTTTTTGCGGATAATAATTATGTTTAGGCCGTAATTATCCGCGCTTGAAAAAGATCCGTATCATTCAGCTCGTTGCTGTTGTTTTCTTTACCGTTTCCGGTGGGCCTTACGGGCTCGAGCCGTTGCTGGGTTTTGCCGGGCAGCATGGTGCATTACTATTGCTGCTACTTACGCCGCTGTGCTGGGATATCCCCGCCATATTCACCGTATTGGAGCTAAATAGCATGATGCCCGTTACCGGCGGTTATTACAAGTGGGTAAAATATGCACTCGGCACCCGCTGGGGATTTTACGAGGGCTGGTGGACGTGGCTCTATACCTTTGTCGACCTTGCCATTTATCCCGTTCTTTTCGTTACCTACCTCGGTTATTTTGTGCCCGATATCAATGCTTACCAGAGATATTTCATATGTCTCGCGTTCATCTGGTCGTCGGCCGGGCTGAATATTTTGGGGATAGTACCCGTGGGCAAGGTGTCGCTTATCCTTGGCGCCATCGTGCTCACGCCGTTCGTTATTTTAGTGGGACTTGCTTTTTACCATCACACCGGCGGCTTGACATTGCCTTCACCATCATTAAAAGGCATCACACTGCCATCGCTGGGCATGGCGCTTTATACCGTAATGTGGAACTGCCTCGGGTGGGACAACACCACTACCTACGCTGAGGAGGTAGAAAATCCTATCCGCTCGTACCTCGTATCCACACTGAGCGCATTCGCGCTGGTTATCGTTGTTTATTTCCTGGTGATATGGGTATCACAATTATCAGGCATCAACGCAGCGAAGCTATCAAATGAGGGTTTCCCGGTGCTGGGTGAAGTGATCAGCGGGCGATGGCTGGGCGCTTTGATAGCCATAGGCGGCATGGCCAGCGCGATAGGTATCTACGCTTCGGTACTGCTTTCGGTATCGCGCGTGCCGATGGTTATGGCCGAAGATGAATTACTGCCAGCTAAACTCAACAAAAGGCATAAGCGTTTTAAAACGCCATATATATCCATCATCGTTTGCTCGGTAGTGGTAAGCGGCATGGTGCTATGGGGATTTACTGACCTGCTCATCATCGATGTAACCATTTACGGTGCTGGCCTCGCGTTGGAATACATTGCGCTCATCCGGTTACGCATAAAAGAACCGGAAACGCACCGTCCGTTTAAGATCCCTTTAGGTATCCCAGGATTGTGTATTGGCTTGATATTTCCTGTAACGGTTTATGTAATAGCGCTTGCAGGCGCATTTTCATCTGCCAAAGGTGCTGTAGCAGCAGCACTGTTTGCTATAGGGCTATTATTGAGCGCCGGTAGGTTGTGGCGCATTATCGGCTGGTATAAGCGGATACGCACTAAACCATCATAATATTAAGATACTACCGGGCTAAACAGCTTCCAACTTGTTTTTCGAAGACCTTGATGACAGTACATAGGTTTTCTCGCCGCAGTACGAGCATTTGTACCGCTTATATGGTAGCCAGAATAAAATGTATTTCACAAAAAAGCTTCGCTTAACACGGGAACTCAAAGTGCCGTTCTGGCATCTCGGGCATACTTTTGTTGATTTTGTTGACATACGTTAATAGGGGAAACGGGACAATACAACGGATATCTGCTAGCAGATTTTTCAGCCCTAAATATACGTTTTATATCGCTTGTTCTTAATATTACCAATAATATCTATCTTTTTAAATTTCCAGGTGTAGCATTTTGCCCGTCATCGTATCTAACAGCCATCTTATGATCAATAAATCGCCCTTTACGGTAAGCCAATGAGTTTCGACGATATTTATAAGACTTACTGGAACAAGGTTTTCCGTATCTGTATGGGTTATGTGAACGACCACGACTGGGCGAAGGACATAGCACAGGAGACCTTTGTTACCATATGGCAGCAGCTGCCCAAATTCAGGCATGAAGCAGCCATCGGTACCTGGATCTTCCGCATTGCGTCGAACCATTGCCTGCGGCAGATAGAGCGCCAGAACCGCATGCCTCGTTCGGAGATGCCGGAGCAAATGGCCGAGCATAACGAGCCCAGCAAGGAACCGCAGGTGCAGTTCCTGTACAAATGTATAGCTGAGCTGCCTGAAACCGACCGTATCATTATCTCGCTGGAGTTGGAGGATGTAAAACAGGCAGAGATAGCAAAGATCGTAGGCTTGTCCGAAACCAACATCCGCGTAAAAGTATTCCGCATAAAAGAAAAACTGGCCAAAAAATTTGAAGGATATGAAGACTGAAATGGACCTGAAAACACTATGGCATAAGCAGGAGGCAACGGAAATGCCTGATATGAAACAGCTATTTAAAAAAGCCGATGATATTAAGCGCAAAACGCTTATTAAACTAATACTGCAGAATTTTTTGTTGTTAGCCGTATCCGCATTTATTATTTACATCGGTTCTACGATCCCGCATGAACTGCCTACCACCAAAATTGGCATAGCTATTATGGTGATGGGCATGCTGATGTATTTAGTTGTTCATAACCGTATGATGCCGGTGCTTTTTAAAACAAACTTCGCTATCAGCACACATGAGTACCTGGAGCAGCTCATTACCATAAAGCGCAAGCAGGATTTCCTGAACCGGGTAATGATCAATATCTACTTCGCGCTGCTTTGCATAGGGATGGGGCTTTACCTAATGCAATTTATACACGGCCTGTGGAATGGCGTATTGACCTACTCCGTAGTTTTTGGGTGGATATTGTTTGCCGGCTTTTACCTGAGACCGCGCGGCGTTAAACGCAAACAAAAACCGCTTATCGATACGATAGCTAAACTGGAGGAATTGAACAGACAGTTGGAGGAAGAAGGGGAAAGGTAAAAGGCCAATAGATATTGACCAGATATTGACTTACGAAGTTTTAAAAACTTCGTAAGTCTGGATATGCGAGCGAGTTATATTCAGATAAGCTTTGGGTCAAACCAAACTTACGAAGTTTTTAAAACTTCGTAAGTTAATGCGTGGTTGCAAATAGTCTGCCAACTGCTAACTCAAAACTGCAAACTAACTAAGTTAATGCGTGGTGGCAATTACGGCTGTCACTGCTATCGCTACTGCCACTTTTTTAAAGCGTCTCCTGTAGCCATTTAAAAAACTCATGCTGCCAGATCAGCGCATTTTGCGCATGCAGCACCCAATGGTTCTCATCTTGCATTACTATCATGCGGCTCTTTATACCACGCAATTGTGCTGCCTGGAAAGCTTGCATGCCTTGCTCCAATGGAACACGGTAATCCTTCTCACCATGGAAGATCAGCATTGGCGTATCCCAGTTTGCTACGAAATTGCTTGGCGAAAATTCTTTGTATGATTTCTGCGCTGCGGCATTGTCTTTATCCCAGTAAGGGCCGCCATAATCCCAGTTCGGGAACCACATTTCTTCGGTAGTGCCATACATGCTGCGGAAATCGAAGATCCCATCATGCGCAATAAAGGTTTTGAAACGTTTTTTATGTATCCCCGCCAGCATGTAAACCGAATAACCGCCATAGCTTGCGCCAACACAACCCAAACGGGTTTTATCCACAAAAGGCTCTTTTGCAATATTATCGGTCGCGTTCAAATAATCCTGCATCGCAAGGCCGCCGTGGTCTTTACTGATCGCCTCATTCCACGCAGTACCATAGCCCGGCATACCACGGCGGTTTGGCGCTACGATAATATACCCGTTCGATGCCATCAGCTGCATGTTCCACCTGAAGGAATAGAACTGTGTTAAAGCGCTTTGCGGGCCGCCCTGGCAATACAACAATGCAGGATATTTCTTTGCAGGATCAAAATTCGGCGGGTAGATCACCCAAACCAGCATTTGCTTATCATCAACCGTTTTTACAAAGCGGCGCTCCGTTTTGCACATAGCTATGTTGCTGTACAGGGCATCATTCACATGCGTAAGCTGTGCCATTTGTCCGTTGCTGATGTTCACGGTATAAAGCTCATTAGCATGGTTAAAATCAGAGCGGGATACCACAACCATGTTACCTTTCTGGCCCACAATGCCATCCACATCAAAATCGCCGCTGGTAACTTGTTTTATTACCGGCTGCACACTGCTGCCCAGCGGATTATTGACGCTGAATAATTGCAGCGTACCGTTTATAGGCGCAGTAAAGAAGATACTTTTACCATCCTCAGCCCATTTGTAGCCTTCTACATGGATCTGGTCATTCTGAGCGGTTAAGTTTATTTTGGTAGTACCATTGGTTACGATCAGGTCCTGTTTATCACTTTCATAGCCGTCGCGTTTCATTTGCAGCCAGGCCATCTGGTTCTTTTTGTTGAAGGAAGGCTGCAGGTCGTAGCCCGGGTTGTCGGCAGTTAGGTTGGTGGTTTCGCCTGTGGCTACATCATAAGCATAAATATCAGTATTGGTGCTGATGGCATACTCGGTACCGAATTTCTTTTTGCAGGCATAAACCACCTTTTTGCTGTCGGCGCTCCAAACAAAGTCCTCATCGCCGCCATCTGGTTTCAGCGGACAGTC
The DNA here is from genome assembly GCA_013289045.1 of Bacteroidota bacterium. Lineage (GTDB taxonomy): Bacteria > Bacteroidota > Bacteroidia > Sphingobacteriales > Sphingobacteriaceae > Mucilaginibacter. The sequence goes on along the minus strand of JABDAU010000005.1, from coordinate 8,730 downwards.
ATAGGGTTCATTCGGCATAATATCCTTTGCCTTGCCGGGTTTGCCGTCCACTAACGGCGCTACCATCACATGGCCAAATTTGCCATCTTCCCAGGTATCCCAATGGCGGTAATTAAGACTGTTATAGATAAGCACATTGCTCTTTTTCAGGTCAGGATAATAATCAGAACCTGCAACCTTCACCACCTTTACATCCACACTGCTGATCTTATATTTGCCATCTGGTGAGATGCGGTCGCTGGTGAGCCAGGCGTTTTCATCCATCACAATATCAGGTACGCCACCAACAAGCGGTATAGCGTAAGTTTTGCTATTTACCTTGTTGGCCGCCACATCAGGCGTACCCACGGTGTAAATAACGTATTTGCCGTCTTTAGAAATGCCCTTGCCGCTTACACGACCAAGCTTCCATAATAATTCAGGGGTTAACACATTTTGCGCATTCGCTGCCATAGCCGAAAGTAACACAAATAGTAAAAGAATTGATCGGTTCTTCATTTTGTAATGATGATGGATGTTAAAACAGTTAAAGATAAAAAATAAATAGAGTTTGGAAAGGTAGTCGAAGACTACAGTTTCAAAACGCAAAAGGCCCCCAAACCGGGAGCCTTTGCTATATAAGAATAAATTAGAGGCGTGCTATCAGACTATTCCTCATGCGCATGCTCCTCACGGAACAACTTGGCACTGAAATAATCATTGTTCATGCGGCTGATGTTGGTGAGCTGGATCTCTTTTGGGCATTCGGCTTCGCAAGCGCCGGTATTGGTGCAATTACCGAAACCTTCTTCGTCCATCTGCGCTACCATTTTTTGTACGCGGCTCCAGCGTTCGGTCTGACCTTGCGGCAGCATCGCGAACTGTGATACCTTTGCCGAAACGAACAGCATAGCCGAAGCATTTTTACAAGCAGCCACACAAGCGCCGCAACCAATGCAGGTAGCAGAGTTGAAGGCTTCGTCGGCAATTACTTTTGGTATCAGTATTTCGTTGGCATCAGGTACGCCGCCGGTGTTTACAGAAACATAACCGCCGGCCTGTTGAATACGGTCGAAGGCAGAGCGGTCAACCGCCAAATCCTTTATTACCGGGAATGGTGCTGCGCGCCATGGTTCAATGGTTATGGTTTCACCATCCTTAAAGCTGCGCATGTGTAGCTGGCAGGTAGTGATAGCCCTTTTTGGCCCATGCGGGTGACCGTTGATATACAGCGAGCACATCCCGCAAATACCTTCGCGACAATCGTGGTCGAAATGGATCGGTTCCTCGCTTTTCAGGATCAGGCTTTCGTTCACCACATCCAGCATTTCCAGGAACGACATATCCGGTGAAATACCTTCAGCCTTATAGGTTACAAATTTACCCGGCGTTTGCGCGTTTTTCTGGCGCCATACTTTTAGGGTGAGGTTCATATTTCCCATATCTCTATTTTTTAGGTTTGAAGGTTAATTCAAACCAGGTGTCAATCTTATTAATTCGTTATATCGCTGTGATCCTGGAGTTTTTTAAGTGGCTGTTTCTCGCCCTTCTCTCCAAAGCCTTCGCAATATGTATTCGTATCCTCAATATAAAAACCCTTTTCAAGGTCGATATCATTTTTTCTTTTGTTCTTCCCCCATGAAAATAGCCTTTCAAAGAATGGAAGCATTTTACTGTCTGCTATCTGCTCATAAAAATATACTTCATGTTCCTTTTCCTTTAGGCTCATTTCGTATAAAATGGCATCATGCTCGGTTATTCCCTGCGCATTAAAAAGCCGCTTCATGCGTACGTATTCGCATACATTTCCGCTTTCCAGGTTCCCGGCAAAATAAAATGGCATAAACCAGCCAATAAGGTAACAGCTTACGCTGATGGTTTTCCCGATAAAATAATTCTTCACCTCGTACCATTTTGAAACAGGTACCTGGTGTATATTCATCAGTTTTAGCACCTCTTCCCGATGGTTCCACTCATCAATCTCAATTTGCCTGATAGATTCTTTTTCCGTTTTATCCCTTACTGATCCTGCGTGTCCCTGGTAAGCAAATGCAGCGGCCTTTTCGGCCGAATACGCCTGCTTCAACAGCTTTATCAACGCAGCATCATTAAGCATTTCCTTAAGCGTAATTTCTTTGTGTTAGGTGAACATATTCGAATTCCAAGGCCTCTTTATGTAGCTCCTCCGGCTGGTTATCACCCTTATACTCCCAGGCAGCAACGAAAGCAAAGTGCTCATCGTCACGCAGCGCTTCGCCATCAGGTGTCTGCGATTCCAGCCTGAAGTGGCCACCGCATGATTCCTTACGCATCAGCGCGTCTCTTACCATTAGCTCGCCTAATTCGAGGAAGTCAGCTACGCGACCTGCTTTTTCAAGCGCCGGGTTAACTTCTTCGTTCTCGCCAACCACTTTGGCATTCACCCAGAAATCGGCACGCAATGCCTGGATCAGGCCAAGTGCTTTGGTCAGGCCTTCTTCGGTACGCGCCATGCCGCAATATTCCCACATAATGTGGCCAAGTTCACGGTGGTATTCGTTAACGGTTTTATTGCCTTTTAGCGCTAATAGTTTATTTACATATGCAAGCACACTCTGCTTGGTTTCTTCAAAAGCGGGGTGATTGGTATCAACCGCTTTAGGGCCGATCTTCGCCAGGTAATCACCAATAGTATAGGGGATCACGAAATAACCATCCGCCAAACCCTGCATCAGCGCCGAAGCTCCAAGGCGGTTCGCGCCGTGATCGGAGAAGTTACATTCGCCTAAAGCGTAAAGGCCCGGTACGTTGGTCATCAGGTTATAATCAACCCAAAGGCCGCCCATTGTATAATGCACCGCAGGATAGATACGCATTGGCTGCGTATACGGGTCCTCATCGGTGATCTGGTAATACATATCAAACAGGTTACCATATTTGGCAGCCACTGTATCTTTACCCAAACGTTTTATGGCATCCGAAAAGTCAAGGAACACGGCAAACCCCGATGCGCCTACGCCGCGGTTCTCGTCAACCATTTCCTTCGCGTTACGTGATGCCACGTCGCGCGGAACAAGGTTACCAAATGCCGGGTATTTTCTTTCCAGGAAGTAGTCCCTGTCTTCGTCTTTTATGTCGCTGGCTTTCAATTGGCCTTTGCGCAGCTTCTCAGCGGTCTCAACCGTTTTAGGTGCCCAAACACGACCATCATTACGCAGCGATTCCGACATCAATGTCAGTTTCGATTGGTGATCGCCCGTTACCGGGATACAGGTAGGATGGATCTGCGTGTAGCAAGGATTGCCAAAGTAAGCTCCGCGTTTGTGCGCGCGCCATGCAGCAGTTACGTTCGATCCTGCTGCGTTGGTTGACAGGTAGAATACGTTACCGTAACCGCCGGTACACAACAATACGGCATGACCGCTGTGTGTTTCGATGGCGCCGGTCGTTAAGCTGCGGGTTACTATGCCGCGTGCTTCGCCGTCTACTAATACCACGTCAAGCATTTCGGTACGGGTGTACATTTTCACTTTACCGTGGTGGATCTGGCGGTTCAATGCCGAGTATGCACCCAGTAATAACTGCTGTCCCGTTTGGCCGCGGGCGTAGAATGTACGCGATACTTGCGCACCACCGAATGAACGGTTATCCAGCAAGCCGCCGTATTCGCGTGCGAATGGTACGCCTTGTGCAACACACTGGTCGATGATGTTCACCGATACTTCAGCCAAACGGTAAACGTTGGCCTCACGTGCGCGGAAGTCACCACCCTTTATGGTATCATAAAATAAGCGGTAAACACTGTCACCGTCGTTCTGGTAATTTTTAGCAGCGTTTATACCACCCTGCGCAGCAATTGAGTGCGCACGGCGCGGGCTATCCTGGAAACAGAATGCTTTCACATTGTAGCCCAGCTCGGCCAGCGTTGCCGCAGCTGATGCACCGGCCAAACCGGTACCTACAACTATTATGTCGTACTTACGCTTGTTGGCAGGGTTAACCAGCTTTAAATTAAATTTATGCTTGCTCCATTTTTCGGCTAATGGGCCTTCAGGAATTTTAGCATCTAAACTCATGTTCTTTATGTTTTGTGAGTTATAATTATCTACAGAAATAATAAACGATCGGCATCAAAGCGAAACCTACAGGTATGATCACGGCAAAAAGCCATGTGCCGATAAACTCAACAATAGGCGTGTACTTACGGTGCACCCAGCCAAGTGTGCGAAATGCGCTTTGGAAACCATGCAATAAGTGAAACGATACCGCACCCATTGCGATCACATAGATCAGCACATACCAAATGTTATGGAAAACAAATGCTACCGTAGCATGCAGGTCCTTTACACGGACAATTTCGGTATTGTTTGCAGTTTGTACCGAGTTTTCAAAATCCGGAGATAATGGTGTAAAGTTGCTTGATGTAGTAATACCTGATGACAGGTCTGTACGGTATTCCTTATAGCCTACGTTATGCGTATACTTATAAGTATACCAAAAATTGCCCATGTGTATAACAAGGAACAACAGCAGCACTGAACCCAAAAGTCCCATGTTTTTTGACGACCAGCTTGCAGGCGATTTGTTTACCACTGCATAGCCCACAGGCCTTGCGCGTCGGTTTTTAACGGTAAGCACCAGCGCATAAATGGCGTGCACAACAATGCACAGGTAAAGGAGATACGCCACAACTTCTATCGGCGGAAAATGCGTAAGAAAATTGGCGTAAACATTAAAGCCAAAACCATCGTCGTTTTTGAACAGTAACAGGTTGCCGCCCAGGTGCACAATTAAAAACGTGCACAGGAACAAGCCCGTTAAAGCCATGATGAGCTTTTTGCCCAGCGATGAGTTAAAGGTTTGTTTAAATTCGCTCATTACAGAATCAGATTTATTGGCGCAAAAGTATTTATTAAATAATAAAAGATTGTAAATGTGGGGGCTAATTAGCAGACAAATAATTATTTAGAAACAATCTAAGCTGTGATGATAATTTGGAGTTAATTACCTTTCCTTTATATTTAGAGCGCCTATTTATAAAATATGAAATACCTATACCTTGCTCTCTTACTTGCGGTTTTAAGCAGCTGCCGCCGCAACAAATTTGCCGAAATAAGCGGCACTGCCACCGGATTTACAAGCGGTACGCTCATTATTAAAGACCAGGACGGTCACATAAAATTTTCAGGGAACATTGAAGACGGGAAATTTGATTTCCATCTTACGGTTGATACCATAGGATATTACACCATGCGCATCATTAAGATCAGCGCTATGCAAAACCGTATTCCAGGTTATGACATTTACCTTGAGCCGGGTACTTACACCATAGCGGCCGAGCCCGAAACTGCACGCCGGTATCCGGCCATTACTTCATCATCAGAAACACAAACCGAGCTATCGCAATATTATGCCATTGCCAATACACAAAATGCAGCGGTTGCAAAGGGCCTGCAACAATATTCCGATGCGATTAATGATAAAAGTTCATCTACCGATGATATAGCCAAAGCGCGCAATCTACGCGATAGCCTGTTAAACCAGCAGGAAAAAAACAAGATCAGAGCGCTCGCAACGTATGTGGGCCAATATCCGCAGAGTAAAGTGGCGGCACACATTTTATCGCAACTGGATTATGAAAGCAATGCAGATGATTGTTATCCTATCTATCAAAAATTTACAGACGAGCAAAAAAAGACTGCCGATGGTATTGAAGAAGGCGATAAGCTTAACGGGTTGAAAAAGCTTGCACCGGGAAATGTTGCACCTCAACTGGCAGGTGTTACAATTGATGGCAAGCCATTCGATCCGCAAATGGTAAAGGGAAAGATAACCCTTGTGGAGTTTTGGACAGCCGATAACGAATTGAGCAGGGACGTTCATTCAAAGCTGCTGCATGATTCCTTCAGCCCATTAAAAACATACCAGAATTTTACCGTGGTGAGTGTGTCGCTTGATACTGATCCTAAAGTATGGAAAAATGCAGTATCGAGCGGCGGCCTTACGTGGATAAATATTTCGGATTTGAAAGGCGATGACTCTCCGAACGAAAAAAACTGGCAGGCAACTAAAATTCCAAGCTATATTTTGGTGGATGGTGACTGGAAGATCATCAAGCGTAATATAGGGTTCAATGTACTTTCTGAAGAATTACAGGATTACATGGATAAGAATAAAATTAAATAACCCTCAGGCTATTGCCATTATCTTATCCTTCAGCACAGCAAAAATACGATCGGTTTTTTGGTCGCGTATCGCCACACGCCCTGTAAACCTGCCGAATGAAGGCAGTATAGCTTGTTTTTGGCCAAATGCAAAACAAGGTAATGTTAAATGCTGGCGCGCCCGTCCTGCAAGGCTCACCCCCGGGTGAATGTGCCCGCAAAGCACGTAACCATCAACCATTAATTGCTGAATGCTGTCGATAGGATGATGCAGCATTAAAAACGGACCAACTTTAAGTGATTTATGCAGCTTCACATTCAGCTCCAGGTAATGCCCGTCGTGGATAATATCATGATTACCTTTTATCAGGATGATCTCTAATTTGGGGAAATGCCTGCGCCAAAGCACAAACCATTCCCAGTCGGCATTCATGTCGCTGTGAAACAGGTCGCCCAGGAAAAAGATCTTTTGCGGGTTATATTCTTCGATAAGATCTGATAGTACAGCCAGGTCATCCTGCTCCATATCGCGCGGTACGGCAATACCTGCTTTACGAAAATGCCCCACCTTGCCCAAATGCACATCAGCAACGATCAGCGCTTTTTCTTCCTGCCAATAAATTGCTTTTTGAGGGAGTAATAGGAGGTTTTGCTCTAATAGGTTAAATTCAAGTCCGGCGCACTTATCCATGAGGACAAAGGTAGCAAAACGATAAATTTTGAATGGCAGAATTTTTACTTTCGTGTTATGTTGAAATCAATAGATAATGGGGATCAATATGACTTAGCGCTTGCCCGTGTTTATGAGCTGATGCAGAAGGATATAAAAGAAAATACCGCTGATTTTAAAGAATTAAACTCGCTGACTATTCTTATAATGAAGTACGAAAATGAGTATTACCCAATCCCTAAGGGTGAACTATAACCATGACCTATGAACCATAAACCATGAACTAACCTCATATCGCCGTAGGCTTTCTTACAATACCCAATACAATTGCGATAATTGCCATAACAAGCAGAATATGTATAATGCCGTTTACACCGTAAATAAATACGCCCAGGGCCCAGCCGATAAGTAAAATTGCGGCAATGATATAAAGTAATGAATTCATATAGTAACGCTTAATATAATACTATACTAACAAATAAAAATATAAATGTTTTTACATTTTTGGGTTAAAAATTAACCATTGGTTATAGTTTCAGCCATTTGTTCCTTACCACGGTTTGCTCCGCAGTAGGGTTCTCCACCGAATCAACCTTGTATTTTACCTGCGGGTTACGCAATAATGTTACCGGCAGGTCAATTGAAATACCGTCGCGTAACACCGTAACAGTTATTTTATCGCCAACCTTTTTACCGGTCAATGCATCCTGCATCGTGCTGATGGTCTTTCCGTCTATGGCGGTTACCTGGTCATCTGCGTTAATACCGTCTACCCAGGCCGGGCTGTTTCGCTGTACTGAAGTAACAATAATTTTACCGCCATTATTTGAGGAAGCAAAGCCCAGGTACGGGTCGTTGTTTGCAGCCTGCTGATCGGTTATTTTATAGCCGGCATAGCCGAGATATTTGTTGTAATCGAGGTCGTCCACGCCGGTTACATACTTTTTGTAAAAAGCATCCAGATTTTTTCCGGCGAATTTTTCGAGGCCAGCTTTAAACTCTGCATCAGTATAACCGCGCTTTTTGTTCTTATAATATTCAATATATAGGTAACGCATCACATCATCCAGCGAATGTTTAGCGCCGCTATCGTTAATGATCTCCAGGTCAAGCAGCATAGCCAGTACCGAACCTTTGCTGTAATAAGAAATATTGGTATTGGCAGTGTTCTCATTCGGGCGATAGTATTTTATCCAGGCATCGTAGCTGGCTTCGGCTACCGATTGGGATTTGCGGCCAAGAGAATTCTCAACCAAATTAATATCGTTACCCAAAACATTCAGATAGGTATCCGCATCAAAAATACCTGCATGGCGCAGTATAATGTCTTCGTAATAAGCAGTAAAACCCTCAGCTATCCAAAGGTCGGTAGTGTAATTCTCGTTGTCATAATCAAACGGGCCCAATGCAATCGGGCGCAGGCGTTTTACATTCCACAAATGAAAATGCTCATGCGAAACCAGTGTTAAAAAGTTTTGGTAACCGGCTGGTGTATTATACCTGTCGCGCACGGCGCCCAATACACACGAGTTCAAATGCTCCAGACCACCGCCGCTTACCGAATAATTATGCACGATAAACACGTAATGCTTATTTGGGTTCTCGCCATACACAGCCGTCTCCTGCAACACAATTTTAGCCATGTCCTCCTTTAACTTCTCACGGTCGTAATTGCCGCCGCCATACATACATACTTCGTAATTTACCCCGGCTGCTTTAAACCCAAACACATCCTGGTCGCCCACTTCTATGGGCGAATCATACAGGATATCATAGTTTGGGGCATGCACCATAAACGGATCATTGTTAACCATCTCCAGCCCGGTAGAAACTTTTGTCCATCCTTTATAGGGTACGATATGTATGGTTGAAGGACTGTGTAACATCCCTTCCGGGTACATAAATATCCCGGTAGACGACAAAAAAGCATGCGAAACA
>JABDAU010000004.1:32919-87282 GCA_013289045.1 Bacteroidota bacterium | reverse complement strand
TAAACGCTTCGCGATGAAGTACATTTTGTGGGTAGGTTTGCTTGTAGCAGGCTGTTTGTTTATGAACAACCCTGTACAGGCGCAAAAAAAAGCCGATACTGTTTCATCAGGTGATGTGCAGTTTACCAGTATCCCTACTGCTGCCGATAGTATCGCCATCCGCAAAAAACAAATGGAAGCGAAAAATGCTGCGGCAAATGCTGCTGCTATTACGCAAAAGGTAAGTGAAGCAGCATCAAACCAGGCAAAACTAAGCAGCGATAAGCCGAAAACGTTGTGGGAGATATTTTTAACAGGGCTTGGCGGCGGCTTCCTGGCTGTGCTGATGCCATGTATCTATCCATTGCTCCCGTTAACAGTAAGCTTCTTTACTAAAAAGGCCGGTTCGCGCGCCAAGGGTATTTCGCATTCGCTTATCTATGGCCTGTCCATCATCGTTATTTACGTAGCGCTGGGCATGCTCATTTCTATCATTTTTGGTTCGGACGCGCTTAACGAGCTCGCCTCCAACGGCGTGTTTAACATGTTTTTCTTTTTGTTGCTCATTGTATTTGGCATATCATTTTTAGGCGCTTTTGAGATCACCCTGCCTTCATCACTCGGCAATAAGCTGGATGCTAATGCCGATAAGGGCGGTATTGCCGGATTATTTTTTATGGCTGCAACGCTGGTGGTAGTGTCGTTCTCCTGTACCGGCCCAATCATCGGCACGCTGCTGGTAGATGCCGCCTCCAAAGGTGACCGCCTTGGCCCGGCCATAGGCATGCTAGGCTTTTCAACGGCATTAGCGTTGCCGTTTACCGCGTTTGCCATATTCCCTTCAGCGCTGAAAAGTCTGCCAAAATCAGGCGGCTGGTTAAATAGCGTAAAGGTTGTATTGGGATTTTTGGAACTAGCATTTGCACTTAAGTTTTTGTTGAATGTAGACCTGGCCTATCATTGGAATAAATTCGACCGTGAGACCTTCCTTTCTTTATGGATAGCGCTTGGCCTGCTGCTGGGCTTATACCTGATAGGCAAATTGAAATTCTCGCACGACAGCGAAGTGCAGCATATAACTATACCGCGTTTCTTTGTTTCGGTTATCGTTTTTGCCTTTGTTATTTATATGATCCCCGGCTTATGGGGCGCGCCGCTGAAAGCCATCAGCGCTTTCCTGCCTCCCCGCGCCACGCAGGATTTTGATCTTTCGCAAATACCAGGCGGAGGTGGTCCGTCTTCGGGCAGTGCCCCCGATACCAGTTTTAAGAACCGAAAATACACCGACCTGTATAAAAGCCTGAGCATAAAAGGCATTGAAGCATGGTACGACTATGACCAGGCTTTGCAGGCATCGAAAAAATTGCATAAACCTATTTTTATCGACTTCACAGGCTTTACGTGTGTGAATTGCCGCAATATGGAAAACAGCGTGTGGATAGATCCGCAGGTTTTTGGCCATTTGCGCAATGATTTTGTAATGCTGCAATTGGTTGACGATGATAAATCGTCATTAGCCCCTGCCGATCAGTACGTTTCTAAGTACAGCTATAAAACGATCACTACCATGGGCCAAAAAGCCAGTGATATCGAGGCTTCGCGGTTTGGCTCCAACTCGCAGCCGCTTTATGTGATCCTGGACAGCGACGGAAACCTGCTTACAGGTAAAGATGGTAAGACCATACAGCCATCGCCTGCTGATTTTGACGTTGACCACTATCTTAAATTTTTAGAAAGCGGTATCGCCGCATACCAACACAAGTAACAATTACGTTATTATTACCGGCCTCTTTTTAAGGGTGGACATTTGGTGGACGACTAAATCTCAAATTCCCTTATCCCGATTAAAAAATAAATGTATTTTTGCGCGATTTATGGTGTAAATGATACACCAAATGGATTTACGCAAACGTTTGAGCACGTTACTTTGATTTACTGCAGATACAAGGCTAAATGGCTGAGATAAAAAATATTGGTTTATATACTTCGGGCGGCGATGCGCCGGGCATGAATGCTGCCATAAGGGCAGTTGTACGTGCGGCCCTTTACTATGATATACAAGTTACCGGCATTCGCCGTGGTTACGAAGGTATGATAAAAGGCGATTTCTGGCCGATGGGCCGTAAATCGGTATCCAACATCGTACAACGTGGCGGCACCATCCTTAAAACTGCCCGCAGCGAGCAGTTCCGGACACCTGAGGGCCGCAAAATTGCTTACGAAAACTTGCAAAAACAAGGTATCGACGCGCTGGTGGGTATCGGTGGCGATGGTACATTTACCGGCGCCAGGGTTTTTGGGCATGAATATGACATCCCGATTGTTGGTTTGCCCGGTACTATTGATAATGACCTTGCCGGTACGGATTTTACCATCGGTTATGATACCGCCATTAACACCGTTGTTGATGCGGTAGATAAGATCCGCGACACCGCCGAATCGCACGACAGGCTGTTCATCATCGAAGTAATGGGCCGCGACTCGGGCCTTATCGCCCTGCGTACCGGTATTGCAGCCGGTGCAGAAGCTATCCTGATCCCCGAAAATAAAACCGGGCTTTCAGGCTTATTCGACAGGCTTGAGCATGGGCGTAAAGACAAATCATCACGTATCGTGATCACCGCCGAAGGTGACGATGTTGGGGGCGCATTTGAGCTGGGCCGTTTGGTTACCGAAAAATTCCCGCATTATGATACGCGAGTATCTATACTTGGCCACATCCAGCGCGGTGGCAAGCCAACCTGCCAGGACAGGGTATTGGCCAGCCGTGTAGGTGTTGCAGCCGTTGAAGCTTTACGCGATGGCCGCCGTAATGAAATGATCGGCGTTATCCATAACGAGATCTCTTACACGCCTTTCGAGAAAGCCATCAAACAAAAGATAGATATTAATGAGAAGTTTTTGAAGATAGTGGAGATGCTGTCTTTGTAAAAAGAGAAAGGTTAAAGGCATATCTTAAAAAGAGGCTGTATCACATACGATGGTGCAGCCTCTTTTTTTGTGGATTATTTAAATGGCCGGTTTTGAAACCTTTCAGGGGTTAATTATGTGATCTTGTAAACCATTTTGGCCTGAATTGTATAATTTATGTCCTTTGAGACAAATTTTACAATAGTCATATTTGCTTTATGAATCATGACCAATGTGTCGGCACAAATGATCTGGAGCGAAACCAAATCGTTATCGTAGCTATGTCTGGCGCTGCGCTGCTCACATTTGCAGGCCCCTCGGATGTTTTTATGCAGGCAGACAAAATTTTAAGACTTTCCGGAGTTCGGCATGGATACGATGTCCGGATCGTATCGCCAACAGCAAACAAAAAAATTATCAGCGATATCGGGATCGAAATCAATTGTACGCACAGTGCGATGGAAATTGAAGGGCCTGTTGATACCCTGATAATTGCCGGCAATGATTCGAAGGGTTTAAAAAACCCTGAATACAATGATTTTTTCAATTGGCTGTCATCCGTAACTGAAAATAACCGCCGCCGCATTGCGTCGGTTTGCGGAGGCGCTTTTGTTTTAGCCAGGGCCGGATTGCTGGATGGAAGAAAAGCTACCACTCACTGGGACATGAGCGAAAGGCTAAAGAAAGAATACCCGCTTGTACAGGTAGACCCCAATGCGTTTTATACCACCGATGGGAACATCTACACGTCAGGCGGCGTGTCCTCAGGTATTGATCTGGCGCTTGCGCTTGTAGAAGAAGATCATGGGAAAGATATTGCCATCCAGGTTGCCCGAAGATTAGTTTTTTATCTTAACCGGCCAGGCTTTCAAATACAGTTTGCCAATCTCCTGCCAGCTTACGAAAGTTCAAATATCGCAGCAAAACTGCTTACCTGGTTTAACGAAAACCTGCACAAACCATTAGATGTCGTCCGCATAGCCGACCATGTGAATATGAGCACAAGAAATTTTACGCGTGTGTTTCATAAACAAACAGGGATGCCCCCGGCCAAATTTATAGAAAAGCTAAGGATTGAAATGGCCCGGAAATACCTTGAAGATACTGATATGTCCCTTGAAAATGTAGCAGAAAAATGTGGCCTTGGTGGTCTTGTCTCTATGCGCCGCACTTTTTTGCGGCATTTGATGACCACCCCATCTGATTACCGCCGTGCATTCAGGACGTCGCTGAAAGCAGTTAACACTGTTTAACCGAATTAAAATTAACCGATAATACAAGAAATATGAAAATTGCAATCAATGGGCTTGGCCGGATAGGCCGGATGACCCTTCGGGCGTTACAAAACAAACCGGAAATAGAAGTTGTGGCGGTAAATGACCTGACAGACCTCAAAACACTAACACACCTGCTTAAATATGATACTGCCCACGGCCGTTTTCCGGGCGAAGTAGCGGCCGATGCCGATGCCATGATCGTAAACGGAAAACGCATCCTGTTGCTGAGCGAAAGAGACCCTCAAAAGCTGCCATGGAAAGCGTTGGATATAGATGTCGTGATCGAGTCGACAGGGAGATTTACAGATAAAGCAGCAGCACAGGCGCACATTGATGCCGGTGCAAAAAAAGTACTGATTACGGCGCCGGCAACCGGCGGCGTAAAAACCATTGTACACGGCATAAATAACGAGCTGATAGGTAATGATCAAATTTACTCAACAGCCTCCTGCACTACGGGCGGCATTGCCCCGGTATTGTATATACTCGATAAGGAATTTGGTATCGAATCTGGTTATATGATCACCGTTCATGCGTTTACAGCCGACCAGAATTTGCAGGATGGGCCCCATAAAGACTTGAGAAGAGCTCGTGCGGCAACCTATTCCATCATCCCTACAACAACAGGCGCAGCTAAAGCGATAGGTGATGTGCTGCCAAATTTAAAAGGCAGAATGGATGGCTATTCGTACCGTGTACCGGTAATTGATGCATCTATTGCAGACCTGTCGGTAAACCTGAAAAAAGAGGTATCTGCGGCTGACCTGAATAGCTTGCTTAAACATTATGCCGAGAATTCGCTTAAAGGGATTATGGAATATACCGAAGAACCATTGGTATCATCAGATATTCTTGGCAATACGCATTCGTCAATTGTTGATGGCAGCCTTACCAAAACCATTGATAAATTAGTAAAGGTAGTTGCCTGGTATGATAACGAAGTTGGCATCTCTAACAGGATAGCAGAATTAGTGGCGGAATTATAAAGTAACAAACTAATAAACGGAAAACATTACCGAATTACAGCCAATCAAAAAGGCCATATCGATTCAATGATATGGCCTTCTTTTATCTTTTACAATTTAACTTTATTCCTCAACAATCTCACTATTCGGACTTTCCACCTCCGGCACCTCGCGTTTAAAGTAATGCTTCTGACGGAAAAGGATCAGGATAACCCCCACCGAAATAGCTGCATCGGCCAAGTTAAATATCGGGCGAAAAAACACAAAATCTTCACCGCCCCATATAGGTACCCATTGAGGGAAATTACCGGACAATAGCGGAAAATAGAACATATCCACCACACGGCCATAAAATACCGGTAAATGCTGGTAGATCAGTCCGTAAAAGGTAGAATCTACTATATTACCCAGTGCACCGGCCAATATCAGCGCCACGCACATGATGAGCCCGCGGTTATATTTGTGTTTGATAAGATATACCAATCCATAACCGATAGATAACACCGCGGCTATGCGAAAAATGGTTAGCACCAGTTTGCCGAAACTGCCACCCAGTTCCATGCCAAACGCCATACCGTTGTTCTCGGTATAGTGAAGCATGCCATGGCTGCCCAGGAAATGAACATCGCTGAGTGGATCATTCATGATCATATGCGTGCGCACCCAGGTTTTGATGATCTGGTCGATAAGGACAATAAAAATGACGAGTAAAAACGGTTTGTAGTAAGCCGGTTTCATTAATTCTGCTTCATTTTTGCTTCCATGCTCAGTGTAGTATGCGGTACTGCACGCAGGCGTTCTTTTGGTATCAGTTTACCGGTTTCGCGGCAAACACCGTAAGTTTTATTTTCAATACGTACCACCGCTGCTTCCAACTGCTCTATAAATTTTTTCTGGCGTGCTGCCAGTTGGTTTATCTGCTCTTTTTCAAGTGTAGCCGATCCGTCTTCCAGTGTTTTGTAGGTACCGGCAGTATCATCAGTTCCGTTTGCATTTGGCGAGCTCAATGACGATGCCAAAGCATTCAGTTCTTCACGGGCTATGCGCAGTTTGTCCATCAACAACTCCCTAAACTCTTTCAGTTCTGCGTCAGAGTACCTTGTTTTATTCGATTCTTCTTTCATTATTATATTTTACTAATAGCGATCAATATTTCATTATCATCAATAACAGCAGGGTCACCTGCAACAAGCTCATTGTCAATTACTACAGTATCGGCTAAAATTTCGGCGCAAATATAGGATAAATTAGTTTGAGCGGCTTCGGTTATCAATGTACTGCCATTTGGCTTAATACGTACGTTTATCCTGTCGGTTACCTCAAATCCTTTATCCTTGCGCAGGTTTTGTATCCGGTTGATCAGCTCGCGTGATAACCCTTCCTGTTTTAATTCATTGGTTATCGTAACATCTAAAGCAACAGCTAGTTTGCCCAGGTTTGCTACCTGCCATCCCGGAACATCTTCAGCGATGATCTCGACGTCGGTGGTGATCAGTGAATAGTGATTAGTGACCAGTTGAAATGTGCCTTCTGTCTCCAGTTTTACTATATCATCCTGTGTCAATTTGCTTATTTCTTCAGCCACCGCTTTCATATCCTTACCCACCTTTGCACCCAATGCTTTAAAATTCGGTTTTACCTTCTTTTTTATAAACCCTGATGCATCGGTAATATACTCAATAGTTTTGATATTGGTTTCAGACAGGATGAGGTCCTTCACCTGTTCTACCTGGTGCTCGAAGTCTTTATTCAGTATCGGCAGCATGATCTTGCTCAAAGGCTGCCTCACATTAATGCCCACTTTTTTACGCAACGACAGCACCAGCGATGAAATATCCTGCGCCATTTGCATGCGCTCTTCTAAAGCCTTGTTCACCAAAGCTTCGTTGTAAGCAGGGAAATCTGCCAAATGCACCGACTCAAAGCTTTCTTTTTGGGTGACGCTGTTCAGGTCGATAAACAACCTGTCGGCAAAGAACGGCGCAACCGGCGACATCAGCTTGGCGATAGTCACCAAACAAGTATACAGCGTTTGGTAAGCCGATAATTTATCGTCGGAGTTATCCGATTTCCAGAAACGGCGGCGGCTTAAACGCACGTACCAGTTACTCAAATGCGCATCCACAAAATCCTGTATCGCGCGGGATGCCTTGGTTGGCTCGAAATCGGCATAGAACTCATCAACTTCCTTGCTCAGTGTATTGAGCAGGGAGATGATCCACTGGTCGATCTCCGGACGGTTTTTGATGTCGATCTCCGCTTCTTTATATTGAAAACCATCAATATTGGCATACAGCGAAAAGAACGAGTAGGTATTATACAGCGTACCGAAAAATTTACGGCGCACCTCGTCAACACCCTCGAGATTGAATTTCAGGTTATCCCATGGCGATGCATTGCTGATCATGTACCAGCGGGCCGCATCCGGGCCGTATTGGTTAATGGTCTCGAACGGATCAACAGCATTGCCCAAGCGTTTAGACATTTTGTTGCCGTTCTTATCCAGCACCAAACCGTTTGATACCACGTTTTTAAACGCGATGCCTTTGTTGCCCACTTCGGCGTTAACAGCTTTTATCTCCTCGCTGGTTTCGCTCAGCAATACCGCAATGGCATGCAGCGTAAAGAACCAGCCACGGGTTTGGTCGACACCCTCAGCAATGAAATCTGCCGGGTAAGATTTTTTGAATTCTTCCTGGTTCTCGAACGGATAATGCCATTGCGCATACGGCATGGCGCCGCTGTCGAACCAAACGTCTATCAGGTCGGGCTCGCGCACCATGGCCTTGCCATTTGATGAGGTGAGGATCACATCATCTACATAAGGGCGGTGCAGGTCGGCCAGCTCAAAGGCTTCAGGCATCAGCCCGGCAACCTGTGATATTTTAATTTCTCTCTCTAAATCAGCTATTGAACCGATGCATTTTTCCTCAGTGCCTTCTACTTCGCGCCAGATGGGCAGCGGTGTGCCCCAATAACGTGAACGCGACAGGTTCCAGTCAACCAAATTTTCCAGCCAGTTACCAAAACGGCCTGTTCCGGTTGATTCCGGTTTCCAGTTGATGGTTTTGTTCAGCTCAACCAGCTTGTCCTTAACGGCTGTGGTTTTAATGAACCAGCTATCCAACGGGTAATACAATATCGGCTCGTCCGAACGCCATGAATGCGGGTAGCTGTGCTCGTATTTCTTTACGTCGAACGCCTTGTTGTCTTCCTTCAGTTTGATGGAGATGAGCACGTCGGTTGGTTTAAAACCTTCAACCTCACGCTCTTCTTTGCTGTAATATTCTTCCTTTACATAGCGGCCGGCAAAGTCGGTTACCTCGCTTACAAATTTGCCCTGCTTGTCAACCAATGGCACTTCCTTACTTGTTTCGTCTTTTACCAAAACAGACGGTACGCCCTGTTCCTTGCAGGCCCGGAAGTCGTCCGCACCAAAAACAGAGGCGGTGTGTACGATACCGGTACCATCCTCAGTAGTCACGAAATCAGCCGGGATCACGCGGAAGGCGTTTTTCTCCAGATCTTCGTTTGTTACATAAGGCATCAGTTGGTGATAGCGCAGGCCAACCAGGTCGGAGCCTTTAAATTCGGCTTTAACCGTCCACGGGATGATCTTATCGCCGCCTTTGTAATCTTCAAACGAAGCGTTTTCGCCTTCAACTTTAAAATATTTGCTCACCAGCACTTTTGCCAATACCACGCTTACAGGTTCGTAAGTGTAGGGATTGAAAGTGCTGATCTTTACGTAATCGATGTTCTCGCCAACAGCGAGGGCGCAGTTTGACGGGAGCGTCCACGGGGTGGTCGTCCAGGCGAGGATCACAGTGTCTTCGGCCTCATCCCCGATGTTGGTGTCCCCACCAACACTATCGAACAAAACAGGCATCAGCGGATGTTGCTGGTCTTTCTTTAAATGGAATTGAGCCACGATTGTCGTATCCTTCACCATTTTATAAGTACCCGGCTGGTTCAGCTCATGCGAGCTTAAACCGGTACCCGATTTTGGCGAATAAGGCTGTACGGTATAACCTTTGTACAGCAGGCCTTTGTTATAAAGCTCCTTCAGGATCCACCAAAGGCTCTCGATGTATTCGTTCTCGTAAGTGATGTACGGGTTTTCCAGGTCGACCCAGTAGCCCATTTTTTCGGTGAGATCGTTCCAGATATCGGTATAGCGCATTACTTCCTTGCGGCAAGCGGCGTTGTAATCCTCGATAGAGATCTTTTTGCCGATATCGTCCTTGGTAATTCCCAGCGCTTTTTCAACCGCCAGCTCTATAGGCAAGCCGTGCGTATCCCAGCCGCCTTTACGTTTTACCTGGTAGCCTTTCAGCGTCTTGTAACGGCAGAAAATATCCTTGATAGAACGCGCCATTACGTGGTGGATGCCGGGCATACCATTGGCGCTTGGCGGCCCCTCGTAAAATGTATACGGGTTACTTGCCGGGCGGCTGCTGACACTTTTTTCGAAGATGTTATTCTGTTTCCAGAAATCGAGTATCTGCTTGCCGGTTTCAGGCAGGTTAAGCTGTTTATATTCCTTGTACTTCAATTTTTTACGCCTCAATTTTAGAGGTTGCAAAATTACGGAATATTTGGCTTAAAACACAATAAAACAGTGCCAAAATGCGGTTTGGTAGGGCAGAGTTTGATAAACACACCCCTGCCTTTGCGCACCAGCTGACGCGCCCCCTCTCAAGAGGGGAACCGAAAAGTAATAGTTCCCCTCTTGAGAGGGGGCGCGACGGAAAAGTGCGGTTGCAGGGGTGTGTCTATCAAAGCGGTATTTTCCAATATTAGAACTAAAAAGCTATATTAGCTTTATGAAAAATAGAATAACAGGTTTTGCATTAATATTTGCCGGCTGCGCAATAATTTATGCCTTTGCAATGTGGGGGCCGTTGGCCAAAAACCTTAAGCTTGCCGATTTTCTGAAAGGATTTACATTAGGCTTTGGGCTCATTGTTGGCGTTTCTTTGGTTGTGCTTTTGGTTAAGAGAGCACGGGAAAATGCAGGTGTCGTAAAGTCTTAAATAGACCTTATATGCTTAGAGGTTCTATATTTTTCCAGTATAAAAACTTTTCAAGTTCGTCCCATGCCTCCGGTGTAAAAAACCGGGCGATCACATAAACAGTTTGCTCATCGGTCCTTAATTCCCAGGTGAGGTACTTCGTTTTTGAAAATACCCTTGTCGGGAAATTTACCTTACTTCTTGCAAACTGGTGCATTTTTAATTTAAGCCGGAAAGACGGCTTATTTACCAGCAAAGGGATGTTAACACCTGCGGTAGTAATTGTAAGATGCTCGCCTTCTATCGTAAATTGGGTTACTGTGCTGTTAAACAGGATCAGATCCGGGCGAAAGTAAACCAGGGCAAGCGCTATCAAAAAAGCAAACGTTATCGCCTGGTATATCCAAAAAGTTAAATTGAAACCTTCGGCCAAATGGTATAACCGGCGCCATTCCAAAAACGCAATGAAGGCAACAGCTATCAGGATTTCAACAAATCTTCTTCTAAAAATACCCAGGAAATCATAAAGTCCAAGAGAAGCTTTGAATACCATAACCGGTTAGCTATTAATTAAGTAACAGCTAATATAATGGATTGTAAGATTGCAGCGACGGGCAAAGATCATTTATTTTTTCACTGCTTCTATCATCTGTTCAACACCGCTATACTTGCCGGGTGCTATCTCCACATCCGGTCGTAAATAATTGTCGCTAATCTTTCCGGCCGGGCGGATCCATTCCTTCACCCCGAACCTGTATTTGAGTTTGGTATTGGGCAGTTCGGCATTATACAATTCGCCAAAATGGTTTGGGCGCCCGCTCTGCGGGGTTTGACCGATCAGTGCTGCGATATGGTTATCCTTTATGATGGTGGCAAACATCATGGCGCTTGAAAAAGTGCCGTCGCCTACAATAATGTAAATTTTGCCATTGAAACGGTTAGGGTTATTTAATGGCGGACGGATCGTATCTGCGTCGAAATGTAGAATGCTTCCCGGTACTTTGGATGTGTAAACGCTGTCTTTTATACCCCATTTGGTGATCAGGCTTAAATATTCGTCACTGCGTCGCCAGTTGCATTGGTAATCGCGATAAGGTTTGCTATAAAAGTTGCGTATGAGCACATCACCCACGGATGAATTACCGCCGCCGTTACGGCTTACATCGATAAACAGGTATTTTACCCCATCGCTTTTTACCAGTTTAAATATACTATCGATCTTAGCGCTCAACGCATTAAATTCATTGTCGTTATGCGTGACGAAAGTGCACGAATTGATATAACCCGCATCGCCATAGCGTGTATAACTGATCTGCTGCGGGCAATCATTACCTGTGCCAATGTTAAGGTATTTAAACCATTCTTTGATATTCACCCCATCGATAATTACCTCGCCTTTATCGGTTAAAATTTTATAATGCTGCTGCGGCTGAGCATCCGACCAGGTGAATAAATAGCCAAATTGCTTCAGCGCATTTTCCTGCCGCTGATCGGGAAAGCCGGTTGTGTAATATACGCAGCGCTCAATCAATTGGGCGATTGGCACATTGTTGATCTGTAGTATTTTACCGCCTTTTGCAATGCCGGTTGAGGCGTTCAGCACATCGTTCAGATAATAGTCGTTGCCATTTTTAATAAGATTGAATGGAAGAAATACCGGTTGATTTGCATAAGTATCATTTAACAAAGCAGGATCAATTGTGATGCCCGAATGCTCGTCGGACAAATAAGAGAAAATAGGTTTTACCTGTTTGTAAAATTGCGTGGTGTTTAAGGAGTCTGTGATCTTTGATTCGATACCGTCAAATACCTGCTGGTATTGTTGCTTGTTCAGCTCGGTAAACGGATTGGCATGGGCATCGAATATTTGCTTTTCCAGGAATTCAACGTCTTCTTTTAATTGTTGTGGCGAATATTTTTTATTGGCAGGCGTTTGGGCATGCGTGGCCATCAAAAATGTGCAGGTAACGAGGGATAAGATCAGCTTTTTCATTATGTAATTATAGTAAAAAGACGCGTCCGGGAGGATAAAGGTTGCAGCGTGGGGGTGAGAATTAAAAATTATCGGTTGTCGCCGCTTTGGTTGACCCTATCCTCCTCCTTTCCCTAAGTTTAGGGAAAGGTATCGCACGGTGCCCGGTCTTTTTTATTTTAAAATATCGCCCTGTTTGCACCGCCGTCAACCGAAATCGTCGTTCCGCTGATGTAAGCTGCTTTTTCCGATGCTAAAAATGTAACCAGTGCTGCCAGTTCTTCCGGTTTGCCGATACGGCCGAGCGGGATGCTTTTAGCTTTTTCCTTTAATGCTTCTTCGGGGTCTTTGTCTTTTGGTACGGTGTCTTTTATCCTGTCGGTGAGGATAAGGCCGGGCGCTACGTTGTTTACGGTAATGTTATATGGGCCAAATTCATCCGCCATATGTTTGGCCATGCCTACAATGCCCATGCGCATGGCGGTTGAAAGCACAGCGTTATTCAATACCGATTTCACCGATCCGCTTACGATGTTAATGATGTGTCCATTGCCCGACTTTTTCAAATAAGGCAAAACTAAACGGCTCATATGTGCTACGCTCAGCAGGTTCAGCTCAAAGGCTTTTTGCCAGGCGATCTCGTCGAAGTTTTCAAATTTATCAAACGGTGGTCCGCCGGCATTGTTGAGCAGGATATCGATACGACCGTAAACCGAGGCGGCTTCCGTTACAAAGTTTTCGATGGATTCGCTTTGGGAAACATCGATGGTGATGGCGGTAACGGGGTTGCCGGTGGCCTTGTGTATTTCGGTTGCCGTTTTGCCCAGCTCGTCTTTATCGCGCGAGCCGATAATCACTTTGGCGCCTTCGGCAGATAATGCGGTGGCGATGGCTTTGCCCAGGCCTTTACTGGCCGCAAGGACGATGGCCACTTTGTTGGTGAGGTGAAGATCCATAGGGAGATGTTTATGCAAAGCTACTATTTTAACCACAGAGGGCACGGAGAATAAAACACAGAGATCGCAGAGTTTATTAGTAGAAAAGGCGGCGAATATTCTCTGTGTTCTCTGCGTAAAACTCTGTACACTCTGTGGTTAAAACAAAATATGTTTAAATTTGACTGCACATGCTCAGATCGTTCAAAAAATTGATGCGCAGCTTTGGTTATGCCTTTAAAGGGCTGGCTTATGCTGCCAAAACCCAGCTGAATTTCAGGGTGCATTTAATGGCTACGCTGATTGCCGTTTTTGCCGGGTACGCGCTGCATATTTCGGTAAACGAGTGGCAATGGGTGGCGCTATGCATTGCCTTGGTGCTGATCTGCGAACTGTTCAATACGGCACTGGAATTTTTGGTTGATTTGGTTTCGCCGGACTATAATGAACTGGCCGGCCGGGTGAAGGATATTGGCGCTGCTGCCGTTACCGTTGCTGCGGCATTCGCGCTGATCACCGGGCTCATTATTTTTCTTCCCAAATTGTTAACGCTTATGCATCATGCTGCATAAAACGCGCGCCATCGTTTTTAAAACTACCGATTATGGCGAGAGCAGTGTGATTGTGCAATTGTTCACCGAAAAGTTCGGACTGCAATCTTATATCATTAATGGTGTAAAAAAGCCCAAGGCCAGGATCACCCGCAATATGCTGCAGCCGCTGCATTTGCTCGACGTGGTGGTTTATCACAAGGCAAATTCGGGCATACAACGCATTGCCGAATTGAAAAATTCGCCTGTATTATTGTCTATACCTTACGATGTGGTGAAAAGCTGTATCGCTATTTTCCTGAACGAGGTATTGTATAAAGCGGTAAAGCAACAAGGGGAGGATGAAAACCTGTTCGGGTTTATTTTCAGCTCGATAGAGTGGCTCGACCATCAGAACGAAGGCCTGGCTAATTTTCATTTGTTGTTTTTGATCCAGCTTACGCGCTATCTCGGCTTTTACCCCGATACGTCTTTTGGCGCAAACGTCGATTATTTCGATATGAAGGACGGCGTTTTCAGGCGTTATAAACCCGACAGCGTTTCCTACCTGTCGCCGCCGCATACTCAATATTTTTACCAGCTCACCGCCTGCAGTTTTGAGGATTGCCCGCAGTTAAAGATCAGCAATGACGAACGGCGGTATTTACTCAATAAGTTATTAGATTATTACGCCATGCATATCGAAAGCTTCGGCAGCGTCCGCTCGCTGGGAGTTTTGGAAGATGTGATGGGGTGAAATCTCAACGTCATGGCAAGGAACGAAGCCATCTCTGCACATGCAAATCAAGGAGTAGTAAGTTTGTTAAATGACGTCATGCAAAGAAATGCCGTTTCATTGAATGGCAAAGTTTAGGGGTGGCTTCGTTCCTCGCCATGACGGTTTGAAAGTTTATTGCAAAAAAAAAGGAAAGCTTGCAGGCATTCCTTTTCTTTCATTTTAACTGACCTCATTATTATATCATAAAGAACAAGCTTGGTTAGACCGATAATAACAATGACACAAATATATAATCTATCTGGATAATAGAATAATTTTTTAACTTTTTTTAACATAAAAATTATCATAAATAGCCAAAAATCATTCGATTTTAGCCTTAAATCGGGTCAAAAAATATAAATTGATTAATGAAAAAGCCAAAAAAGGGAACTTTGTATTAAAAAAGTTAAAAAATTGGCAGTTTTTGCAAAAAAATCATAAAAATGCACTTTTTTGAGTTTTTTGGGTAGAAAACGGCAGAATTATCAATTGTTGAAACTACACTTAACAATTTTTGAACATTCGGCATTGGTAACGTTAAAACCATATTGCGGGTTCAATGTTATCCTATTAACAGCACCTCATTTTATGACAACCGAAAAGATCCAGATGATATACCTGAAGGATGACGGTACATTCCCAAACAGCGAATTGCCTGTCCTTTTCTACAAAGGTGCCCTCGATGTGCCTTTTCTGTTCCCGGCGAGCTATGTTAAAAAGTTGTTTGAAGACAATGGCTGGAGCAATGCCTGGGACGATGGCGTTTTTGAATATCACCATTACCACAGCAATACGCATGAGGTGATCGGTGTGTATGAAGGTGAAACGGTTTTACAATTAGGCGGCGAAAAAGGTAAAAAGCTGAAGGTGGAAAAGGGCGATGTGCTGATCATCCCAGCAGGCGTGGCGCATAAAAATCTGAATGAAGACGACGATATTCAATGTATCGGCGCATATCCCGGCGGCATGGACTACGACATGAATTACGGCAAAGCCAACGAACGCCCCGGCACCGATAATAACATCAAAAAAGTGCGCGTACCTGAAAGCGACCCGATATTTGGCGTGCTGGGTGGCTTGGCGGAGATTTGGGTGAAGTGAGTTTCTTGTAATTTACGATAGATGTTTTCAAATCCCTCCCTGGGGAGGGGTGCGGCTGTATGCGCGTAATGGCAGGGAGGGGTTTATACGATATGCATAGTTCACTAAACCCCTCCCTGCCCCTCCCCGTGGGAGGGAATCGCACGTCCCCCTTCAAAAACCTTTACTCCAAATCCACCCGCTGATGCTGGTAAGGCATCTCCACATTCCGGAAACCCTTTTCCTGTAATTTTTGGCTGAAATGCTTTTGTACATCATACTCGCCATGAACCAGGAACAGTGTTTTTACCAATGCCGGGTCCTGGCAGGCTACGAAATGCAACAGGTCTTCATAATCGCCGTGGGCACTCATGGATTTTATGGCGCGTACTTCGGCTTTCACTTCATATTCTTCCCCGAAAATATGTACTACCTTATCGCCATGAATCAGGCGGCCGCCTAATGAGCTGGGCTCGCAGTAGCCTACCATTAATATAGTGTTCTTTTGGTTGCCGATGTTGTTTTTAATATGATGCTTCACCCTGCCTGCTTCGGCCATACCGGATGAGGAGATAATAACGCACGGACGCGGGTCATCGTTCAAGGCAATGGATTCCTGTGTGGATTCAATAAACTTCAGTCTCTTAAAGCTGAACGGGTTAACATCCACCTTTAAAACTTCCTTTACCTTGTTATTATATACCTCGGTATGGTCGATCATTACCTGCGTGGCTTTTTCAGACAGCGGGCTATCTACATAATAAGGTACATCTGGTAAAACACCTTTCAGCTCCAATTCGTTCAATGCATATAACAATTCCTGCGTACGGCCAACGCTGAATGCCGGGATGATCACTTTGCCATTTTTCACCATGCAGGTTTGTTTAATGATCTCCAGCAGTTCGTCTTCAATCGGCGCCAGCTCTTTATGCAGCGAATCGCCATAGGTCGATTCCAGCAATATATAATCCGCCTGCGGGAAAACCTGCGGGCTTTTGAGCAGCATATCGCCATAACGGCCTACATCACCGCTAAAGGTTATCCGGGTTTCCTTACCATCTTCCAGGATGGTAAGATTTACCGCCGCCGCACCGACGATGTGGCCCACATCGGTGAAGCGGAATTTAATGCGGGGCGTTATTTCGTGGTCGGTATCAAAATCCACTATTTTAAAAAGGCGCATGGCTTCCATCGCCATGTCCTCATCATATAAAGGCGTTAGCAGCGGCATGCCGCGTTGCTGGCGGTGCTTGTTGCTGTATTCGGAATCCTGTACCTGTATTTTGGCCGAGTCGAGCATTAGTATTCGCGCCAGGTCCATCGTAGCGGGTGTGCAGAATATCGGCCCTTGAAATCCTTGCGCCACCAATCGCGGTATCAGGCCGCAATGATCGATATGCGCGTGGGAGAGGATCATGTAATCAACCTTTTTTGGGTTGAAGCCGAAATGCTCGTTCAGGTCTTCGGTCTGTTCGCCCAGGCCCTGGAACATGCCGCAATCCAGCAGCACGGTGGTGCCGTCGTTCAGCTCGATGAGGTGTTTGCTGCCGGTTACGTTACGTGCGGCGCCATGAAATACAATATGCATAGGTTGATAACTAGGATTAATAGCCGGTGTGTAACAAATGTTGAAATAAATTCGAAATAATTTGCATAACTAATTATTTAGTTATAGCTTTATTTTATGAAACACCTCCTGCCTGTTTTATTTATGCTGATAACGAGCGCGGCTTTTGCCCAGCACGTGGCCAATACCTTCCAGGCAGTTGAAAATACCGATATATCCATGCAGAGGCTGGATGCCATTTATCCATCTGCGGTAGCAACCGATCAGTCTAAAGCTGTATTTAAGGCTGATTCACAAAATGGGTTTATTAAAGCTTATGCGGGTATGCAGCAAGATTTGGGAGCATACCTACGCAAAAGTGGGTTTAGCTGGAAAAAGCCTGAGTCGATATTTACCCGCGTATATTTTGCGCCCGATGGCAGCATAAATTATTACCTGGTGAACCTTGCAAATACCAGCCTCGACGACAGTGAAAAGAGATCTTTCCTAAACCTTGTAAATAAATTTATAGAGAGTTATAAAATAAGTTACACAGCCACCACAAGGTTTGCGCAATGCAGCCCGGTGCTTTTTAAAAACAATTAAATGATGGAAATAAAGGAATTAACGCGTGCCGAAGAACAACTGATGCAGGTATTGTGGCAGTTAGAGAAAGGGTATGTTAAGGACGTTATTGAGCAGTTGCCCGAGCCCAAGCCTGCTTACAATACGGTATCGACCATTATCCGCATACTGGAAACTAAAGGCTTTGTAGACCATGTTGCCTATGGTAAAAGCCACGAGTATTTCCCGGTGATCAGTAAAGACGAGTACCAGAATTTTGCTACCGATAAGCTGATGAGCGGCTATTTTGATAACTCGGTAAAAGGGATGTTCTCCTATTTTGTAAAGAAAGAGAAGATTGACCTTAAGGAAGCCGACGAGATTATGAAACTGATAGAAAAACTAAAAAACAAATAACTATGAACTGGTGGGAATACCTGATACTGGTAAATGTTTACCTGGTATTGTTTTTTGCCTTTTATGCGCTGCTGCTAAAAAAGGAAACTTTTTTCCAGCTGAACAGGATCTACCTGGTGAGCGGCGCGCTGCTCTCGTTCCTGATGCCGCTTATCCAGTCGGGTTGGATAAGAAGTTTGTTTATCACCCAAACCGTACACGCCGAGATCTACAACAGCCCGGTTATCGCCTATCAATTCAGGCCGGTTGCATCTACCCCGGTAACCATAGGCGAATTGCTGGCCGTTACTTACCTGGCGGGCTTGGGGCTGCTGATCATCCGTTTCGCCTGGCAGCTGATCTCGCTCAGCCGGGTCATCAACCGGCCCGATGCCAACGCGCCGTATACCTTCTTTAAAAAAGTTAAGGTAGATAGCGCACTTTCTGAAAACGAGATCATCGCTGCGCATGAGCAGGTGCACGCCAGCCAGCTGCACTCGGCCGATGTAATGATCATTGAAGCGGTAATGATCGTGAACTGGTTTAACCCGATAGTGTATTTCTATCGTTTTGCTATAAAACATATTCACGAGTTCATTGCAGACAGCTACACGCTGCGTAACGGTACCGATAAGGCCGATTATGCCATGCTGTTGCTCAGCCAAACTTTTAATGCGCCGCAGCACCAGCTGGTAAGCAATTTCTTTAACCGCAGCTTGTTGAAGCAACGTATTTTAATGCTTCAGAAAAATCGCTCAGCACGTATAAAGCTGGTTAAATATGGTTTGTCGGCCCCGCTTTTTGCGCTAATGCTCATCCTGTCGGCAGCAACGGTGAATAGCAGCAATGCAGTAACCAAAGTGGATATAATAGCCACCAGGGTGCTGTGTATGCCGGCAAACAAGATAACGGCGATACGGTTAATGCCTCCGCCGGATACGACGAAGAGTGATATTACTATCGACCCGCCAAAAAAAGTTGCCGCAGTAAATAAGGGGGTAGATTCAGCTATTAAAACGCAGATCGTAGCGGCCCGGTTAGTAGAGAAGAATAACCCGCAGGCTGATATAACTATTGATACTGTTCCGGAGCAAGACCGCAACCTTGTTTTTAGCGCGGTTGAAAAAGAGCCGCACTTCCCGGGTAATTTTGGTGCTTTCCTGGCCAGGAATATTCATTACCCGGCGGTAGATAAAGATAACAATGTGCAGGGTAGGGTATTTATACAGTTTGTAGTTGAAAAAGATGGCAGCCTGAGCAGTTATAAAGTATTGCGCAGCCCGAGCCAAACCCTTGGCGATGAGGCGGTACGTGTGCTAAACCTGTCGCCAAAATGGATCCCTGGCTATCAGAACGGCAAAACGGTAAGGGTGATGTTCACTGTGCCGATCTCGTTTACCCTGGCCCCTGACGATGATAAGAAAGGCCCTCAAATGCTAAACTCTGTAGAAGTTGTTGGCTACGGAAAACCGGACAGCAGCAAAAATTTAGCAAGCGGTAAGGTACTTTACTTGACTTCTTCTTCAGCAAAAGAGGCTTTAATTGTTGTAGATGGCAAACAAAAAACATATGAAGACTTTAAAGCAATGGATGTAAATAATATCCAAAGTATAAACGTTTATAAATCAGAGGCTGCCCAAAAACTATATGGAGATAAAGGAAAAAACGGGGCCATCATTATAACCACAAAAAAGTAAGTTTTAAATAATACAGATCAAAGCCTGCCGGATTTACCGGCGGGCTTTTTTGTTTTTAAATAAATTTATATATTCATAGTGTTCAATACACCACCAATTATGCGCCTGTTTCTGAGAATTGCCACCCTGTTGTGCTTTGTGCTGTTTGCCTGTTTGACGGCACATGCGCAGCAATATTTAAAAAGTAACGAAAAGCTGGTAATGAGCTTTAATACCGCCAACGGCAAGCGAATGGTGCTGGCTGTTGACACGGCCAATAAATACCTGGTTTACCGCTATGGTACGCGCAAGCGTGTTGAGCTGGAATACCCGGCAGATATGGATAACAGCTTTAAAAAACTCAGGCTTTTTCATTACATGCGCGGCGGTGGCGTACAAAATGACGCCGAAGACCTTAAGCAATTGCAATTCACGATAAACGGCGTAACCTATAAACTTTATGATAACTGGTACGCAGTTGGCAACCGCAGCGAGTGCGGAATTGTTATACCGGGCACAAGAATGGCGCATACGGTGACTATAAAAGCTATAGCCCGAACAAAAAAGGGAGGGTTGGAAAGTTTGATAGATAATGAGGCCATACCATCTGCCAATGAAGATGATAAGTAAACAACATCAACATATTTCACAATTAAAACCCTTACGATCATGAACTGGAAACTTATTTTTCAATTATCGCTTTTTGGGCTCATCATGGCCTTTGCTACGGTATCACTGATCCCCACTTTTCTCGAACCGGTATTTTGGGTTATTATATTTGTGCTGTCGGCCTATATTATAGCAAAGGTTTGTACACAAAAATATTTCCTCAACGGTTTTATGGTAGCAATAGTTAATTGTGTATGGATAACCGCCGTACATGCCATATTCTGCAGTGCATACATCAAAGCCCATCCCTATATGACGCCTGAAAAATTAGGAATGCCACCATCTTTGTATACCCATCCGCGTGAGGTGCTGATAATTATCGCGCCGGGGTTTGGCATAGGCTGTGCAATTGTATTGGGGCTGTTTTCCTTTATTGCTTTTAAAATTGTAAAGAAAAAGAGCGTAGCGGCAGCATAAAGGCATATTCCCCTGACGAAAAAATAAGTTGTCAAGTTTATGGGTATCTATATATCAGTTAGGACAAGATGAAATTTAAGTGGCTTTGCTCCTATGACGCAAAAGCCGGATTGCAAACTTTTAAGCGGAGAGGCTAATGTGTTTCAAAAGTACCTCTTGCATCTTTCATAAATTCTTTGTTTTCTATAAAGTGTTTCATTATATATATAATAGTTTTATAAATATCATTTAGCATTTCGTCAGTATAATCGAGGGGTTCTAAATCATTTTTAAACTTCACAAATCTTAATACATTTTTCGGTGTGGGATTGCCATTTAAATCATCATCTGTTGTCAAATATCGATGAGCAAAAACATTTCGCTCCTGAATTATAAATACTATATCGCTGTTTAATGAATATGGTTTCTTTTTGTGTTGCGGTTTCCTCAATGATACATATGAATCATACCATTTTTTATCATGGTTTGTTGCAATATGAGAGAACATTTGAGCCTTTGCGCTTAATGTGGTTCTATCGTCTCCAAAAATGATCAGAATCATCTCTTCAATTTTCTTTGTATTGCTACCGCAGAAATAATGAGCCAAATACACATTGAATAAAACTTCAAAATTGGCCATTGCATTTAAAATTTTACCTCGTTGCTCAATAGATTTTTTTGTTAAGATGTCTTTTTCGTAATCTCCATTTGCCATAATTCGGGTTAGTTTAGTCTCACAATCTACATACTATTTTCGTAATTTATTTATGAGTTTATTTTGACAAATGTAAAATAAACTGTACATTTGGTTAAATAAACTTTACAATCATGAAGCCGAATTTCCTATTTCCTCACTGGACACGCTATTTAGGCTGGGTATTAGTATTTGCCCATATACCTGTAATGTTGCTTGGCAAATACTATGGTCTTGCCGGCGACCATTCAAACGATAGTCAGTTATTTAATGGCCCGCATATTATATTTATCGGCACGGCGCTGTTAATGGCGGTAGGGTTGTTCCTGGTTGCATTTTCGCGCGAGCGTATAGAAGATGAACAGATCGCCCAACTCCGGCTGGACTCGTTGCGCTGGGCGGTATTTGTAAACTTTATTGTGTTGGTACTTTGCCTGGTATTTTCTAACGATGAGCACCATATTCTGTTGATGAACTTATGGGTGCCGTTGCTGTTTTTCATTATCCGCTTTCAATGGAAGCTGTTCCAAAACAATCGCTTACTTAAAAAGGACGGCCAGTTATGAAAAATACCATAAGGATTGAGCGTGCTATAAAAGACATCACGCAGGCGGATTTGGCAAGCCTGATCAATGTATCACGCCAAACCATTAATACCATCGAAAGCAACCGTTATGTGCCGTCGACCATATTGGCGCTGAAAATAGCCCGCGTATTTGGCAAACCTGTGGAAGAAATCTTTACTTTAGAGGAAGGGGATTAATTTATGAAAACTACTGCTTTCGCGCCCATGTTATCCATCGGCACCAATGTTACCGACATAAGTTTTTATGAAAAAGCGTTCAGCGCTGTTGAGGTGCGGCGCTTCAGTAATGACGACGGCACTATTCATGTATCGGAGTTGATGATCGGCGATGCCATGTTTCATTTGCATGAGGATGCTTATAATGGCCGATATTACAGTCCGCATAAACACAACGGAACTACGGTGACTATCGGTTTGTTTGTGGAGGATGTGCAGGCCGTTTTCGACCAGGCGATAGCTGCGGGGGCAGAGCTTATATCCCCGGTAAAAGACTATGAATACGAAATGCGCCAGGGCGAACTGCGCGATCCATTCGGCCATTTATGGCAGATACAAAAAGACCTGAGAAAATAGATGCAAGATGTTTTAACCACAGAGAACACAGAGATTTTTTCACAGAGATCGCGGAGAGATATTTTTTTATTCTCTGTGTCCTCTGCGTAGATCTCTGTGCCCTCTGTGGTTTAATCTAACTTAATTAACAAATACTATGGAAAAAGAACCAACATTTGGCCACGGCAAAATATGCTATATCGAGATCCCGGCGGTAGACCCGCAAGCCTCGGCAGATTTCTTTGAAAAGGTTTTTGGCTGGCATATCCGTAAAGATGGTGGTCATATTTCCTTTGACGATGGCGTAGGTGAGGTAAGCGGAATGTGGATCACAAATCGCAAACCGCAGCAAAATCCCGGCATCATGGTCTCCATTATGGTAGATGATGCCCAGGCCACATCCGAAGCGATTGCTGAAAACGGAGGAGCTATTTTAAAACCTGTTGGTTTTCAGACCGAAAAAGTAGCCATTTTTAAAGATCCCGGCGGGAATATCTGGAGTATTTACCAGCATACCCCCTAACCCCTGAAGGGGGAATGCCTATATTAATTCCCTGATATTTAAAAAAAATCTATAATTACTCCCCCTTTAGGGGGTTGGGGGGCTTATCTTTGCCCCATGCGTTTCGATATCATATCCGTTTTGCCTGCATTGCTGGAAAGCCCTTTTGCACATTCTATTTTGCAGCGTGCACAGAAAAAAGGCATTGCGGAAATACACGTGCATAACCTGCGCGATTACGCCACAAACAAACATAAAAATGTAGATGATTATCCGTACGGCGGTGGCAGCGGTATGGTAATGTCCATTGAGCCGTTTGCGGCATGTATCGAGCATTTGAAGTCGGAAAGGGAGTATGATGAAGTTATCTTCATGTCACCGGATGGTGAGACGCTGAACCAGCCGATCGCTAACCAGTTGTCCATCAAAAAAAATATCATTATCCTTTGCGGGCATTACAAAGGGATCGATCAGCGCATCAGGGATATTTTTGTTACGCGCGAGATCTCCGTCGGCGACTACGTGCTTTCAGGCGGCGAATTGCCTGCGGCCGTTTTGGTGGATGCGGTTGTGCGACTAATACCGGGCGTGCTAAGCGATGAGACCTCGGCCTTGTCTGATTCCTTCCAGGATGGTTTGCTGGATGCCCCGGTTTATACCCGCCCGGCAGATTGGAACGGGCATAAAATACCTGAGATCCTGCTCAGCG
This sequence comes from Bacteroidota bacterium, assembly GCA_013289045.1. Taxonomy (GTDB): domain Bacteria; phylum Bacteroidota; class Bacteroidia; order Sphingobacteriales; family Sphingobacteriaceae; genus Mucilaginibacter. The sequence continues at coordinate 63,551 of JABDAU010000004.1, read as the reverse complement.
GCAATACCCCCGAAATTGAAAAATGGCGCTTTGAACAGGCGGTAGAGCGGACGAAGAAACGCAGGCCGGATCTGTTGGAGTAGTTTAATATCTTTTAATTAATACCCACTGTTCGTTTTTTTTATCGTAGCCGATAAAGCCGGATTTTTTGCTCCAATAAAGTTTATAAATGGTATTTGATCTATCGACTAATTTACCATCAACTTTTTCATGGTATTCTTTATTAGGAATTAAAACTATTACATCATTATAAATTGTATTACCGATTTGTATGTTGATGGTTTTAGCTTTTAAAAGTGCTTTTTTTGTATAAATACTATCACCGTAAAACCATGCGGCCTTTGCGGTAAAATCAATACACAGTTTACTTTCGCCATCATTAATCAATGTTACAAATTTGCTGCTATCAAGATAGCGTTGTTTGCCTTCGGTTGGATCAGACCGTTTAGCAATTAAATCAAGATATTCTGCATTTTTGGGAAAGAGAGACCACTGATTAGTCCAACTGGCAAAACGTTTTTCACCTTCAAGAAAGATGGTATCAATATCTCCTTTGGAAGAATGGAAAACAAGGGTTTCATGACCTTTATATGGTAGCAAGCTATAATCTTCAGGCGGTATCTTATAATTTCTTACGCATGAGCTGCATAGCAAAAAGCTTACAAGAAAGAAATTAACAAGATTTTTCATACGTTCCGATATTCGAAACCAGACTCATACCTTCTTATAAATATCCCTCAAATTCCTGCCCATCTCCTTATAATCAAGGCCATAACCTACCACAAAATGGTTAGGGATTTCGAAACCTACATATTTCAGCTCGTCGATCTTGTTTTCGAGCGCAGCCGGTTTGAGGAGCAGGGAGCAGAGTTTTATGGATGCCGGGTTTTGGGCCTTTAGTTTATCGAGCAGGTAGCGGGCGGTGTTGCCGGTATCTACAATGTCCTCGATGATGAGTACATCGCGGCCTTTTATATCCACTATAAAATCAATATCGTCGCGGATCTTGCGGGTGCTTGATGTGCCGCCGTAGTAGGAGGCCAGCTTGGTGAATGTCACTTCGCAGGGAATATCGATCTGTTTGATGAGATCGGCAACGAACAGGAAACTGCCATTCAGCACACCTACAAAAACAGGGTGACTATTGCCATAATCCTCATTTAGCTGGATACCAATTTCTTTTACGCGTTTTTCAATGTCCCCGGCCTTTATAAGGGGCTCAAACTCAAGGTCGGCTACTTTCATCTGCCTAAGATAAGTATTCCTATAAATTATATGAAATTTATTAGCTTTAGCGGAAAACTATATATTAATGAATTTCGATCCTGTTTTTTTAGCCTCCGCCCGAACTGACGAAGAATTGACGGAGCGTATTGATAACCGCCAGAAATATATGCCTGAAACGATTGAGGCCTCGCTGGAGGAGCTGCAACGCCGCGGTAAAGACTTTTCAGATGAAGAATTGAAATATATCCGCGAAGATATAGCCGCCCGGCGCTCACATGCAGCAGCCATAACCGGTCGCCCCGGTATATTTAACAGCGAATACAAGAATGTGATAGTTGAAGACCCTGACGCACCGCTGATGTATTCAACCCTGGCCATTTATTTATTCACCTTCTTTTTGAGTCCGCTTTTTGGTTCTATCATGATGGCCATGAATATTTCCAAAACCGGCAAGGGCAATGCAGTTGCAGGTGTTATATTATTCGGAATAGGGTTCTCTGTTTTGCAAATCATTCTTATTAGCAGTATGCAAAGACCATCAAGCGGCGTTTCGATTATTTGTGGAATTGTAGGTGCTTATTGCCTCAATTATTTATTCTGGCGGCCGTATATCGGTTTCAGCACTTTTTACAGGGCAAGGCCGATATGGGTGCCGTTGGTCATCGGTATTCTATTATGCGGCTTAGCTTTTTTGAGCGTAGTATACGGCCCAGCCTATAACAAAAGCTTAGCACATTAACACAAACCTGTATCTATAACTAATTGCTATCTTTGCAAACTAATGGATTACCAGGTTCATACACTTGGCAACGGCATCAGGCTGTTGCTTAAACATTCCCCTTCGCCTATTACGCATTGCGGTTTTTTGTGGAACGCCGGCGCGCGCGACGAGCCGGAGCACAAGGAAGGCCTTGCGCATTTCATCGAACACCTTATTTTTAAGGAAACCGAAAAACGCAGCACCAGCCAGATCCTGAACCGCCTTGAGCTGGTGGGCGCCGACCTGAATGCCTATACTACCAAGGAATATACCTGCATCCATGCGTCGTTCCTTAACCAGCATTTGGAACGCACCATCGACCTGTTTGAGGATATCCTGTTCCATTCTACCTTTCCGGCAGACGAAATGGACAAGGAACGTGGGGTGATACTGGACGAGATCGCCTCATATCTCGATCAGCCCGACGAAGCCATTCAGGACGATTTTGAAGGCTTGCTGTTTAAAGATCACCCGATGGGCAACAATATATTGGGCACTACCGAAACGGTTAAAGCTTTTGATGGTGGTGATATACGATCATTCATACAGCAAACCAATAATACCCACGAGATGGTTTTCGCCATTTTCGGCAATTACGATCTGAAACGGATCATCAAACTGGGCGAAAAGTATTTTGGCGGGATAGCAGCCAATAATAATCCTAAAATCAGGATAAAGCCTGTGGCAAACCCGGGCAGCTTTCAAAAGATCGGCCGGCCTATTTCGCAAACACATTGCGTTATCGGCACACAGGCTTATGCTTCATCGCACCATAGCCGTTACGGACTGTTACTGCTCAATAACCTCCTGGGCGGCATGGGCATGAGTAGCCGCCTGAATATGGAGCTGCGCGAAAAGCATGGCATCGCCTACACTATTGAATCAAATTATACCTCGTTTACTGATACGGGTATTTTCTCAGTTTATTTTGGTACCGATGACGAAAAAGCTGAAAAAGCCATTCGCCTGGTACATAAAGAATTGAAAAAGCTGCGTGATAACCCCATCGGTACGCTGCAACTGCACCAGGCAAAACAAAAGTTCATCGGGCAGATCGCCCTGGCGGAGGAAAACCGCATGAGCCTGATCCTCTCCATGGCAAAAAGCATGCTGGACCATAACCGGGTAGATTCGCTGGAGCAGGTTTTTGAAAAGATAAACGCCGTTACTGCTGAGGAGCTGCTGCACATCAGCAACGAGATATTTGATACGGATAAGCTGATCACGCTGCTTTTCGAACCGGTGGAGTAATATTAGTCCGAAAGTCCGAAAAGTCGGGAAGTCCGAAAGATGAATAATCGCCCGCTTTCTTCCGGACTTTCGGTCTTTCCGACTTCCGGACTTCCTCACACAGCCAACTGCCGCAGGTACATCTGAACCGTATTTTCCAACCCATAATACAAGGCATCGCTGATGAGCGCATGGCCTATACTTACCTCCAGCAATCCCGGAATATTTTGCGCGAAATAGTTGAGATTGTGCAGGTCGAGATCGTGTCCCGCATTGAGGCCCAGGCCGGCATCTACAGCTGCCTTAGCTGCCTCCACATATGGTGCAATAGCCGTTTCACGATTTTGGTGATAGTGCGTTGCGTAGCCTTCGGTATATAACTCCACGCGGTCGGTGCCGGTTTTTGCTGCGCCTTCAACCATGCGCGGATCAGGGTCGACGAAGATGGATACCCGAATGCCCGCATCTTTAAATACGGCAATCATATCCTTCAGGTAATCATGGTTTTTAATGGTGTCCCAGCCGTGGTTCGAGGTGATCTGGCCCAGCACATCGGGCACTAAGGTCACCTGCTCAGGTTTGTTTGCAAGTACCAGGTCGATAAACTTTTGCTCCTGGCAATTGCCCTCGATGTTGAATTCGGTGGTAACGATCTTTTTCAGATCATAAACATCCGCGTATCGGATATGGCGCTCATCTGGCCGTGGGTGTACAGTAATACCTTGCGCACCGAAACGCTCGCAATCTTTGGCAACCTGCACCAGGTCGGGGTTATTACCGCCGCGTGAATTGCGGAGGGTAGCTATTTTATTAATGTTGACGGATAGACGTGTCATGACAGTTGTGTTGGATGCAGTAAAGGTAAGAAGATTTGGGATTATGGTTTGTTGGTGATCGGAAACGTGATCTACGATTGCGCAAAAGGATTGATTATCGTAAGCGATTTTTCGACAAGCATCTTATGTTGCATATCTTCAGAATACAAGGTTTTGCAACCAGCTTTTAATGCCGAAGCGACTATTAAAGCATCGAACACCTGAAAATTATATTGTTTACTTAATTTGATCGCATCACTAAAAATAGTAACGTCTGTCGGAACTAAAAAACAATCATTAGTTAGGTCCGCCCACAAGTTCAGAATTTGCTCTTTAGTGTATTTAAACCTGCGTTTGCAAACATTAGCGGTTTCGGTAAGTACCTGCGGACTTATCAAAGGCCTTAAAGCAAGTATTTGAGCTGCTATTGTTCTTTTTTGTTCGTCTTCATCCATTAAATAAAGAACAATGTTCGAGTCTATAAATACTTTATTCATAATCGTTTGCCTCACTACGGTCAAATCGATAGTTTTTGTGCGAGACTGCAGGATATTGGGAATATCTGTTTAATATCTCCTGCGATGAGTTAGCTGGCTGTGTTAAAACAGATTCATCTGAATTTATTTCAAAGGCAATCACCTCAACTGTTTTTCCGATCATATCGTCGGGTATGTTGAGTGTATAAGTCTGTTTTGCGGATTTAACAATTTCTCTTACCATTGCATTGCATCTGTACAAAAATACTAAATAAGACGGATTGTTAAAATAATGCACATCATAGCAGAAACGCCACGCCTCATCATCCGCGAATTGCAACCGGAAGAAGAAAACATTTTCCTCGATCATTATAACGATCCGGAAGTGTTGCTTTATATCCCCAAACGCACGCGCGAAGAGCGCATAAACATCTATCGCAAAGCAATTGCTTCTTACGCCGATAGCAATGCACTGCGCATTTGGGGTATTTTTAATAAAGCTGATGGTGACTTCATCGGCACCTGCCTGCTGCGCCCATTTACTTATGATGCCACCAAAACCGAATTAGGCTACAGCATAGAAAGAAAATACTGGAACAAAGGCATAGGCACCGAAATGGCCGCAGCAATGATCGATTATGCATTTAAAGAAATGAGCAGCGACCAGGTAGTGGCGGTTACCATTCCTGAAAACATTGGTTCGCAAAGGGTATTGGAAAAGGCCGGGTTTAAAAAGATGGAGAATATGATGAGGGACGGGTTGGAGCTGGCTTATTTTGAGTTTGAGAGATAAATCATAATTCCAGATTCAAAAAATCAGCGGGTGTTATGATGGGGATATTGTGAAAAGGATTAAGGATCAGCAAGTCCTTATCGCCTGTTACTATGCAAAAAGCACTTGCATCATAAGCCAGATTTAGAAACTTATTGTCTTTTACATCTCGACACAAATTAAAGTCACTGTCAGTATTTAATACTTCACCTGCTAATTCCAATCTCTCCAAAAATTCCATTCGTTCAATAAACGAGATATATTTATTAAATTTTGGTCTTATCAATACTTTGCTCAGTTCATCAAAAGTTTCTTCTGAGAAAACGATAATTCCTATGCTTTCAGCTTTTGATAAAGCTCGTTGACTAACTGAAAGCGGAATTAGCAGTGAACTAATCAATGAATTAGTATCGAAAACAAGCTTATAAATCTTCTTCATTCAGAAGCTTGTTCAAAATTTCTTCAGTAAGACCATTTTCTTCGGCCTTTTTACTAACCCGAAATAAAAAATCAGAAAAATTTTCTTTGTTCTTTTTCAATGCAGTACTGATAAGTCGATTGATTTTATTATTCAAATCGCCCTTTTCGCCTTCTGTAGCATTTCGCCAGCCTTTTGCTACTGCATCGTCAACTTCAACAATTATTCTGTCCATATTAATTATCCTTTCATTCAAATATAATGAATAATCAATTTTTGTGCAAGCCTGTCAAATTCCGGATAACATCCTTGCATCCTTCTTCAATCAATTCAAAAACCGGCTCAAACTGGTTATTGTCATAATAGGGATCCGGCACTTCCTTATCAACCAAAAGCAGTTTTACCTTTTCGGCTGACTGCCCGTCGGGCGCCATGGCCAGCACATCCTGCAGGTTGTAATTGTCCATCACAAAAATGTGGTCGAAGTTGTTAAAATCACTTTGGCTGAATTTGCGGCACACCTGTCTGCTGATGTCGATACCATGTTCGCGTGCTACGCGGATAGAACGCCTGTCGGGCGCCTCACCTACATGCCAGCCCCCGGTGCCTACGGAATCCACCGTCCAGCCCAAATGCTGCTCGTTCGAAAGGTGCTGCATAACACCCTCCGCCAGCGGCGAACGGCAGATATTGCCAAGGCAAACCATGAGGAGCTTCATATTTTTCAGTAAGTGGTTTATTGAGTTGATTAGGTGAGTGGTTGGATGAATTGAACTACTCACCCAATCAACCATTCACTAATCAACCGATTTCCTATCCAAATATCTCGTTCAAAACTGCTGCCAACCTTATACCGCCTTTAAGCAACTGGCGGTTGAGCGTGTCGATATGATTGAAATTGTATTTGTAAGTCAGGTTATCATTTGGCTGGATCTCGGTGTACAATACCTCCGAGATCTGGTTCGATTCGAACAGCCACATGCTGATCGGATCTTTCTCCCATTTGGCAACCTCTGCAGGTGTTGGGTGATCAATAGCTTTTGCATACTCAGTATAGCTCAATTGCTGGTTATCTATCAATTCCGAATCCCAAACCGAGTGCAGGTTGCTGGGTTTACCGAACCATTGTACTTTAAAACCGTTACCGCCCTGGTCGTCAGCATGCGCAACGTGCATAGGCTGGTGCACATCTTCAACAATGTGGATCAGCATCCGCAGGTCGAGCAACTTTTCAGTTTTTGAGATCTCGTGATTTTTAAGGCGACCTACCAGGTAATGTATTTTAGTATAGGCATCGGTAGCGGTATCCTGTTTCAGGAAATCAACCAGCTCAGGATAGGTATATTTTTTGTTCAGGTCGATATAATGCCAGGACGAAAGGTATTTAAAACTTGGGTCTGATTTAATAAAATCGGCCCAGTTACTGGCCATCGCGATAGATTCATGCCCTAAAATAGCATGCACCGCTGCACGTGCCTTTGGCGTTAAATAATTCTCGGCTATCTGACCGCAAATGCGGTGGCCTTGTGTTCCCCAGGCCATGCTCTGCAACGGCAAGTACAATACTGCGGCAACCAATACCAGTTTTTTAAAAAAGGTCGTTTTCATTGTATTTAAAGTGGTTTTATAGTACATGTTGTTTTTTTGATCAATCGTGCCGTTACCGGGATAACACCCGATGTGCTCGAAAACTGCACAAGAGAATCGGTTTTTTTCTTTATAGTGAATATCTCCTTGTAAACGCCGGCAGGCAGGCAATCGGCTTGCTCTTTTAAGGTAAAATCAGGCTTTCTGTAATTGCCCTTTAAGAATAATGTATCATGCCTTTGCTCATAATGCCCGGCAGTATATTCCGTCCAATGCCCTTTGCTCATGCAACTGTCTGCGCCGTAATTGGCTTTGCTGAACGTCCGGATCGTCATAAAAAACGAATCACAATCAAACCGGATCTGATACAGCGAATAGCTGATCAATTGTTTCTGCGCCGGCACCGAGTCTTGCTGCCATTCGCCCTGTAACCAGGCTTGACCCGGTGTTTGCACGTTGGCGTTCATGTGGCAGTTTGTGAGCAGAAAGCAAAAAACGCAAAGCAACAAGCCTTTTAGAAAGGTAGAAGGCGCAAGGTAAAAGGTGAAAGGTGCTTTTTGCATGCCAGGATATTATGTGCGTTGGGTGTCATACTGAGGCCCTCGAAGTATGTGCGTAAGGCCTTTGCCCGCATGCTTCGAGTGCCTCAGCATGACACAGCGCTCTTAGTTATTTTAATGACCCTATCATATCCTCCGGTTTCACCCACTCGTCGAACTGCTCGTTGGTAAGGAACCCTAAGCCAATTGCAGCTTCGCGCAGCGAGGTGTTTTGCTTTAATGCTGTTTTGGCAATTTTCGCTGCATTTTCGTAACCGATATGCGGATTTAAAGCCGTAACCAGCATCAGTGAATTCTCCAAATGCTTTTTGATGCCTTCATAATTTGGCGTGATTCCTTTAGCGCAATTTTCTTCGAACGATACACAAGCATCGCCGATCAGCCTTGCCGATTGCAGGAAGTTGGCCGCCATTACCGGTTTAAAAACGTTCAGCTCGTAATGGCCGTTAGCGCCTGCTATTGAAATGGCAACATCATTACCCATTACCTGTGCGGCAACCATGGTAACCGCTTCGTTTTGGGTTGGGTTCACTTTGCCCGGCATGATGGATGATCCCGGCTCATTGTCCGGGATGTGGATCTCGCCGATACCTGAACGCGGACCTGAGGCCAGCATACGGATATCGTTAGCAATTTTCATTAAGGAAACAGCGATCTGCTTCAAAGCACCGTGACTTTCCACGATAGCGTCATGAGCAGCCAGCGCCTCAAATTTGTTTTCGGCAGTGCGGAATGGCAGACGGGTAAATTTGGCAATGTAGTCAGCCACTTTTACATCATAGCCTTGTGGCGTGTTGATGCCCGTGCCTACGGCAGTACCGCCCAATGCCAGTTCTGAAAGATGGTCCAATGTGTTACGTAATGCTTTCAGACCATGATCCAATTGTGAAACATAACCAGAAAATTCCTGGCCTAAAGTAAGCGGCGTAGCATCCATCAAATGCGTACGGCCAATCTTCACCACGCTCATAAATTCCTGCGATTTTGCCTTCAGCGTATCACGCAGTTTTTCAATGCCCGGGATGGTCACTTCGGCCACCATTTTGTAGGCAGCGATGTGCATGGCAGTAGGGTAAGTATCGTTTGACGATTGTGATTTGTTCACATCATCGTTCGGGTGGATGAAAGTTTTACCTTCGCCAAGCCTGTTGCCCTGCAATACGTGAGAGCGGTTTGCCACCACCTCGTTCACGTTCATGTTTGATTGCGTGCCCGAACCGGTTTGCCAGATCACCAGCGGGAATTCGCCAGCCAGCTTACCGGCCAGGATCTCGTCGCACACGGCGGCGATCAGGTCGCGTTTTTCGGCGGGCAGTACGCCCAGGTCGGTATTGGTATAAGCGGCAGCTTTCTTGAGATAAGCGAATGCTTCGATGATCTCCTTTGGCATGGATGCTTCGGGGCCTATTTTAAAATTATTGCGCGAGCGCTGTGTTTGTGCGCCCCAGTATTTGTCGGCAGGTACTTGTACCTCGCCCATAGTATCATGTTCGGTTCTGAAACTCATTTCCATAAAAATTTGCAGCGCAAAGTTATGGTTTTATGCGGTTTTAAGCCAATGCGATAAAATTAATACATTGGGGGAAGTCGGGAAGTTAGGGAAGTCCGAAAGTCCGCAAGATGGTTTTTTTGTGCTCCCAACAGTGGAGGGAAAAATTAATACATTGCATAGGAGTACCAATACTAAGCGGGATGCAGCGTTTACTGTTTCGGGCTTTTATAATTTCAACACACTATGCAGTTTTATACCAATATACAGAAAAAGCCATGAAACTGCTGAAAACAAAAACACTGCTTGTAACAATATTATTTTGCCTGCTTTACAGCAGCACATTCTGCCAGCCTAAAAAGATCGATTTTAATTCGAAAGGCTGGGTACTTATTGGCGGCTCATATATCGATACCCTGCACATCACAGCTGCACAATTACAAAAAGTACATGCCCAGCTTAAGATACAGGATGATGCCAACCTGCTTAAAAAAGACCATTACTATTATACCTATCCGTTCACCACCGGCGACCTGGGGATACGGTTCAAGAGCGTTCCCAATAAGAAAATGGAAATTTATGAGGGGAACGATTGGGGAGGGGATCATTTTTACAAAAGCGTTTTATTGCAGGGCAATGGCGGGGTAGAGTTCTCAGCATTTGAGATAAATGAAAAAAACGCCGCCGATTTCCGTTACCATGTAGTGCAGAACGATAACACGGAGCTGGTGTCATGGACACAGCCTTCAACCTTTAAATATACTGCCGACGGAAAATTAAAATACGCTTACCTCGGCGTCTTCAATTATGTTCCCGGTCAGGTGTTAACCATAGAGATCTATAACATAAAAAATTACCGGCAGCGCGATGCGGTAATGGCAGACTGGCGACCGGTTGAGGCCGCAAACGTTTTATCTTTAATGCAATTTTTTACACCAGAGCATCCTGAACCCGATAACGGCCTCATTAGTACAAATCTTAATGAAGCCGGTATGACATCGAAAGAACAATTGAAGTTGAACAAGATGATGTTTACAAAGCCGGCCGCACAAGTCAAAAAAATGCAGGATTCCTTATCAAAAGATATCCGATTCCATTTAGCTGATACCTTGCAGAATATCGACTTTTTCATTAACAACGGCAAGCGGATGTACAATTATAAAGTAAGCTTGAAAAGGGAAATTGCTGGTCGTAAAGATAGCATCAACCTGGGCGAAACCAATACCCGGTTTGATCTTTACAAGGAATTTTGGAAAACGCCCGGCAATTATACTGTTTACTTTACCCCTAAAATTCACCGGCATGGCGGTATGCCCTTTTTCCTGCTGCGTAACCTCACCACCAAAGTCAGTTTTACTGTTTTACCGGCGGTGTACCGTAAAGTAACAGTAGGCATCCCGGTATTAATAGGAATAGTTGTTTCTGCCATTTTTATTGTACTCGTCGTTTTTACTATTTATCGCGTAAGGCAACGCCAGCTTTTGGCGAAAGAGGCCCAGAACCGTCAGATCGCTACCCTTCAATTACAATCTGTTCGCGCGCAGCTTAACCCGCATTTTATGTTCAATGCGCTGGCCGGGATACAAAACCTGGTAAATAAAAATGATATGGAAGGCGCCAATAAATACCTTGCCAAATTTGCACGCATTACCCGCAATGTGCTCGACGATAACCATAAGGAGCTGGTCTCCATCGAGCATGAAACCGATATGCTGAACGATTACCTGCAAATGGAGCAAATGCGGTTTGGGTTTAACTATAGCATCGACATTGATGCCCATATCGACCAGCAGGTGGAGATACCCACCATGCTGCTGCAGCCTTTTGCCGAAAATGCGGTTAAGCACGGTGTATCGGCATTAAAAGATAAAGGCATGATAACCGTCACAATCAGCGCCACTAAACATAGTTTTGTGTTGAGTGTACAGGATAACGGCAAAGGGTTTGGCGCTAACCCCGGCAATGGGAAGGGCATTAAGCTTTGCGAAGAACGAATTAACCTGCTGAACAGCATTTATAAAAATTCGGGGATCACGCTGCATAAACAGTCGGACAATAGGGGTACATTGATTATTATTGAGCTGAAAAACTGGGTATAGCATGCAAGCATTGATTATTGATGACGAAGCGCATAACCGCGAAAACTTAAAGCAGTTGTTAAAAGCCTACTGTCCTGATGTTTTGATCAGCGCCGAAGCCGAAGGTGTTGAGGATGGCATCCGACAGATCGCCCTGTACCGGCCTGAATTATTGTTTTTAGATATCCAGCTGCACGGACAATCAGGTTTTGATCTGCTGCAGCAAATAGGCACCATAAATTTCGAGGTGATATTTGTTACCGCTTATGGCCAGTATGGCATACAAGCGGTAAAATTTGCAGCACTGGATTATTTGTTAAAGCCGATAGATATTGAGGAGCTAAAATCGGCTGTTGAAAAGGCGCGGGCGGCCATCGTTAAAAAACAAAAAAATGAGCGGCTGGAATACCTAATCAGCTATCTGAAGGACGAAAACAAAACCAGCCCGAAAATAGCATTGCCATTGTTAAATGAAACCCGCTACATCGCCATTGACGAGATCATTCGCTGCGAGGCTGATAATACTTATACGTTTTTCTTCCTTGCCTCCGGCGAGCGCATACTGGTCTCAAAAAACTTAAAGGAATATGCCGGGATGCTTTCCGCACATGGCTTTTTGCGTACCCATCAGTCGCATTTGGTAAATATTAAATTTATTAAAAGCTGGTTGAAAGAGGATGGCGGTACTATTTTATTGAACAACGGCACTAAAGTGCCCGTATCAAAACTGAACCGTGACAGGGTGAAGGAAGCGCTGGCAAAGCATTTTAAGTTGTAATAGCGGAATAACAAACCCTGCGGAGACATAACACGATATTAATTTATCTCCTGCCTGCAGCCAGTTTCAATATATGTGCCGCCTCGTTCAAAGTCTCTGTTAATACCTGATTTAGCTGGGTTTGTGAGAAGGCTTTTTGAGGATAATTTACATATGATACCAACACGCCATTATGAAAATATAACCGTCCTTCATATGTCGAATCGATCTTTATATGCTTTGGATTTGCGCTCAGCGGGATTTTATAATGATAGGTAATACCATAGTAAAATATGAGCTTTGAGTGGTAGTAATAATATTCGTAGGTCGCTTTGCCGGTGTCGTTATAATAATCAGCAACTATCTTTTTTAATTCGCCACTGTCAAAATAGGCAGTTACCCGGCCGCCATTGGTGCTTTGGCTTTTGCGATTATCATTTTTTGTTACGGTTTTATAAAAAGGCAGGCGGCTGTTGATAAGCGTATATTGCGACTTAATAAAATTTATCCGGGCAGTATCGGATTTACTCTGCGCGAATGTTATTGCTGCAAAACAGGAGAATAGTACCGTAAGATAAATTTGTTGGATTTTCACGTCTGAGCTAAGCAACAATAATTTGTTATTGAATCACCAATCTGTCCTCAAAAAACAGGAATGGCAACTGGTTCTCTATACCCTCCACTGCCCAAACCGGGCCATTCTGGCAATAGAGGAATACTTTTATCGGTCTGTTTTGCTTTTTCTCGTACTCGGCCAATACCTGCAGGCAGCTGCCGCACGAGGTTACGGGTTTGGTAAGCTCGAATTCGTCTGTTTGGGCGGTGATGGCCATCGTTTCGATGGGGTCGTCGGGATGGTTGGCGCCCCAGTTGAACAGCGCTACACGCTCGGCGCAGAGACCGGATGGATAAGCTACGTTTTCCTGGTTACTGGCATGGATCACCTTGCCGCTTTGCAACCGCATGGCCACACCGACACGAAATTTTGAATAGGGTGAATGGGAGTTTGCTAATGCTTTAACTGCTTCCCGGCATAGCTGCTGGTCGGCGTTTTTTAGTTCATTTATGTCGTTGTATTCTTCGAACGCAACTTTAATCTCACGTTTTATCATTGATCATCCCCGAATAAAATGGGGATACAATATACGTATTTATTGGGGAATTATTGTAAAAGGGGTGTTACGGGATTTTTTATACCGCGTTTAGAAACTTACGAAGTTTTTAAAACTTCGTAAGTTTTGTTATGGAGCACTAATTTGGATTATTTCCCAAAATGTTTAACATCTTCCTTTACTTGTGTGTGGCTAATTGTATTGCCAGTATTTAACTGCTCAAGACCTTTTTCAACTTTGTCGATGAAAACAATCTTTTCTAGCTCACTTATACTATCCAACTGCATGAACTGATCGCTTACCGGCACTTCCTCCACCATCTCATGCGCCCAGGTGATATGAAACGGGATATGGATGGCATTGCTGCCTAATTCCAGCACCGGCAGGATATCCGATCTTAGCGAATTGCCGATCATCATAAAATTTTCAGGTTTACAATCGAGGTGTTTGAGCAGCTTGCGGTAATCGGCCACTTTTTTGTTGCTCATGATCTCGATGTGATGAAAATAATCCAACAGGCCTGAGTTTTTTAGTTTGCGTTCCTGGTCGAGCAGGTCGCCTTTGGTGGCTACTACCAGCCGGTAATGGCCTCTCAGGCTTTCCAATACTTCGGTAACACCATCCAGCAATACCACTGGTTTGTTCAGGATGGTTTTGCCGAATTCCATCACCTTTTCCACCATGGCAAAATCGGCTTTGCCATTGGTGATCTCGCCAAGGGTTTCTATCATGCTCAGCACTAACCCCTTCACACCATAGCCATATAGCGGCAGGTTTTTTACCTGCGATTCCAGTATGAGCTGCGATACCACGTGGGGAGGCAAATGCTCTTTTAGCAAGTCGCAAAACAACGCATCCGCCTCGCGGAAATAGGGCTCATTTTCCCAAAGCGTATCGTCGGCGTCGAAAGCTATTATTTGTATGTCCTGGTCCTTAAACATCGCTATACCGCAACCGGCAATTCAACAGTTTCCAAATCTTCAGCTATCAGCGGGTTTACGCTTTCGTCGTCTTTTTCCACGCGCAGGTTATTTACAATGTGTAGTTGGCGGGCAGGTGTGTTTTTGCCCATGAAATATTCAAGCAGCGCTTTTATGTTCGCATCCTTCAGTATCACCGGGTCGAGGCGGATATCCTTACCTATGAACAAACCGAACTCTTCCGGCGAGATCTCGCCCAAACCTTTAAACCGGGTGATCTCCGGCTTGTTGCCCAGCTTGGCGATGGCGTTGCGGCGTTCCTCGTCGCTATAGCAATAAATGGTTTCCTTTTTATTGCGTACGCGAAACAAAGGCGTTTGCAGGATGAAAACGTGACCGGCCTTTACCAGGTCGGGGAAGAACTGCAGGAAGAACGTCATGAGCAGCAGGCGGATGTGCATGCCGTCCACATCGGCATCGGTTGCTACCACAATGTTATTATAGCGCAGGCCGTCGATACCGTCTTCAATATTCAGCGCATGCTGCAGCAGGTTAAATTCTTCGTTCTCATAAACCACTTTTTTGGTGAGGCCAAAGCAGTTTAACGGTTTACCTTTCAAGCTGAATACTGCCTGCGTCATCACATCACGCGATTTGGTGATGGAACCGCTGGCCGAGTCACCTTCGGTAATGAATAGCGTGGTTTCCTGTTTGCGCTCGTCGTTTTCGTCGAAATGAAGCTTGCAATCGCGCAGTTTACGGTTGTGCAGCGAGGCTTTTTTGGCGCGCTCGTTGGCGAGTTTCTTGATGCCGGCGATATCTTTACGCTCACGCTCGGATTGTAAAATGCGTTTTTCCAGCGCATCTCTCGTGGCCGGGTTTTTATGCAGGTAGTTATCCAGCTCGCGCTTTACAAAATCATTGATAAAGGTGCGTACCGATGGCCCCTCCGGCCCAATATTTTGCGAGCCCAGCTTGGTTTTGGTTTGCGACTCGAACACCGGCTCCTGCACCTTGATGGAAATAGCCGCTACAATGGACGCGCGGATATCCGAAGCCTCATAGTTCTTTTTATAGAAATCGCGGATGGTGGACACTACCGCCTCACGGAAGGCAGCCTGGTGCGTACCGCCCTGGGTGGTGTTCTGGCCGTTAACGAACGAGTAATATTCCTCGCCATATTGCTGGCCGTGGGTCATGGCTATTTCGATGTCCTCGCCTTTTAGGTGGATGATCGGATAGCGGATATTTTCGGTATCGGAGTTACGGTTAAGCAGGTCATACAAACCGCGTTCTGAGAAGAATTTTTGCCCGTTGAAGTTGATGGTGAGCCCTGAATTGAGGAATACATAATTCCAGATCATGGTTTCAACAAACTCCGGAATAAAGCGGTAATGCCTGAAAATGGTATCGTCCGGGAAAAAGTTGATGGCTGTACCGTTGCGCTGGGAAGTTTCCTTTTCGGCCTCGTCGCGGATCAGCTCGCCTTTGGCAAATTCGGCAATTTTAGTGCGGCCATCGCGGTAGGATTGTACGATAAAATTGTTGGAAAGCGCGTTCACCGCTTTGGTACCCACGCCATTAAGCCCCACCGATTTCTGGAAGGCTTTGCTGTCGTATTTACCACCGGTGTTGATCTTCGAAACGCAATCGATCACCTTGCCCAGCGGGATGCCGCGACCGTAATCGCGCACGGTTACTTTATGGTCGCTGATGGTTATTTCGATAGTTTTACCCGCACCCATCACAAACTCATCTATAGAGTTATCAATGATCTCTTTCAGCAACACATAAATGCCATCGTCGTACGCCGAGCCGTCGCCCAGCTTGCCAATATACATGCCCGGACGCAGGCGGATGTGTTCCTTCCAGTCGAGCGACCGGATACTATCTTCACTATAATTTACTTCTGCCATGTATTCTCCATCTTTAAAAGCGCATACCACGCCCTAAGCGGCAAAAATATGCGATAACCTGGATTTTGCTAATGAATTATTTTAACTTATTAACAATGTGGGATGGCTGAACGCGACCCGGTTGACTCACCCCGAATGCGCTTCGCTGTTCGACCCTCTCTCTCGCTGCGCGGAAAGAGGGTAGCTGCAGTTGAGGTTTGATATGCACGCGACCCGGGTTGACTCACCCCGAATGCGCTTCGCTGTTCGACCCTCTCTCGCTGCGCGGAAAGAGGGTTAGCTGCGGTTGCAGGTTTGATATGCACGCGACCCGGGTTGACTCACTCCGGAATGTGCTTCGCTGTTCGACCCTCTCTTGCTTCGCAAAAGAGAGTAGCTGCGGTTGCAGGTTTGATATGCACGCGACCCGGTTGACTCACCCCGAATGCGCTTCGCTGTTCGACCCTCTCTCTCGCTGCGCGGAAAGAGGGTAGCTGCGGTTGCAGGTTTGATATTCACGCGACCCGGGTTGACTCACCCCGAATGCGCTTCGCTGTTCGACCCTCTCTCTCGCTTCGCGGAAAGAGGGTAGCTGCGGTTGCAGGTTTGATATGCACGCGACCCGGTGGACTCACCCCGAATGCGCTTCGCTGTTCGACCCTCTCTTGCTTCGCAAAAGAGGGTCGCTGTAATTGCTTTTTTCAATATATTTAGCTGTGGCATCTATAACCGAATTATGCAGGGAACTGCGCAGTAACCAAACACCTGCCGAGCAGGTGTTATGGGAATATTTGCGTAACAGAAATACTAAGAAGCATAAATTCCTAAGACAGTATCCAATATATATTTTGTCGCCATTTGGCAGGCGCCTGTTTTACATTCCTGATTTCTATTGTCATCAATCAAAATTGGTTATAGAAGCTGATGGTCCGATCATTTATTAAAGAAGGATTATGATAAAAACAGGGATGAAGTGTTGAAGGGTTTAGGATTAACGATTTTGCGATTTACTAATGAGCAAATCCTAAACGATACCCAATCGATTATCATGACAATTGAGAAGTATTTGTAAAACGTAAACTGAAGTTACCCTCTTTCCGCGTAGCGAAGAGAGGGTGGTCGAGCGATAGCGATGGCCGGGTGAGTCCACCGGGGTCGCGTTCAGCGTTAGGGATAGGAGTGGATACCGGCCAATGTCATTAAGTTAAGGACTTTATGTTAACGAAAATGTCTGAAATGTCGCTTTCCAACCTATCGCGCTCCGTTTACCCACCCCGACTTCGCTAAGCCGCTTGTCGGCCCTCCCTTTGCTTCGCACAAGGAGGGCAAGCACATTTTCCTTAACTTAATGACATTGGGATACCGGCACTTCGAGGGCCTCAGTGTGACAAGCTGTGGCTAAGGCTGTGCAGTATGAACGGATAGCCCGGCCGAAGGCAACGCTCAGTGTTAGAGATTGGAGATTAGTAAATAGAGATTAGGTGTAAAGTTTGAGAAACCCCTCCCTGCTTTTAAGTAACAGTACACAGTTGCAGTAGCAGTTTAGTTGGCTGGTTGATAATGCTGCTTTGATAAACACACCCCTGCCTTTGCGCACTGGTCAACGCGCCCCCTCTCGAGAGGGGAACTTAAAAACGTACTTCAACTTCCACTTTAATCTTCTTCTGTCACGGGCCAGACGGAGCCTTGCTTGTCATTATGGATTTAAGAGCGCTGTGCTAACTCTTAAACCAGTGTATAGGTTTATAGATATATTTCGTAAATGCCTAAAGTATCATCGTTTATAAACTTCGCTATTTCGCTTTGAAGGCTTTTGAGTATTTCTGCAATTTCCGGGGTGGATACATTACCTGTTCTTAGCCAAATAATTTTGGGTGGGTAATTGTTTATATTCTGTATTTCAGAAAAGTCTTCATCAAAAGTCAGAATGGCATAATTATTTGTTTTTGCAAATTGCTATATCATCTTATCTGTGAGTCTTTTGCCGGGATTTATTTCATTGTAAGGTAGTATCTCCCAATCAGTCAATAACTTTTTTAATCGCCATGAGATGTTCTCATCCGCAATTAATCGAATGTTCATGCAACTTTAATTATTCTTTCCTTGTTTGCAGCATAAGCAAGACAGGCCAAAATTTGCTTTTCGGAAAGCTGAGGGAAATCAGCAACAATATCCTGGTAGGTCATGCCTGAAGCAAGCCATTGGAGCACATCATAAACCGTAATACGGGTACCTTTAATAACAGGTTTTCCGAAACGCACTTCAGGATCTACTTCAATATATTCCTTATAGTATATTTGTGACATATACAAAGCTACAAATTTAAAATTATGATATTCAATACGGATTATTTGCTTAGCTAACTCTTAAACCAGTATAGTGTTGTAGTCTGAACTCGAATTCATGGAATTAAACGAATTCTGTGAATCCGTTTAATTCTGTAAATTCTGGTTCAGACAATTTGCGTTAGGTCCGAAGGACTCCTACGGAGGATTGCAGCGTCCTTCGACAAGCTCAGGATGACAGGCTTTTGCAGGGCGTATGAGCGGAAAGCCCGGCCGCTTCGAGGGCCTCAGCGCAGGCTGCGGCAACGCCCGGTTTAAGCTGAAAGCTTAGTCCATGCTGTGGCACGAGTTACGCTGCGCTAAACTCGCGCCAGCTTATGCCAGCTTATCTGTTTATAAATTTACTTACCCGGCGTACTTGCAAACCTCAAGCAATGCGCAGCGCGGTACACGGCGCGGTAAAAATCGGCGTCTTTTTCGTTGGTGAAGTAAACGGCGATGAGTGTGCCGGTGTGGTTCTTTTGCAAAGCTACCAGCAGCGCGTATTTGTAATGTTTGGTAACATCCAAATCGGGGAGGTTGATGAGGTATGATTTGCCGGCATCGGCATTATATTTTGACAATACTTCGGGCGGCATGTTGCGTACCAGTATGTTGTTATCGGCACTTAACGTGGTTGCGTCGGCCTTGCTCATATCCACATACATCGAATCGGGGTTGGCCAATTCCTTATGCGAATTGTCGCGCATGGCGTTCTCGTAGCTTGCCCAGTTTTGTCTTTGCGATTTCACCTGCAGCCAAACCTCGAAATCTTTGTCGGGCAATTGCATGGCAAAATCATAAGAAAAGTCTTCGTTATCAACCGGCGGGATTTCCCTGAAACCGGCAGGATAGCTAAATTTTAGATTGGCTTCTTTAAGCAGCTGGTAAAATTTTTTGTGATCAGGATTTTGGGGTGCCCGCTTAGCTTGCGCAAATGCGTGATGAACGCAGCACAAGAGCATCATACTAAGCAATATTTGTTTAAATTGCTTCATTCAATTATTACGCAACAGTTTTTTATATCCTTAGGGAAAATAAAATATTATAACGCGAAGATAAAGGATTTAAAACTGATATTATAATATCCAAAATAAATAATGAGTATACAGCCCAAACTCAACCGGTTCGATATCACCATGATAGTGGTTAGCCTTGTAATAGGCATGGGGATATTTAAAACGCCGGGCGAGGTTGCGCTGAAAGCAGGAAACGCCTGGATATTTTTTGGCGCGTGGATATTTGGCGGGCTCATCAGCATATGCGGTGCGCTTACTTTTGCCGAGATCGGCGCACGATACCCGGTTGCGGGCGGCTTTTATAAGGTTTTTTCGCATTGTTACCATCCTTCTATCGCATTCATGATCAATTGGGTGGCGGTGATCAGTAACGCGGCTTCGGTAGCGGCGGTGGCTATTGTGGGCGCGGAGTACATCAATCCCTATATATTGCCGGCCCATTTACAAAACATGACCGGGGTGGAGATAACGGGCATAGGGCAGGTGTTGTTATTGTATTTGATTAATTTTTTAGGGATAAAAATGAGCGCGCGCGCGCAAAATGTGCTTACCATTTTTAAAATAGGGTTGATACTGGTATTGTGCCTGGCGGTTTTTAAAAGCGATGCCGTGCCGGTTGCGCACCCGATCATTCCCTCGCCAAACAGCGCCATAAAAGCATTCGCGCTGAGCCTTGTTGCCGTATTTTTTACTTATGGCGGCTACCAGCAAACCATCAATTTCGGCGGGGATGTGATAAAGGCATCAACCAACATACCTAAAGGGACGATTTTGGGGATGGGCATAGTGATATTTTTATACCTGTCGGTAAACTTTGCTTATTACAAAACGCTGGGCATTGGCGGCTTGCAGGGCAACACCCAGCTGGCTGCGAAAATGGGCGGTTATATTTTCGGGCAGATCGGGTTTAAGATCGTTTCGCTGCTGTTGTTTGGGTCGATAATGGCCTACATCAACGTCAATATCCTCTCTAACCCGCGCATGTACTATGCCATGGCCGAGGATAAAATTTTGCCGCCAATATTTAAACATGTAAACCCGCGCACACAGGTGCAAAGTTTTGCCATGAGCTTTTTCGTGGTGATCATTTTGCTGATCCTGCTGTTTGTGCAGAATTTCGGTACCGTGCTGGATTACATTATGTTTTTCGATACGATAGGCTTATCGCTGGTGGCGATGTCGATATTTATCCTGCGCAAGCGGACGAAACATTTGGATGGCACGGGCATTTATACCATTAAATGGTTCCCGTTTGTGCCTGTGATTTTCATACTTACCTACTGGTTTGTGACCGCCAATATTTTTATAAATTTTGAGGCCAATGCCGATAAAAACCCATGGTCGCTGGTTATTTGTTTGGGGGCTTATGCTTCAGGACTAGTGATCTATTTTATCAGCTTGCTGTATCACAAAAAGAAAATTACAACCGTGGAGTAATGATGGACCTGTCGTACATATTAAACGAGCTGGGCGAGGAGCGGGCGGATTATTTCAACGCCGTATCGCCGCCGATTGCGCAAACCAGCAATTTCAGCTTTAAAACGGTGGATGATTTCCGGCAGGCATTGAGCGGAGAGTTCGATGTTAATTTGTATTCGCGCGGAAATAATCCAACCATCAACATCCTGCGTCAAAAGCTGGCTGCGCTGGATGGCGCTGAGGATGCATTGGTTTTTGGCAGCGGCATTGCAGCCATTGCAGTGCCGATACTGGCATTGGTAAGGCAAGGCGACCATATCATCTCGGTAGAAAACCCGTATAGCTGGACGACCAAACTATTCAATAACCTGCTGCCCCAATTTGGGGTAGAGACGACGTTTGTGGATGGTACGGAGGTAAAGAATTTTGAAAATGCCATCCGTCCAAATACAAAACTTATATACCTGGAAAGCCCAAATACCTTCAGCTATGACCTGCAGGATTTGCAGGCTGTTGCTGCCATCGCAAAGCAAAAAGGCATCCTGACGATGATCGATAACAGCTATTGCAGTCCGCTTTACCAGCAGCCAATTAAACTGGGCATTGATTTGGTGGCGCAATCGGCAACCAAGTATATCGGCGGGCATTCGGATGTAGTGGCAGGTGTTTTGACCGGCAGCAGGGCGCTTATTAAACAGATATTTAGTAATGAATATCTGAATATTGGCCCGGCTTTGTCACCGCATTCGGCCTGGTTGCTGATCCGCGGTTTGCGTACATTGCCATTGCGTTTGCAGCGCAGTTTTGAGAGTACGAAAGTTATTACCGAATGGTTAAGGGGCCACCCGGCGGTGGATAGGGTGATCTGGCCGTTCAGTCCGGATTTTAAGCAAAGCGAGCTGGCGCACCGGCAAATGCAGGGCTGCGGCGGGCTGTTCAGTTTTACGCTGAAGGAGCCGTCGGTTGAGAAGATTGAAGCCTTTTGTAATAAGTTGCAGCATATTTTGATGGCGGTATCATGGGGCGGGCATGAGAGTTTGATCATCCCGGCGGTGGCTACCATAAAAAAAGAAGATTATGATGCGGGGAATGAGCGGCATAATTTGATACGGATGTACGTGGGGTTGGAGGATAAAGAATATTTGGTGAGTGATTTGGAACAAGCCTTAAGCTGAAAGAGATTGAATTAATATCGAACGCCGAATGTTGAATATCGAAGAAGTAAAGAAAATATGCAAACGGCTGTGGACTCGTCACAGACGACCGCAGCATACAAAACTTAGGTGTAGTAAAGTGTAGCGTATTGTGCTACGCGCCACACAAGAAAACGCTACGGAAAACATACAAAACGCTACGCTTTGCTACACTTTTAAAAATCATAAGACACAGATATTCAAATAGATAACTTGTTGGAAAAGTGACAAGTCGCGCAATAATAATGCTACACTTTTATACTAAAAAAGGGGTAAAATAGGATAATTTCAGGCCAATTTTAGAGCGGATTATACTTTTGCTGCAGGTTATATAACACGTTCAGATCCAGTTGCGATAACTCAGTGGTTTGATCATTCTGTATAAAATGGCGCTTGAAGGCCACTATCGCAGCGTTCAGGTTTCCGGTATCGTAACCGATCAATTTCAGCGCGGTTGCCGGGTCGAAGCTATCCGGCGGCAGTTCCAGCACGTCGTCGCTCCAATAGCCGAAGCCTTTTGTGGCCAGTGTTTTCCACGGGAAGAACGGGCCGGGATCGGGTTTGCGTAATGGCGCAATGTCCTGGTGGCCGATGAAATTGGCAGTTGGGATATTGTAGGTCTTTTTCAGATAACCCAGTAAGGAAAGCAGGCTGTTGATCTGCGCGGGGGCATAGGGTTCGTTGCCATTATTGTCCAGCTCGATGCCTATAGAGCAGCTGTTCATATCGGTAATACTTCCCCACTTGCTGATACCCGCCTGCCATGCGCGCAGGTAATCGTTCAGCATATGGTATACTTTGCCATCCTTGCCTATTACATAGTGTGCGCTTACCTGCGTTTTTACTAGCGTGAAAGTCTGCAGCGTTTGCTGGACGGAATCCTGAGCGGTGAAATGGATGATGACGTAGTTCGGTTTACGCAGGTTGAAGTTTACCGTGCCAACCCATCCGGCCGGGATCTGTACGCCTGCGCTATCAGCAAGCATTGGAACGGGTTGCGTTTCTATTATTTGTACTACCGAATCGGTAATATGATCATACACTTTATTGGTAGGGGGAATGTTATTTACGGCAGGATGTACCTTATGAGAGCATGATGCCAGGATGATCCCCAAAGCAGCGACAATAACAGGGGTATAATTTTTCATATCAGATGTTAACATCGCTAAGGTAGAGAATGTTTATATAAACCGTTGTTGCTATCGCCATTATCCGCCAATAGCTGCTATCAGCTCCTTTTTGTAAAGCTGCCCGATTGGGATAAAAGTTTGGTTTGAAAGTACAAGCGTATCGTTATTGTATATACGGTTTATAAAGTTTTTATTGACGATATATGACCGGTGCGACTGTATAAAAATGCCGGCATCCAGCTTTTCAAGCAAACCGCGCAGCGTATGGTAAATGATGTAAGGTTTTTCGGCAGTGAAGATCTTTACGTAATCACGGCATCCTTCTATGTAAATAATATGCTGCTGTTTAAGTACAAGCGTACCCTGCTTGTCTTTTATCAACAGGTTTCCGGCTGAACTTTCGGGTATCGGCATATTACCGGACCTTACTTTATCCACCGCCTTAACAAACCTGTCGTACGCGAATGGCTTGAGCAGGTAATCCACTGCATCGAGCTCGAAACCTTCATAGGCATATTGTTTATATGCAGTGGTGAATATTGTTTTTGGCGGCTTTGGCAGCGCTTTTAAAAATTGAATGCCATTAACCAGCGGCATTTCTATATCCAGGAACAGCAGATCGACGTGGTTTTTATTGAGGTACTCAAAAGCTTCCATCGCATTACGAAATTTAGATGCAACCGACAAGCCCGGCGTCTGGCCGATGTAATGTTCCAGTACCTGGTGGGCTAATGGTTCATCGTCTACAATTATGCACTTCATTTGTAGTTGAGTTTTACAGTGGCCGTATAACTATCTGTCATGTCCTGCAATATAAGCTCATGCAGTTTGGGATAATACAATTCCAGTCTTTTTTTTATGTTTTCGAGCCCTATGCCTTTGTGTTTTTGAACCATAGCGGTGTCAGGCCGCTCAAGCTTATCGTTCGTGATCGTAAAAGCCAGTTGTTTATCGGTTATGATCAGTTCGGCCGCTATACTTGCATCGTCGTGTAATTTGTGCTTACCGTGCTTAAAGCTATTCTCAACCAGGGGCAAAAACAGCAGCGGCGGAATAAATAGATCACCTTGTATTTCCGGTACGCTGAATTTAATGTGCGCAGCAGGGAATTTCTTTTGCTCCAGCTCGAAATACCCTTGTAAAAAAGTGATCTCATCCTGTAAAGACACTTTTTCCTTGTCGCAATCATACAAAATATACTGCATCATCTGCGACAGCAACAGGATAAATCTTGGTGTTTCTTTTGAGCCGGTAAGACTTAACCCATACAAACCATTCAATGTATTGAACAGAAAATGCGGCTGTAACTGCGCTTTAAGCATACCCATTTGTAATTGCAGCCGGTCTGTTTCCGCCTGGTGGCGTTTGATCTCGTTTTGATAGGAGAAACGCGCAAATGCCACGCAAAAAAATGCCAGCAGGTCGGTAAAAGTAAGATTGAGATCAAATGTGTTCAAAGCGAGCTGGCCTGCGAAGTACTTGTGCACTACTAAGCCTTTTGTTAGCCCGGCGAAGATCCATGCAAAAAGTAAATTGTTATACTGACTTACAAACACAAACAGTACAAGGGTTATGCCGAGCAATAGCCAATAGCGCTTTCTGTCTAATAAACGCGGTACAAGCCAGCGGTAATAGGGGATAAGGTACAGCGTGATGCAAAAACTGTAAGCGCAAATTTGCAGATACGGAAAATTGCTGGTGCGGATAACCGGCAACTGGGCCTGATCGAGCAGGTACGAGTATTTGTACATGCCTACATAGCATAGCCAGATCAGTATTTCGAACCCAAGGGGAAAGGTGAATTTAAATTTACGGCCCATGATACTAAGGTGGTACTATTTATCCGGCATTTGAATAGCCTGCACGACAAAACACCGTTTTTGCACGACGAAATATCGTGACGATTCTTTTAGCATAGAGAAAACCATAGTCCGTCGAATTAATAGGATAAGCAGGTTTTATGACAGTTGATTTGCATCATAATCAACAAAAAAATATATGAAAACAATCCTCTTTACAATTTTAATCGTTGCGGCGATATTATTTACAAGCAAAACATTAAATGCGCAAAAAGCTGCCAAAACGCATGTTGCGGCTGTTAATTCCATTGTGGAGAAACCGGTAAACATGCAAAGCTATGAACTGTTTAAAGCATCGGTTAAACCACTGGTTGCGGTAATGGGTACAAAGAAATTAGTTGGCCTTGGCGAGGGTACGCATGGCACTGCCGAATTTTACAAAGTAAGATTTTGGATAACCCGGATGCTGGTTGAGGAATATGGCTTTAACCACATTGCTTTGGAAAACGATTACAGCGACAGCTGGCTGCTGAACCGGCAACTGAACACCAAAGCCAACCTGGACAGCCTGATGAAAAAGCGCCTGCTCAGCATATGGCAAAATAAGGAAACCCGCGAAATGCTGGCCTGGGTGCGCGATTATAATACCAGCCACAGCCAAAAAATAACCATTTGCGGGTTGGATTATGTATTTGCCAACCCGGATGTGGAAGTGATAAAACAGTTGCTTACCGGTACACCGGCTGCCGGTTTGGTCGATTCAATGGCAATTGTTGCTAAATCGGCAAGCTTCCAGGATGAGCTGTGGAACGGCCTTAACCACCCGGATTATAAACCTGATTTTGATGCTTTAACCAAAAGCAGCTATGACGGATATATTGCGGCAAGCAAGCTGGATAGCGAAGTAATGGCATCCCAATTAGCTACGTCTGTGAAAACAGACTGTCACCTGGCTATCGAGAACGTAAAGCAGGCCTTTGCGCCTTTCTACGATGCAACCGCTAAAAAGCCTGAAGCATCCCGGGACAGCATAATGGCTTACAACGCAGGTCTTATTATGCAAACGCCGGGTACAAAGATGGTAATATGGGCGCACGACGCGCATATGGGCAAAAAGGGCGTTTATGATAATGAAGTTGGCGGCACCGGCGGCTACCTGTTAAAAATGTTCCCTGATAATTATTTTGTACTGGCAACGGGCACGGCTACAGGCACCTTTGCCGCTACTACCGAAGCCAGGGATACCTACACCAACCCGATGAAAGCTTATGCGCTTGAGGCGCCGATAAAAGGATCATGGGAAGAGCTGATGGCCGCCGGTAATAAACCTGTATTTTATTTTATGCCTGTGAAATTTAATCCGTCCAACAAGATAAAGCCATTCCGGATTATTGGTTACGGGCCTGACAGCGGACCGAAAAGTTATGATAAAACCAACCTGAGCGATCTGTTTGACGCTTTTTTATTCATCAAACACACGACTGCAGCAACGCCGCTGGATTAAAATTTAGCGTATGTAGGAATCATTAACCACAGAGAGCGCTGAGGTTTACACAGAGATCACAGAGATTTTTAACGCTGTGATCTCTGTGTTTTTTCTTCTCTGAGTTCTCTGCGGTTTAAAATACAGTAATGTCATTTCACCTACCCATGGCATGTTTCCAATTCAACCACAGAGATCTTTAACTCCGTGTTCTCTGTGTTTTTCTCTCTGCGAACTCTGTGGTTAAAAATCAGGAGTTTAAACCCTTGAGTGTTCGAAAGATTAAAAGAGCTGGAAAGTGCGATTCCCTCCTATGGGGAAGGTGAAGGGAGGGGTTTAGTCGCCATGTATTAGCGCATAAACCACTCCCTGCCACTACACGATCCTACCGCACCCCTCCCTTGGGAGGGAATTTTAAAAAACCGCTATAAGGTTTCGAACACAAGGTCTAAAATCTATAGCTTTATTACTTTATAATTAAAACACAGGCTGTTAATAAAAACTTAATAACTAAGGATTAATTTAGTGCGTTTTGTGATTAACCAAAAAACACATCCTTATGAAATTAAAAAAACTTATTGCTCCGCTGGCACTCGCAATCATGCTGGCGTCGTGTCAAAAAAATGTGCAATCGCCCGACTTCAGCTTGTCGGCTTCCAAACCGGCAATTGCGGGAAAACAGGTAAGCGACGCAGTTACCCAAACCTTTGATGAAGGCTTTGAATCGGCCACCAAAACCGCTTATGCCGATGCCAGTGTTACCTTCACCAGCGGCTCGTGGGATTTGAACAATGCCCTTGTCGGCACCAGCACATCCGACCGCAAAGACGGCAGCCATGCTATCCGCATCACCAGCACCGGGCAAATCGGCATGAACTTTAACGTTACCACCGGCGCATCAACCGTAACAGTTGAATATGCCGTTTACGGGTCTGACGGTTCATCGGCTTTCGGCCTGTGGGTGTCGAGCAACAGCGGCAGCAGCTATACCCAGGTAGGCTCGTCGGTTACCGCATCAAGCACTACTTTGCAAACCGCCACTTTTAATGTAAATACGGCAGGTACGCTGCGTTTCCAGCTGCGTAAATCGACAGGTGGCAGTAACCGGATCAATATCGACGACTTCATAGTTAACAGCTATGACAATGGCACAGGCGGCGGTGGCGGCGGCGGTACAACCGGCGATAACAGCAACATGCTGCTCGGCAACCCAAGCAATGCAACTGCCGACGTAAGCAATTTTGATAATTACCTGTACGATCATACCTACTACATCGAATCGTACAACCGCGATAAGAACGAACCAAACTGGGTAAGCTGGTATGTAGGCTCAACCAGCCTTGGCTCACAGGACAGGGCAAATGATTTCCGCCCGGATACCAACTTGCCTGCAGGCTGGTATGAAGTACCTTCAACTGCTTATAGCGGCAGCGGTTTCGACAGGGGCCACAACTGCCCGTCGGGCGACCGTACCTCAACGCTGGACGCCAACGAGGCCACCTTCCTGATGGATAACATGATTCCGCAGGCGCCACAAAACAATGAGCAAACCTGGGCGAACCTGGAAGAATACGGCCGCTCACTGGTTGCCGCCGGCGACGAGATCTACGTGGTAATGGGCAGCTATGGTTCAGGCGGTACCGGTTCAAGCGGTTCGGCTACTACCGTTAATAGTGGTAAGGTAGTTGTTCCGTCGAACATCTGGAAAGTGATAGTAGTATTGCCAAATGGCAATAATGATTTGAGCCGTATCACCACAGCAACCCGTGTGATTGCCGTGAATACGCCAAACATCAACACCATCAGCTCCGACTGGACACAATATATCACCAGCGTAAAAGCGATAGAAACGGCTACCGGCTATACGCTGCTGTCGGCTGTTCCGGCATCGATCCGCACCGTTTTAGAAAACAAGGTGGATTCGGGCAACTGAAATTTTTTGTTTAATTGATCTTATAAACGAAAATCCCGGCAAGTGATGTTGCCGGGATTTTTTTGTTGAGGTGATATCTTATTAATATCAGAACCGCACAGTGTTGTGTTCGGTTTTAGAACAGGCAAAGATTCTATTTTGTCGTTAATCTATTGCATATTAGTATTATACTAAAATGGAACAGTGATTGACAGTATAATTTTATTGAAGCCATATTTATTTCATATTAACCTTTATGACGCTGCATTCTTCGGGATGATATTTATCAGCCTTACTTTTGCGGCGCTTTTAGGGTTTACGAGGCGGGCGAATTTGCCTGCTAATCGTTTCCTGGCAATTGCATTGGTGGTTGTAACAGTATGGATAGCCCGGGTGTTGGCAACAGATGTAGGGCTAACGGCATATTTCCGGTTGTCCTTTTCACTTGCATTCGGACCGCTGCTATTTTTTTATGTGCTAAAATCCACCAAACCGGAATATAAATTCCGGGTAAAGGACATGTTGCATTTTAGTCCGTTACTGTTGGAGCTGACCGTTGGCAGCTTAAACCCTGCGTTGCCCTGGTTAACTTTCTTATCCGTTATCACTTACCTGTACTATTCCCGGAAACTCGTTGAAGATTTTTACCAGCGACAAAAATTTCAGTATGGCGACCGGTACCGTCAGCAATGGCGTTGGTTATATCGTTTATTAACAGGATTTGGGATTTTATGGTTATGGTGGATCCCAGCCGTGGTCGCGGGTTATTTTTACTATCCTTTTTATTTCCTGTTGTTAGCGATGACAATTGGGATAGCGGCGAGGGCATACTTAATACCTGAACCCGGCATTACGCAGCCTGCGCTGAAACCGCTGTTGCCTGCTGAGCTGAAGCAAAAGGCGGCGTGGCTGAAAAATGAGGTTAAAACAAACCGTTATTATGAAGATCCGGAACTGAACTTAAGCTCCCTTGCCGAACAGCTTGAATTGACGGCCCACGATTTATCGCGGATCATCAATGCCGTTTTCAAAAAAAGCTTTAATGATTTTATCAATGAATTCAGGGTGCGGGCGGTGATGCGTAAAATGGATGATCCGGCCTATGATCATATCACGCTGTTGGGTATCGCCTATGGATCGGGCTTTAACTCACAAAGTACCTTTAACAGGATTTTTAGACAAATGACCGGTAAAAGCCCTGCCGAATATAAAAAAGATAAGCCATCTTATAACTTGGGCAGTGAGGGGCGTTTTGCGAAGTTAGTTTCGGACTTTGAATCAAATCGCAAACCCATGATCAGAAACTATTTTAAAACCGCCTGGCGAAGCCTGTTGCGCAACAAGAGTTATACCACCATCAATATTACCGGCTTGGCTATAGGGATAGCCGCCTGCCTGCTGATCTTTTTGATCGTTAAGTACGAAACGAGCTTTGATAACTTTCATCAAAATAAAGACCGTATTTACCGGGTAGTAAATGTAAGTATTGGGCCCGATGGCGAAACGCTGGGCGCCGGGACACCGCTTCCGATGGCTGATGGCTTGAGGGCAGGTTTTCCTCAACTGACCAATGTGGGTTCGATCATGCTAAACGATGGCTCGCATTATACGATCAGTGATACCAAAAAATTCAAAGAGGACCTGGCTTACTATGCAGATCCTGAATTCTTTTCGTTGTTTAATTTTAAATGGCTTGCCGGCGATAAAAGAACGGCCTTAGCAGGCCCCAACATGCTGGTGCTGACCCGCGCAGAAGCAAATAAGTTTTTTGGCGACTGGCATAGCGCGATGGGGAAAACGATCAAATACGAAAATAAGCGCATGTTTACGGTAACCGGTATTATAGAAGATACGCCGGTGAATACAGATTTACCTTTAAAGGTGGTGATGTCATGGATCACGCTGGTGAGCAAGGACGGTGACCTAAGCGGTAATGCCGGGGATTGGGTAAGTACTTTCAGCGACCGGAATACCTACCTGCTTTTACCAGCTGGTATGAACGAAAAGCAGTTCAACACCCAATTGGCCGCATTTGCAAATAAACACATTCCGCCACCCTACAATAAGAGCAGTTCGTTTAGGTTACAGGCGCTGAAAGATATGCATTACAACACGGAGGTTACGGTTTATGGCGGCCATCCGTTTAGTAAGCAGCTGATTAATGTGATCAGCCTGATCGGTTTGTTCCTGCTTGTTATCGCCTGCGTTAACTTTATCAACCTGGCTACCGCACAGGCGGTTAACCGCTCAAAAGAGG
>JABDAU010000004.1:0-32909 GCA_013289045.1 Bacteroidota bacterium | reverse complement strand
TATTGTAGGGTGGCGGAATGTGTTTATTTGCAAATGCGGCCAATTGGGTGTTGAACTGCTTTTCGTTCATACCAGCTGGTATTGCAATTTATCAGCGAAACGTTCATCATTACTTTATTTGCTGTAGCCATCGCTTTCGTTATCGCCGTGTTGGTTTTACCGATGCTTAATGGCCTGCTCGAGTTAAAGCTAAGCAGGCATTTGCTGTTTGGCCCCATGGTGTTATTGTTTTTAACCGGCGTGGTGGTTGGTGTTACGCTGCTGGCCGGTTTCTACCCGGCGCTGGTGCTGTCGGGCTTTAACCCTATTGAGGCCTTAAAAAATAAGATCAAAGCAGGCCGTTCCAGCGGGATATCCCTGCGCCGGGTGTTGGTAGTGGCCCAGTTCTGCATCGCTCAGTTCCTGGTCATCGGTACTTTGGTGCTTATTTCCCAGATGAATTATTTTAAAAACAAATCGCTGGGGTTCAATAAGGACGCGGTTATTACTGTTCCATTTCCCGGCGACAGCAGCAGCAGGACACGGATCAATGCCCTGAAAGATCAGCTTTTACAACAAGCGGGGATCAAGGGTGTGAGCATTAGCCTGTATGGCCCGGCGGATGAAAGCGGCTGGCACAGTGACTTTGAATTCAATAATTCAACCAAGCCGGTTGACTTTGGTGCGAGCCTGAAATGGGCCGACCCTGAATATTTCAAGCTGTATGATATCCATTTTGTAGCCGGCGGGCCCTACAAGGGCACCGATACGATCTCAGGGTATGTTGTTAACGAGACGCTGATCCATAAACTCGGTATCACCGACCCAAAGCAAGCCATTGGCAAATACATTATGTTATGGAAGAACAAGAGTTTGAACGCGCAGATCACCGGTGTGGTCAAAGACTTTAACGCGGGTTCGCTCAAAGACGCTATCCCGCCGGTACTAATGGCGCCCTGGAAGCAATTTTACGCAAAATTGAATATCAAGATCGAGCCCAGGAACGCGCACCAGACACTGACAACGGTTGAAACCCTTTGGAACAAGACCTTCCCGGAAGGCGTATATGAGTACCAGTTCCTGGACAAAACCATCGCTGATTTTTATAAAAGTGAAAACGAATTGTCCTCGCTATATAAAATATTTGCAGGGATCGCGCTGTTTATTTCCAGCCTGGGCTTATATGGCCTGGTATCGTTTATGGCGGTACAGCGTATTAAAGAAGTCGGCATTCGTAAGACATTAGGCGCTTCCGTAGGGCAAATCGTCTATTTATTTTCAAAAGAATTTACCATCCTCATTGTCATCGCGTTTGCCATATCAGCCCCAATTGGCTTTTATTTTATGCATGGATGGTTAGAAGGGTTCACTTACAGAATTACGATAGGGCCCGGAATATTTTGTTTGTCGATCATTTTATCTTTAGCGATAGCATGGTTAGCAGTAGGGTACAAGGCTGTCAGGGCCGCACTCACTAATCCTGTAAAAAGTTTGAGGAGTGAATAGCAAGTAAAGAATTTTTGTCATTTTCAGGAATAATGTATTAACATTTTCGACAGCGTTTCCAAAGAATGGAGCGTTCACAATGTCTCGTCCTGAAATAGGTTTACTTAATGTGTAAACCTATTTCAGGACGAGACAGATTAAACACCCATGTTGACCGTGATTTCTTATTGTGCTGGCGAACGTCTCCGAGCTATTCCCACCATTTTCGGCTTTCCTCAGCTACAGCAGTTTTATAAGGGTCAGAATTGTCGTTGCCCCCCATAACTTTCATGTAAGTTTCCCATCCGTGTTTTACATAATCATCCGAAACCATAAACTCCGAAGCGCCCAGGTCCAGGCCGTCGCTATCGGGCACCCTGAAATCACCCCAAACACATTTCTTTGTAAAATAAGCAAAGTAACTAT
This sequence comes from Bacteroidota bacterium, assembly GCA_013289045.1. GTDB lineage: Bacteria > Bacteroidota > Bacteroidia > Sphingobacteriales > Sphingobacteriaceae > Mucilaginibacter. The sequence goes on along the minus strand of JABDAU010000004.1, from coordinate 31,019 downwards.
TCCAACGGCCGGTAAACTGGTTATTGCTAAAATTGTCCTGGTTTTTTCCGAGTGCGTTATAATGGATTTTATTTTTTCTGTCGATAAGCCACCTGCTTGTCAGCTTTCCTTTTATCAGGCCGGCAGCATGTACCGCGCTATCCTGGTGTAGTTCAACCTGGCAAACAACATCGCCTAACATATATTTATCATCAAAATAAAGCGATGGGTCGTAAGAGGCTTTTTGAACAAGTATGGTTCCGTTAAATTTTAATACATCATTTTTTATCCGCGTTTTGCCGGTTACATGATACAGGTAAGAGTTGGTTTTATCTTTCCATACACTAAGATAGTGAATATAAAAACGCTGCCTTTCCACTCCATCTATATAACCTAATGGTTCCGGAAAATCTACGTCTTTCGTGCTGTCATCATCAGGCCTGTACAGTTTGTCTGACCGCCACAAAGTGGAGAGATCGTAACTGCTTATCTGCTTGTAAAAGTTTTTGGGGTAGTCCTGTGCCTTTGCGGTACAGGCTATGAACAATAAGGTAATATTGAAAAAGAGGATATAAAGTTTTCTCATTCTGCTGCAACGTTTTCAATTCCGATTTATGATAAACGGCCTCGTTTATAACAAAAAAGTTATCTTTTATTAGTGAAAGCCTTAGCTGGTTAACCTGAAAAGGGCATGACATTCGCCATACCCTTTTCTATCTTTTTGCTTTCAGCTTTCGCCTTTTAGCTTCTTAATACCTGTAGTACTCCGGCTTAAACGGACCTGCAACCGGTACGCCGATATAATCAGCCTGGTTTTGGTCGAGTTCTTCCAGCTCAACGCCAATTTTGGCTAAGTGCAAACGCGCAACTTTTTCGTCGAGGTGTTTTGGGAGGGTATAAACCTGGTTTTCGTATTTCTCGCCATGCAGCCAAAGCTCTAATTGGGCCAGCGTTTGATTGGTGAACGAGTTACTCATTACAAAGCTTGGGTGACCGGTAGCACAACCCAGGTTTACCAAACGGCCTTCAGCCAATACGATAATATCTTTGCCATCTACGGTATATTTATCCACCTGTGGCTTGATCTCGATCTTGGTATCGCCATAAGCGCCGTTCAACCAGGCCATATCGATCTCATTATCGAAGTGGCCGATGTTACAAACGATGGCTTTATCTTTCAATGCACGGAAATGTTTTTCGCGTACAATATCGCAGTTACCGGTAGCGGTTACCACGATGTCGGCCTCAGGGATAGCTGTAGAAAGTTTCTTCACCTCAAAACCTTCCATAGCAGCCTGCAATGCGCAGATCGGGTCGATCTCGGTAACGATAACACGTACACCTGCATTGCGCAGTGAATCGGCAGAACCTTTACCTACGTCGCCATAACCGCAAACAACAGCCACTTTACCAGCCATCATTACGTCGGTAGCACGGCGGATAGCATCCACCAATGATTCGCGGCAGCCATATTTATTATCGAATTTCGATTTGGTAACCGAGTCGTTCACGTTGATGGCAGGCATTGGCAAAGTGCCGGCTTTAACACGCTCGTATAAGCGGTGTACGCCTGTAGTAGTTTCTTCAGAAAGGCCTTTTATACCTGCAACCAGTTCAGGGAACCTGTCCAATACCATATTGGTCAAATCGCCGCCGTCGTCCAGTATCATATTCAATGGCTGGCGGTCTTCGCCAAAAAATAAGGTTTGCTCAATGCACCAGTCGAACTCTTCGGCGTTCATGCCCTTCCAGGCGTAAACAGAAGTACCGGCAGCAGCGATGGCAGCAGCGGCATGGTCCTGGGTCGAGAATATATTACAGCTGCTCCAGGTAACATCGGCGCCCAGCGCTTGTAAAGTTTCAATTAAAACGGCAGTTTGGATGGTCATGTGCAGGCAGCCTGCAATGCGCGCGCCTTTAAGCGGCTGGCTTGTGCCGTATTCGGCACGTAAAGCCATCAGGCCCGGCATTTCGGCTTCGGCCAGCTCAATTTCTTTGCGGCCCCACTCAGCCAGCGAAAAGTCTTTTACCTTGTATTTTACGTAAGCAGTTTCTACTGATGACATAGTTTTTCTATTTAGTGAAATGCAAAAATAGTTATTGCAGGCATGATATAAAATTTTGCCCGTTTTGTAAGGGATTTGTTGCCATAGGATAAGAGAGGAATTTAGCATCAGTCCGTCATGCTGAGTTGTTTATATTCTTTGATCCCCTCTTGAGAGGGGGGGGTGGTTGTGCGGCTGCAGGGGGTGTGTTTAATAAAGCGATAATATACATAGTTTATGAACACACCCCTGCCATTACACGCTTGGCTCACGCACCCCCTCTCAAGAGGGGATCAAAATCCCTTAACCCACAAATAATACACTCCCCTTACAAACCTTTTCGGCTAAAAATCATTTTACCAAGTGTGAAAACATTAGCGGCCGAATCTATGATTACACATGCCTTTATCATTTCCATGATCGTATTGTTCATCCATGCCTGCAGCTGGAAGGGGATGATATTTGAAGGCATTAAAAACATCATCAAGCCTGAAGGCCACCTGTACAAACCCATTTACGGCTGCCCGATATGTATGACGCCCTATTACGGCACCATCATCTACCTGCTGTTTTTCAGATTGTCATTTGCGGATTGGCTGCTCACCATCGGCACGGCAGCAGGCATAAGCGTACTATGTGTATTGCTTATTGACATTAAAGACGGAATTTTCAAACCACGGGAATAGCCGATTCATCACTGAAAAACTGCAAAGAGCGCACTGGATATTCACCCGATACGTCATGTGTAAACCCTGTGTGGATAGAATCTCTTGCTTTTGTTCCCTGGTTTTATCTTATCGTGACAATCCAATTACCAATTACAAGCCCCGACGTAAAAATGTATCATTGTTACCCACTTCCGTATAAATCGCGCTGTTAAAGCCGCTCTACATTTGCCTTCATATTTAAAAATCAAAACAATGGCAAAGACAATTTTTATTACCGGCGCCTCACGTGGCTTCGGTAAATTATGGGCTGAGGCACTCCTGCAGCGCGGCGATAAAGTTATAGCAACAGCACGCGACCCACGCACGCTCGACGAGCTGGTGCGCCAATACGGCGACAATATTTTACCGCTTCAACTGGACGTTAACGACCGTGATGCAGACTTCGCAGCTATCGCGAAAGCAAAAGCGCATTTCGGCAGCGTTGATGTGCTGATCAATAACGCAGGCTACGGTTTATTTGGCGCAATAGAGGAAACCGGCGAGAAAGAGGCCCGCGAGCAAATGGAAACCAACTTTTTCGGTTTGTTGTGGCTTTCACAGGCAGTATTACCCGTTATGCGCGAACAAGGACATGGTCATATCATCCAACTTTCAAGTGTATTGGGGCTAATCACAATACCTATGTTGGGTTTGTATAACGCTTCTAAATTTGCAGTAGAAGGCTTGAGCGAGACATTGGCTGCCGAAGTAAAAGGCTTTGGTATTAAAGTTACACTGGTTGAACCAAACGGGTTTGCAACCGATTGGTCTGGCGCTTCGGCTGCACAGGCTACGGCAATGCCTGAATATGATGCCATAAAGGCGGCATCCTCGGCTGGCAGGCCTGATGATATATGGGGTGTCCCGGAAGCAACAACACCTGCTGTACTGAAACTGATCGATAGCGAAAACCCGCCGTTGCATTTATTGCTGGGCAAATATGCTTATCCATGGGTTAAGCCTGTGTATGAAGCCCGCCAGGCCGAATGGGATAGCTGGAAAGAAGTATCTGATGCAGCGCACGGCAAGTAATATTTAATGGTATTATATTGACAAATCTACGCCGGCACATGGCGTAGATTTGTGTTATTCAAACGATTATGCAGCATTTTAAGAATTTGGCCGATATGCACCGTTTTAACGGTTTGCCAGCGCCGGAAAACCCGCTCTTCAGCGTTTACAGGTGCGAGCGAAGCTGTACCCTCGGCGACAGGGAGTTTACATCTGATTTTTACATGATCGGGTTTAAAAAATTGAAAGCGGGCGTTATTATGTACGGACGCACCCGGTATGATCATGATAACGGAAGCATGATATTTGTAAAACCCCGGCAGATCATCGAATTTAAAAGTGTGGAATATGATGATGACGCGTTTATCATATTTATACACGAGGATTTTTTGAATGGGCATTTCCTGCACAGCGAGATGGGCAAATATGCCTTCTTTGATTACGAGGCAAACGAAGCGCTGCATCTCTCACCACGTGAAGAACAAATTATGTGGGACCTGTTTTTTCAAAATAGATGGCGAATACCGCGACAACCCCGATGAGTACAGCCGCGAAATCATCCTTACGCATATCGATTCCATGCTGAAATACTCGCAGCGGTTTTATAAGCGCCAGTTCATTAACCGAACCGAGCTTTCGGGCAAAACGGTATCCAAATTCAACGATGCTTTGGCTGCTTATTTTAAGAATGGATTATTAATTACCCAGGGGCTGCCAACCGTAAATGCGCTGGCATCGCAACTCAACCTGTCGCCACGTTACCTGAGCGATATGCTGAAACAGGAAACCGGCAAAACCGCTATCGACCTGATCCACATTTACCTGGTTAACGAAGCCAAGAACAAGCTTATGTCCGATGATCAGCGCGTCTCGGAAATAGCCTACGAGCTCGGCTTTGAAAACCTGCCCTATTTTTCAAGGCTTTTTAAACAGGAAACCGGCATTAGCCCTAACCAGTTTAAAAAGCAGCTGGCTAATTGAGGAAACACAAGAGCGATGTCAGTCTGAGGCACTCGAAGACTATGCGTGCAAAGGCCTTTACGCTCACCCTTCGAGTGCCTCAGGGTGACAGGCCGTTTCTTAACTAAAATACCGCCACCGGGCGCTTATGCTCATCCAGCGCCACAAAAGTAAACGACCCGTTTATCGCTTTTTCGCGGATTTCAGAATACATTTCTTCTATCCACACCTCCACATTTACCTTTAAACTGGTGTTGCCGACGTGCGCAACCCTGCCGATCAGCTCGATAATGGTGCCGCCCGGTATCGGCCTTGTAAAATCGATACGGTCGGATGAAACGGTCACCATACGCTTGCGACTGAAACGTGTGGCTGTAATAAACGCCACCTCGTCCATCAGCGACATGGCAGTACCGCCAAATAAGGTATCGTAATGATTGGTGGCGTGGGGGAATACCGCTTTAAAGATGCGCGTTTCTGCGGTGGCTATTTTTTCTTCAATGGTCATTTCTTTTTTATTGATGATAGGATTTTTTCCAGTCTGTTTTGCGTGTCGAGGGTATGAAATTCATGTTTGATCAGCGTCAGGCAATCGTGGCAAAGGCAATCGGAATAACTATTGCGGATCCGGTCTTTTTCCTGTTCGGTAAAATTAAACCCATGGCACTGGCATTGCAAAATACTGCCAACCTTACATTCGAACTGTTTCCCGCAACGCGGGCAATGTTTCTCTTCGTGATGTGCCATTGTAGTAAACTGTTTGCTTCTTTTTTTAATTCCCTCCCCGGGGAGGGAATTAAAAGCCTATTCATTTAAACCAATGTTTCCGTAACGATCTGCTCCCGCGCCATCCGGGCAGCGGCTACCATGTTTTCCAGCGCGGCTTTGGTTTCCGGCCATTTGCGGGTTTTCAGGCCGCAGTCGGGGTTTACCCAAAGGTTGCGTGCTGGTAACAACTCTGCCGCTTTTTTTAGCAAATCGATCATCTCCTGGGTCGACGGCACGCGCGGCGAGTGAATATCGTACACACCCGGACCGATCTCGTTCGGATATTCAAAATGGGCGAATGCCTGCAGCAATTCCATTTGCGAACGCGAAGTTTCTATCGTGATCACATCGGCATCCATAGCGGCAATGTGTTCGATAATGTCGTTAAACTCGCTGTAGCACATATGCGTATGGATCTGTGTTTCGTCGTTCACGCCGCTGGCGGAAATACGGAAGGCTTTCACCGCCCAATCCAAATAATGCGGGCGTTTGGCTTTGCGCAGCGGCAAGCCTTCGCGGATAGCCGGCTCATCGATTTGGATGATGCCAATGCCTGCCTGCTCCAATGCAACCACCTCATCGCGGATAGCCAATGCGATCTGATTGGTGGTCACTTCGCGCGGCTGGTCGTCACGAACGAACGACCATTGCAGTATGGTTACCGGGCCGGTGAGCATGCCTTTCATCAGCTTGTCGGTTTGAGCGGCGGCAAAACTGCTCCAGCGTACCGTTATATCTTTCGGGCGGCTTACATCGCCATAAATTACAGGCGGCTTTACGCAACGGCTGCCATAACTTTGTACCCAGCCATTTTTGGTGAATAAGAATCCGTCCAGCTGTTCGCCGAAGTATTCCACCATATCATTACGCTCAAATTCGCCATGCACCAGCACGTCGATACCGATTTCCTCCTGCCAGCGGATCGCTTCGATAGTAGCCCGCTCAATGGCTTCATCATATTGTTTGGAGGTCAATTCTCCTTTCTTGAATTTCGCGCGCAACTGGCGGATCTCATCCGTTTGCGGGAATGAACCGATGGTAGTAGTAGGGAAGAGGGGTAATTTAAAGCGCTCATGCTGTACTTGCTGCCGTATCGGGAAAGCGCTCAGCCGGGTTGAATCCGCATCAGCTATTCCAGCTACGCGGTCCTTCACCACCCGCTTATGCACTTGTTTTGATGAACGGCGGCTTTCAATAGCCTGTTTATTGGCTTGAAGGAATTGATCACTGCCTTCCGCAATTTGGTGCAGCTCGCTTACCTCGTTCAGCTTTTGTTTGGCAAAGGCCATCCAGTTTTTAATGCCGTGATCCAGTTCTGTTTCCAACTCCAGATCGATCGGGCTATGTAGCAATGAGCACGATGGCGCTATGATAACACGATCACCGCCAAGTTTCTCAACAGCCTTTTGAATTAATTTGAGCGAATTCTCATAATCATTTTTCCAAACATTACGTCCGTCTACCACACCTATCGATAGCTGCAAGCGTTCAGGGATCAGTGCTAGTACTTCATCCAGTTGTTCCGGCGCGCGCACCAAATCGATATGCAAAGCGGCAATCGGTAAATTGACAGCCAGTTGGGTATTATCCAGCAACGCATCAAAGTACGTAGCCACCAATAATTTTACGCCGCTTACGCGATTGGCGAGGGCGCGGTAAGCATGTTCGAACGCTTCCTTTTCTTTCTTCGAGAGATCGAGCGTAAGGCATGGTTCGTCCAGCTGTATCCAATCAGCGCCCTGCAGTTTCAGGCGATTGATGATCTCAACATAAACAGGAATGAGTTTTTTGATGAGGTCGATCCGTTCAAACCCCGCTTCCTTTTCCTTACCTAACAATAAATAGCTAACAGGGCCGATCAATACCGGTTTTGCTTTATTGCCCAGTAATTGCTTTGCTGAGTTATGCTCGGCAAACACTTTTTCCGAGAAGATCTTAAAATCCTGTGCAGCGGTAAATTCAGGGACGATGTAATGATAATTGGTATCGAACCACTTGGTCATTTCCATAGCGGTAATATCGAGCCCGTCCTTCTGGTAGCCTCGGGCCATAGCGAAATACAGGTCAGTTTCCTGGTTGCCTTTTACCTGTGTAAGCACAGGCGTGTAGCGGTGCGGGATAACGCCTAACAGCAGGCTCATGTCCAGCATTTGGTCGTAAAAACTAAAGTCGTTACATGGGATGAGGTCGATGCCTGCATCAAGCTGAGTTTGCCAGTTTTCTTCCCGTATGGTGCGGGCAATTTTGTTAAGCTCCTGCAGGTCAATTTTGCCTGCCCAGTATTGCTCGCAGGCTTTTTTTAGTTGTCGGTGGCTGCCAATTCGCGGGTAGCCAAGATTTTGCGTTAGCATTTTCTTTTAATGGTTTAAATGAATAAATCGGTTAAAAGCGCTTTAGCTAAACTTCGCAATGCGTTTGTGGAGTGTGAAATGATGGGCGCGGAAATACAATTAACGGTTAATGCCATTGTAAACCATCAGCCAAGACCATTTGCTTCATTCCGCGAAAGCATTGTCCATCCGGTAAAAGGCAGGTCTCCTGGCTTGTAACATTTCCGCCGCCCTTCCCATTCGTCGCTGACGAACAGTGGACATCTTTTTGGCGGAAACTTGTTGCGTTACTTACAGTTGCGCGACAGCCCGTGATTTGCACACGGTTCCCTATTAATTCTCCGTCGGTTGACGGAAAAACCTATATCGTTTGATGAAGATGTGTAAAGAACTTGTTGGCACAAATGTATAATAATATACCTGTAAAGGCAAAGCTGCTTTAAAGCTTAATTTGTGTACTGTGTATACCATTTATAATAACTAAAGGTTGCCTGCTTGAAAGAGAGATTGAAAGCCCATCTTACTATCATGATTATATTGCGGATAATATTTATTGTAAATCAATAAATTTATTTTGTTTATTGATAAAATAGTATTTCCTTTGTTTCAATCATTATCGCAATAAAAAATGAAAAAGTTAAAAGCACTACAATTTCTAATCTACCTGGTTTTCGGCCTGCTTATTATACATGACGTATTGCCCGGCTTCACCCGTGGCTTTATCGACGGATTTCGAGATGGTACGAACGAAGCACACGGCCAGCCATCGAAAACACAATTACTACCGGCAGTATTAAAAGGGGATGTGCTGACACAACGTGGCAGCGATTTGAAAATAAACGGGGATTACACGCTGCAAAATATTTATTTGAATGCCGATGTGCAACTAAATGCCAACGCACAGGCCAATACCTTATTAACAACAATAAGCGCAGTTTTAACACTCGGTGTTGCAACGCTTTTAGTTTTAATAGCAATTAGCATCAATAAAATCGTCGTCAGCATAGTTAATGGCAATATGTTCGAAAGCAAAAGCATCCGTTACCTGCAACGCATTGGTTTGCTGTTACTTACGTATGCCGTGGCTGATGTAATTTATCAGCGCATAAACATTGCTATTTTGCGTGATGTTATTCACACCCCTTTGCATGTTTATAATACCACGTCGTTTAATTTTGAGGTGGTTATTTGCGCCATACTGGTATTTATTGCAGCTGAAGCCTTTAAATATGGGGCACAGTTAAAAACGGAGCAGGACCTAACCATCTGATAAACCATGCCTATTATTATCAATCTCGATGTGATGATGGCGCGGCGTAAAATGTCGCTCAACGAGCTTAGCGCCCGGGTGGGCATCACGCTGTCAAACCTTTCTATACTTAAAACAGGCAAGGCCAAAGCCATCCGCATAGAAACCCTCGAAGCCATTTGCAAAGCGCTGGAATGCCAGCCGGGAGATATTTTGGAATATAAAGATTAACGTTTATTACAAAAGCATATCGATGCCAGCCGCCATATCCCTGTCTTTGGGGGTTACAATGTCGCCGGCATCATGCGTGTTGAGCCATATCTCCAGTTTGTTATAGGTGTTTGTCCAGGTTGGGTGATGGTTGAGCCTTTGGGCAATTGCAGCCACTTTGGTCATGAATGCAAATGCTTCGTCAAAATCCTTAAAGGTGAATGACCGGTATAGTTTGTTATTTTCTTCGCTCCACATATCAGATCTGTTTTTTTGGCAGGAATGCCTGTAGGTTATACTACAAACCGCAGCGCTTAGTGTTTCGATTAGCTATTATTGATAACCCATTGCCTGTAGCTGGAAGAGCTCGGCATACCGGCCGCCTTTAGCCAATAATTCATCATGGCGACCTATTTCAGCTATCTCTCCCTTATCCAGCACCACTATCCTGTCGGCCATTCTTACCGTGGAGAAACGATGCGAGATCAATACCGCCATTTTACCTTTTGTAAGTTCGGTAAAACGCTCAAACACCTGGAACTCGGCGCGGGCATCTAACGCGGAGGTGGGTTCGTCCAAAATGATCAACTGTGCGTCGCGCATATAAGCACGGGCAATGGCTACCTTTTGCCATTCGCCGCCTGATAGCTCAACACCCTCGGCAAAGCGCTTGCCCAGCATTTGCTCATAACCGCCGGGAAGTTTTTGCGCCAGTTCGTCAGCCATGCTTTGTTGTGCCGATGCACGGATCAGTTCTTCATTGGTCTTTTCGTCTATATTTCCGGCAGCGATATTTTGCGAGAAGGTCATTTGGTAACGCAAAAAATCCTGGAAGATGATGCCGATATGTTTGCGCAGTTCCACCAGGTCATATTCCTTCAGGTCATGGCCATCTAGTAGGATGCGGCCCTCGGTTGGGTCGTAAAGGCGGGCCAGCAGTTTTACCAGCGTGCTTTTTCCTGCGCCGTTCTCACCTACAAGCGCAAGCTTTTCTGATGGGTGCAATGTGAAGTTTAAATTGCGGTTTGCCCATCGCTCACTGTTAAGGTATTTGAACCCCACATTCTCAAAAGTAAAGCCCTGCGTTATCGGGTTAGGGAAAGGCCTCGGCTTGCTGGTGTTGTGGATTTTAGGCTGGATCTCGAAGAATTCAAAAAAATCGCTTAGATAAATTGCCCCTTGTGATACGGTAGTGAATCGGCTCAAAATACCTTCAAGCAAGGTACGCAATTGCCTGAATGATCCCGCCAGGAAAGTAAGCTCACCAATGGATAATCTACCGTTAATGGTGCTGGCGATGATAAACACATAGGCGGCATAATAGCCAACACTCCCCAGCAGCGCAAAAAACGTCCCCCAGATAGATCGTTTTACTGAAATGCGCTTGTTATCTACGTAAAAACGATCCGATAAAACCTTAAATCTATCGATAATAAACCCCGAAAGGCTGAACATTTTGATCTCCTTGGCCGTCTCGTCGCTCGCGCCGATATAGCGCAGGTAATCCAGCTCACGGCGCTGAGGTGTTTGGCTGCGGCTAAGCGCATAGGTTTGGTCGTTGAAGTAGGATTCGCCTAAAAAGGCAGGCAGAATGGCGATGACTAAGAGCAGGATCAGCCAGGGATTGAATATTGCTAACCCGGTTGCAAGGAATATCATCGTGATCAAATCCTGTACCTGGCTCATCACCTGCGAGAGCAATACCGTACGGCCAAGTGTTTGTTGGCGCGCCCGCTCCATCTTATCATAAAATACCGAATCCTCAAACTGGTCGAGATCCAGCGTGGCGGCGTGTTCCATTATTTTTACCGAAGTATGATTGGAGAACAGGTCGCCCAGCAGGCTGTCCATCAGCGTGATCAGCCTTGATAGTGCATCAGAAAGTATCGCCAGCCCGAATTCAAATGCCACCAACTTCCATAAGAAAGTCGGGGAATATTGGCCATCGGCCTTTGAGAGATGCACCACCTGGTCGATGATCAGTTTGCCCACATACAGCAGCAGGAATGGCAACGACGCTTTTACAAAACGCAGCAGCACGTTAGTAAGCATCATTGACGGGCCCGATTGCCAAACCAGCTTAAAGAACTGCGGTAAATTACGCAGCGCCCTAAGCCGGTCTTTAATGGTGAGCGGTGGTTGATTAACAGGTGGACGACTTCTTGCCATATATTTTGCTAAAATATAAATGCGCAGGCCGTTTCCGTTAACAACCTATTAAATCCTGTTATTCAGATGACAGACCCGGGGCCTGTTGCGGCTTTAAAGGCGCTTCATAATTAGGGTGCTGTGTGTCCATGATCAATTGGGCCGTATCTGTACGCGAAGTTGCCGGAGGCGCAAGCACCAGGCTTGTTTTTGACAATGCCGACCACAAAATGGTATTCTGAAAAGCAATACCCCCGCCGCCACGTTTCCGTTGCGATACCATCCGGTTAATATCAGCAATACATATCCATTGTTCATGCAGCGTAATGCCCCATTTTGCGTGGTCGCTGGTTTCTGGCCATGCCCAGTGCGCACCCAACGGGCCAAGGTTAATGTATTTAATATCGAATGTTTTATGTATACCGTCGCTATCGGCTATTGGTGGTATTTTACCGCGAATCCATGTCTCATCATCCATATCATCACCAAGTGTAGGGCCAACAAGGTCGTTCCAAAAATCATCATTCCATTCCCTGTTTTTAGCGATTACCTTAAAGGGTAGTTTACCATATCCTGCAGGCAGGTTAACACCGGCAGACTGCAGGTCTATAGAGGTTGAACTTGGGGCAGGGCTGCTGGTAAGCGGTTGGGTAAGCACATATAATGGCTGGTCTGCCTCTTTAGGAATATCAGCTATATTACAATCATATATCTGCGGTTCCTGGTGATTAACCATTAGCGCGGCAATTTTATTTATGCTATCAAGGTCAAGCGAAATGCATAAATAGGTCTGCCCATATTTAGGTGTTGGATAGGTTGTGGCTTCAGGGTCAATATATTTTGGCCATGAATGGAGCAGCCAGTAACCGGTTTTTGTTTCGGTATCAAAAGCCAATACGCCTTTGGAGTGGCCTTTTGCTGCATCGTCGTGCTTTCCTACACTCGCAGGGTATTCATCATTGTATATGATCCAGCCCGTTGTTGGGTCCGGGTGCTGATGACTATTAAATACCGAGTCGAGTGTGCGGTCAAGCGCACCCTGGTCTAAATTTATCAGGTTATTTGATTTAGCTATGATGCGCTGGCGGGGATCGGGGTTTGCATCTATTGTCGAATCGTAATAAACATACTCGTAGCCGGTAGCCGAATCATTATTCTGATTATTACCGGTACCGTTATTACCTCCAAGGCCGAGCTGCGGCACTTTGTAAATGAACCACCAATCGACCTTTTGGCCGCTTTCGTCAAGAGCTGAGATTTCCATTTTTTTTGTGATTTAAGGTTATAAATTGATTAATTATCAGGTGTTTATAGGTTTCCTAAAGATAGGTAAAATAAATTCTTTTTAACAAGCGTGTAGTTTACCTGCCTGTTAAAAAATCATTAATAAATCCGAAGAGAAATCAGTTTCTGCCGCATGGTTTTGGGAATACCGGGTGGAAATTGCCACAGGCTATCTAAAAAATCCGAAAATAGCAGCGATGGAATTTCTGTGTCGCTACATCTTTATAGAATATTAAATAATTATTATTAATCAGGTAGTAATTATGATAAATAAAAAACGCCCCGGCAAATTGACCGGGGCGCTCACATTGAAATTAAACTGACATCAAAACTATTTATCTCACTCTTGCATTATGTTTGTCGCGGTAAATGCGGCGGCTTACGCGGTTTTCCTGGCGACGGATATGCCTGCGTTCGCGTGGGCCCATGCGGCCTTCTGCCATTGCTGTGCGCTTTTCTGCACGGATCCTGCGCTCATCGTTGCGCAGGTGGCCGGCCTCGTTGCGGGTAAGCCTGCCGCTGCGTACCCCCTGGTTAATACGGCGCTCCTGTGTATGTTGCCTGTGGTTAATAACAGGGGTGCGGGTTTGTGCATTTGCTACTGAGGTGATAGCCAGCGCGGCCACCAATAAGCCTCCTAATATTTTAATTTTCATATTGTTTTAGTATTATTCTCTTTATATTACAATAGATAATATTTATGGGCGATAGTTTAATGCGCGTCAAAATATTTCTGCGGATAACGGAGATAAGCGATTTTAGCTTATGTTTGTTACGGATTGCCCCCGGGGCGCCGCATTCAATACTAAACGCCTGTGATATTGCCCGATGCTGAGCATTAACGAGATCAAGAAACCCATCGCCGCGGAGATAGATGTTTTTGAAGAACGATTCAAAGCATCTATGCAAAGCTCAGTACCTCTGCTCGACCGTATTACCCATTACATTGTAAAGCGAAAAGGCAAACAGATCCGTCCTATGTTCGTGTTTTTTTCGGCCAGTATTTGCGGTGGCATAAATGAATCTACCCATCGCGGAGCAGCTTTGGTTGAACTATTGCATACCGCCAGCCTGGTGCATGACGATGTGGTGGACAACTCCTATCAGCGCCGTGGCTTTTTCTCCATCAATGCATTATGGAAAAATAAGATCGCCGTATTGGTTGGCGATTTCCTTTTGTCGAAGGGATTGCTGCTTTCGGTTGAGAACGGTGATTATGAATTACTCCGAATAGTAAGCGAAGCCGTGCGCCAGATGAGCGAGGGTGAGCTATTGCAGGTGGAAAAAGTGCGCCGGATGGATATTGAAGAACCGGTGTATTATGAAGTGATCCGCCAGAAAACGGCGTCATTAATTGCCTCCTGCTGTGCATGCGGGGCAGCTTCGGCCGGTGCGGATGCTGCGACCATTGAAAAGATGCGCCTGTTTGGCGAGAAGATCGGTATCGCCTTCCAGATCAAAGACGATATGTTTGACTTTGGTACTGATGACGTGGGCAAGCCGCTTGGCATCGACATTAAAGAAAAGAAAATTACGCTGCCGCTGATCTATGTGCTGAATAACAGCGATAAAACGGATAAGCGGCGCATCATTAACCTGGTAAAAAATCATAACGAAGACCCGGAGAAGATCAAACAGATCATTTCGTTTGTTAATGAACGGGGAGGCCTGCAATATGCCGAAACGCAAATGAAAAAATACCAGGACGAGGCTTTCGAAATACTCAATACTTTCCCCGACGGCGAATCACGCCGCTCGCTTGAACAACTGGTGCGCTTTACCACCGAACGCAACAAGTAATGAGCAGCGAGCTGATTTTCATATTAGCCTTTGTTGTTTTCATCTTCGCGATGCTGGCAATTGACCTGGGCCTGTTCGCCAAACCCAATAAACCTGTAAGCCTTACCCGTGCAGCCATCATGAGCGCTGTTTGGATAGCGCTGGCGCTGCTTTTCTACCTGCTATTGGTGAACTATGGCGGCTTACTGCACCATATAGACACCTTTGCAACGCTGAAGCAGGTTAATGTTGATAATGGCCACGATCTGCAGCTTAACCCCGGCGATTTTACAGGCAGCCTGAAATTATACCAGAAAAATCTTGGTATCGAATTCATTACAGGCTACGTGGTGGAATATGCCTTATCTGTCGACAATATTTTTGTGATGGTACTCATCTTTACGGCGTTTGGTGTCGATTCAAAGCATTACCATAAGGTGTTGTTGTGGGGCATTATCGGCGCAGTGCTGATGCGTTTCCTGTTCATTTTTGTAGGGTCGGCGCTGATCACACGTTTTCATTGGATCCTGTACCTGTTTGGCTTATTCCTGATCTATACAGGTGTGATGATGTTCATCGAACGCAATAAAAAGGAAGAGATCGACCCTGCAAAACATCCTGTAGTGCGTTTTGCCTCAAAATACTTCGCGGTAACGCCTGAATTCCATGGCAGCAGGTTTTCTGTAAAAGTTGATGGCAAGCGGATGATCACGCCGTTACTTTTGGTGCTGCTCATTATCGAGGTGACTGACCTGGTTTTTGCCGTAGACTCTATCCCGGCAATATTTTCGGTTACCAAAGATCCTTATATCGTATTCTTCTCCAATATATTCGCCATACTCGGGTTGCGTTCTATGTTCTTCCTGCTGGTGAATATTATCGACAAGTTCCGCTTCCTAAAGATCGGGCTTTCGGCTTTGCTTACCTTCATCGGCATCAAAATGCTGGCGGGAGATTATGGGGAGAGGTTCGGTCTCACTACATTTACCTCATTGATCGTGATATTGCTGATACTCGCCATCAGCATAGCGGCATCATTGCTCTTCCCCAAAAAAGAAACAGCGGCATAGCCTATTTTTTCAATTCGAAACCGTTGGCAACGCCGTCCAAACTATCCCATACTACGTTTTTGTACAACTGCGGCGAAACCTCGAAAATAACAGCCGTGTGCTGCGCCTGCGGGTAATGCCTCACGTGCACTTTTACATTAAATGTAATAGGCTGACCGGTTAAAAAATCAAGCGTATTGATGGTGCCCTCGAATGTCTGCTTGTCGTTGATCTGTGCTTCTGCTTTTTTAAAATGTGCTTTAGTGAATTTGGCAGGTGGTGCAGGTTTGCCTTTCAGGTTGGATAGGTATAAGCCGTTATAGTAGTCGGTCATGTATTTATCCAGGTTGCCTTTGCTGACGGATGGCAGCCCTTCTATAAACCACAGGAAATCGTAGGCCCAGTATTCTTCGGTTTTATTGTTACTCCATCCCGGTGCAAAGCGTAACTCTTCGGCGCCTTTAAAAGGGACGCTTTTGGCGAATTCTATCGGGATGGATAATTTCTCGGTATTCCACCCTTTGGGCTTGGGGAAATCATAGTTTGATTGTGCATGGCTATTTGTTGCAGCTACTAAAAGTAACAGGAGGAATATTAGTGATAGTTTTCGGCGCATTTTCAGTTGAAATTGGTGTGAGTAAAAGTATAAACCAATAACACTTATAAGTGTTAATTTGTGTTAAAGTGCTGAGCGAAAGAATATTTTGTATCCTTCATAAAAAAACCAGCTATTGCTACATTTACAAAAACGCCGCGTATGGAAAACGGGAAAACTTCAGTGCCGACTTTATTTGAATGGGCGGGCGGCATGCCGGCCTTTGAAACGTTGTTTGATAAGTTCTACGATAAAGTGCTTGCCGATCCTTTGCTGGAACCTGTTTTCAGACATATGTCGCCTGAGCACCGGTTGCATGTGGCGCATTTTGTGGCTGAGGTTTTGGGCGGCCCGAAATTATATAGCGAGGATGAAGGCGGTAGTCATTTTAAAATGATCAGTAAACATCTTTCCCGGCACCTTACCCAGGATCATCGTAAACGCTGGCTGGAGTTACTGCTGGAAACTGCCGATGAGCTCACCTTGCCTGACGACCCGGAGTTCCGCTCTGCTTTTCTGGCCTATTTGGAATGGGGAACGCGCATTGCCGTGATCAACTCTAATGCAGATAGCACAAATGAGCCCGAAGACATCCCGATGCCGAAATGGGATTGGGGCGTACCTGGCGGACCGTATACCGGAAGCTAACAAGGTGTTCTATAACCGGAAAAATCCTATCTTAGCGGAAATGCAATCGCTCGATTTTAGTTTCCTGAAGATCACGCCGCTGGGTATACTTGATATTATACTGGTAGCGCTGATCCTTTACCAGTTGTATACGCTGATAAAAGGCACCATAGCAGCCAATATCTTCATCGGGCTATTCCTCATCTATGCCATTTACTTTTTGGTAAAGGCGCTGCATATGCCTTTACTCACTGCCATATTGGGCAAGTTTGTGGACGTAGGGCCAATAGCCATCATCGTGATCTTCTGGCAGGAGATCAGGCGGTTTTTGCTGGTAGTGGGCAAGAATGCTTCGCTGCAGCGCAATAAGGCCTGGTGGCAGTATTTCTTTGGCAAAGCCGAAGCGGAAAAAAACAATTATGCCCGCATAAAACCGATCATAGATGCCTGCAAAAGTTTGAAGCAAACCCGTACCGGTGCACTTATCGTTTTCGCCAAGTATTACGATGAGCAATTCTATCAAAACAGCTGCGAGGTAATGGAAGCAAAAATATCCAAACGCCTGCTGGAAAGCATTTTTCAAAAGACCAGTCCGCTGCATGATGGTGCTGTAGTGATAGCCGAGAACAAAATAAAATCGGCCAGTTGCATTTTGCCGCTTACCGATAAAACCGACCTTCCGCCACAGTTCGGCCTAAGGCACAGGGCAGGTATCGGCGTTACAGAAGCCAATGAAGCAACGGCCATTATCGTATCAGAAGAAACCGGCGAAATATCATACGCCAAACAAGGCAAAGTGAAAATGAACATCAGCTTTGCTGAGCTGGAGAAGTTGTTGAATAAAGACTTTTAGACCGAATTAAGGAGCCACTTTTTCAATAGGCTCAACAGGATTAACCTCTACCTTTTTGATCAGCATATCATAATGCATATTGCTTTGCGCGGGATTGTATATCGGCATATGGTCAATGTTTGACCGGGTGATCTTCACCACCGGCATTTTGCTATAAACCACTATTGCGTTTGGGTTCAGCAGCTTTTTTACAGCTGATAGTGAATCGGCGTTAGGCTTAAATAAATTGTCCGTTTGAGGTTTGAAAGCGTTACCATTTAGCCCGTCCGACAATTTCATTTCGGGCACAGTTTTAAATGTTTGCTGGGCTTTTAACTGCTGAAAACCAGCGGCTAATATCATCATCAACAATACTTTCTTCATGGCAGTTTCGGTTTGATACGCTAATTTAAGATACCTGGCGGTTAACTCGTATCACTGAAACCATTTTTTTACATTTTTTAACAAATTAGCCCACCCAAACCCTCCTCCAAAGGAGTCCTCACGGACCCGGTATGGAGGGCTTAAGAAATAAAAATGCCAAACGGTAACAAATTACCATTTGGCATTTTCTAAAGTCTCCCCAACCGGGGGAGATTAGAGGGGGCCTATTTCGATGAACCTTGAATTTCAGCTACCGTTTGGTCGATAATTTTTAAGGTCGCCTGGTCGTTCATTTGCGTTCTGTTGGTTTTGATAGTGCCTTGCAAACCCTGGATTACTATTTGATCGGCCCCATAAGCTTTATATCTCAGCGCTGCTTCTTTCAATAGTGTAATTCCTTTTTGCGCATATTCAGGATTTGGCACGTGTGCTACAGCGCCAATAAAGTTACTGAAAACGGAGAACTGCAATTGCAAACCGCCTGTTTTAAAGGCCTTGTACACAAACGGCCATTCGGCATCAGTTGTGTTTGGAGTGTAGAGCCTTACAATGGTTGCGCTTAACGCATCTTCACTGTCGCCTTCCACGCCTTTGGCAAGTTGTACGGCTTTGTCTTTATCCAGTTTAGAAATTGCACTTAACGCGGCGGCTTGTACTGCATATGACTTGCTGCTCATTGCCTGTTCAAACAAATTCATGTTGCCCGATGCTTTCAGCGCACCTAATTTTTTTATGGCTTCGGCACGTACCAGCGTGTTTGGGTCTGTTTGTGCGAGTGACGCCAGGATAGGCAGCGCGGCATTATGAACGGCATCGTTGGTCATATCCAGTTCCTGTACTGCCTTTAGCCTTATGCGAAAGTACTTATCGTGCAGGGCGGCAATCAGGATCTGTTGTGCAACCTTACCTTTTTGATCTTTACCGGCGGCATCAATGGCCTCGTGCCTGTCCATAAACAAGCCGGCGTGCTCAAACTGGAAGGCAAATTCTTCAATGCTTTTGTTATCTGTTTTTTGGGTAAGCAAGATCTTGTCGCCGTCAACATTTACCAGTTCAGGCTTTTGTGCAACGTGGAATGTTAAAGTATCGGCCTTGTCGTTCATCCATACTTTATAGCGCTGTTTGCTGCCACCGGCATATATATCAACCGCGAATGGCAATTTAAAGGTCTGCCCGTCCTGTGTTTGTTGCAGGTAAACTGACTCGGTTTTTGAGGCATCATCCCATTTATAATTGATGGTCAATACCGGATGGCCTGCGCCGTAGTACCATTGGTTGAAATACCAGTTCAGGTCGAGGCCGCTGGCTTCTTCAAGCGCAAGGCGCAGCTGTTGTGCTTCACCGTTTTTAAATGCGTTGGTTTTGAGGTAGATGTTGAGGCCTTTAAAGAAGGCTTCGTCACCCAAATAGTTGCGCAGCATATTTAAAATACGACCGCCTTTTTGGTAGCTCACGATATCGAACATATCTTCCCTATCGGAATAATGGAAACGCACCAGGTTTTTCTTTTCAGCTCCCGGTGTGCCAAAATATTCCTGCATGCATTTGTAATTCTGGAAATCGCCTTCGTCCTGGCCGTATTTGTGCGCGCCCCAAAGCATTTCGCTGAAATCGGCAAACGACTCGTTCATGGTGATGTTGCTCCAGCTCTCGCAGGTTACATAATCGCCAAACCATTGATGGAATAGTTCGTGGGCAATGTCTACACGGCTTTCGTCATAATAAGCATCGACTAATTGATGAGGTGTTTCCTGTACCTGCTCGCCATGTAATGTGGCAGTGGTATTTTCCATCGCGCCGCTTACGTAATCGCGTACTACTATCTGCGCGTATTTGTTCCATGGATAATCAACACCTAATAACTTCGAATAGAAATCGATCATATCCGGCGTATCGCCAAAAATATCCTTAGCATAAGGCGCGAATTTTGGCTCCAGGTAATAATCAACCGGCACATTCTTCCAATGATCATGGTATACCTTAAAATCGCCTACGGCCATCATAAATAAATAAGGCGAATGTGGCAGGTCCATTTTCCAGGTATCGGTACGGGTGCCATCGGTATTTGGTTTTTGCGAGATGAGCTTACCGTTCGACAGTGTGACATACTTAGCAGGCACCGTCATGGTGATTTCTTCAGTAGTTTTTTGTTCCGGCTTATCGATGGTCGGGAACCAGGCCGATGAGCTTTCGGTTTCGCCCTGCGTCCATATCTGAATCGGCTTGTCCGGATCTTTACCATCCGGATTAATGAAGTACAGGCCTTTTGCATCATTTATGGCTGCACTGCCATGTTCCTTCAGCTCGTTTGGCTTAGACGTATAGCTGATGTAGATGGTATAGCTTTCATTGTTGTGATAAACCTTATCCAAATTTATTGCCAGCGAAAGGCTATCCTGGTAAACATACTTCAGCGGAATGTTTTTGCCGTTTTTTACGATGGAGATGTTGTGGATGTCCATCCCCTTAGCGTCCAGTCGCAAAGTATCGGTTGGATAGATATGCGGTTTCAGGGTAACCCATTCCTTGCCGTACAGGTAGCATTTTTTGTAGTCGAAATGAACATCCAGCTTGGTGTTCACCAGGTCATTGATCTTTGGGGGTGTTTCGCGGTAGATCTTTAGCGCCGGGTCGTCAATATACTCCGGTTTTTGCGCTTTTACAGTGGTGGTCACGGCAAAAGCCATCGCTCCGCACAATATGGCGGCAGCAAAATTTCTTTTCATCATAAGCAGTCGAACAATATATCAGTTAAAATAAAACGTTGCAAAGGTAAACGGTATAATACGATGTATGACAACCAACACGCAGAAATGTTACATGCAGTTGCCCCGAATTTTTAAAGAAAAAAGTACTTTAGCTAAACTAAAATGTATATACATTTAGCCAACCAATCATCACCACTATGGAACGAAGAAAATTTATACAGACCGCTTCGGTTGCTTCCACTTCTTTTTTTGTCGGCCCCAAACTGTCACCCCTTGGATTTTTCAAAGGATCGCCAAACGATAAAGTGGTCGTTGCAATGATGGGCGTGAACAGCCGCGGTGAATTTTTAGCAAAGCAACTGGCAGCTTTTCCCGAAGTTGAAATAGCCTATATATGCGATGTAGACCAGAAAGTGCTCGACCGCGTAATACCCGAAGTGGAAAAGATTAGCGGCAAAAGGCCAAAGCCAATGACCGACATCCGCAAGCTGCTGGAGAAGAAAGATTTCGACGCATTGGTTATTGCAGCGCCCGATCACTGGCATGCGCCTGCAACCATACTGGCCTGCCAGGCCGGCAAACATGTGTATTGCGAAAAGCCCTGCAGCCATAACCCGCATGAAGGTGAAATGGCGGTTGCGGCAGCAGCTAAGTACGACCGTATAGTGCAGATCGGTACGCAAAGGCGTTCGTTCGTTAACGTAAACAAAATGGTGAACGACCTGCATGGGGGCGTGATCGGCAGATTATATTATGCGAAGGGGTGGTATACCAATCATCGCACAAGCATCGGCGTTGGTAAAGTAGTGCCCGTGCCCGAAAACCTGAATTACGAGCTATGGCAGGGCTATGCGCCGCGCCGGGCCTATAAAGATAACCTGATCCATTATAACTGGCATTGGCATTGGAACTGGGGTACCGGCGAGGCGCTTAACAATGGCACGCACGAGATAGACGTGATGCGCTGGGCGCTGGGTGTTGATTACCCGGTAAAAGTAACTTCATCAGGCGGGCGTTTTGCATTTAAGGATGATTGGGAAACGCCGGATACACAGGTAATATCGGTTAATTTCCCCAACAACACCATGCTCTCATGGGAAGGCCGCAGCTGCAATGGCTACAAAACCGAAGGCACCGACCGCGGCATTACCTTTTATGGCGATAAAGGCACCATTTACTATGGCGGCGGCGATGGCTACCAGGTATATGATGGCAATAACAAACTGGTGACCGATGTAAAGGAATCGGTAGTGGTGGATGGCACCAACAAGGTGAGCCCTACGGCTACATTGGATGGCGTGCACCTGGCCAATTTTATCCATACCGTACAAGGCAAGGATAAGCTGAACCAGCCGGTATTAGGCGGACATCGCTCCACATTGATACCGCAGTTAGGAAACATCGCCCAGCGCGTAGGCCGCGAGTTAAATTGCGACCCAACCAACGGCCATATTTTAAACGACCCGGAAGCGGCACGCCTGTGGCACAGGGAATATGAGCCGGGATGGAAATTGATTGTGTAGATTTTTTCAACTTACGTCATCCCGAACTTGTTTCGGGATCTCATCAACGAGGCGGGCCGCTATATGTCGTCCACCTGCATGTGAGGTGCTGAAACAAGTTCAACATGACGGGATTTTTAATAATGAATGCCATGAAACTAAAATTTTTGACAATAATCCTTTTGACAATTTTTGTCATCAAGGCAAATGCGCAGAACACGCTTACCAAAGCAGAAAAGAAAGACGGTTGGGTTTTGTTATTTGATGGCAAAACATCAGCTAACTGGCGCAGCCCAATGAGTGATCACTTCCCCGAAAAGGGCTGGAAGATAGACAACGGCATGATGACCGTCGACCCGCAGAAACGGGACGCACCCAGTGGCGGCGATATTATCACCGTAAAACAATACAAGGCTTTCGACCTTAAATTTGAATTCCGTACTACTGATACAGCCAACAGCGGGGTAAAGTACTTTGTATATGTCGATCCAAAAGCCGGTCCACTGGGCTTGGAGTACCAGGTATTGGATGATGACAAACACCCCGATGCCAAACTCGGCCGCAATGGTGACCGTACCGAGGCGTCACTTTATGATCTGATCCCGGCTGCAAAAGATAAACCGTACAGACCCATTGGGCAATGGAACACCGGGGAGATCATCGTTTACCCGAATAATCATGTGGTGCATTACCTTAACGGTAAAAAGGTTCTGGAATACGACAGGTTATCGCCTGAGTTTGCCAAACTGATCGCTATCAGTAAATACAACCATTACCAGGGGTTTGGTATCAATCCTGAAGGGTATATATTGCTACAGGATCATGGTTGCGTGGTGAATTTCAGGGGGATTAAGATAAAGGAATTATAAGCTGGTAAGGTGTCCGATACGCCCAAAACAATGCTCTGTTTATGACAATAATTCTTTAAGATCCGTCATTCCCATAACTGATTCGTTTACTTGAATAAATTGAGTTTTACTTTTACTTATGAAGTAATTGGCATCCACAAAAATTATTATTCTTTCTTCAAACTTGTTTAAAAAGGACATAGGAAAATTTGAGGGAATTTATAATTGAAAGATCATCCATACCAGCTATTTCAATTACTAATATTTTCTTGTGCCTGATCTCAGCATAAAGAATTAAGATAAGTGATTCAAAGTATGAATGATAACTTAGTTTTCGCGGAAAAACCGCAAGCTGGTTAACCTTGTTTAGGATGTTGTTTCTTTTTAACCAATTCCATTTAAAATATGACCGGATTTTAATAGCCTGTTTAAATGGCATATTTATGAATGTAACCCCATTTTCATTATTGCTGAAAAAATCGTCAAGCTCTTTTCTTGAAGCAGAAACAACATAAAGCTGTCCCCATTCTATGGCATAGTTCTTATTGTCCATGCTTAAAGTAAATGCCGCCATATTCAAAGATTGATCAATATGAATATACCAACTTAATGCATAACAAAAAAGCCGCGACGTAATCGCGGCTTCAAATTCTTCTACTAATCTCTAATCACCAATCTCTAACCTCTAATTAGCAATACTCATCAAACGCGCCGATCAAATTGTCGGCGATCATTTGGGCAGGGCGGCCTTCTATCTGATAGCGCTCTATCATGTGTACCAGCTTGCCGTCTTTAAACAGCGCCATGGCTGGTGATGACGGTGGGTAAGGCAGCATGTAAGCACGTGCAGTGTTCACCGCGTCAGTTTCCATACCGGCAAAAACCGTTACCATTTTATCAGGGTGTTTTTCGTTTTTCGATGCAATGCGTGCAGCAGGGCGTGCATTGGCAGCAGCGCAGCCGCATACTGAATTAACCATTATAAACACAGTCCCTTCACTCTCTATAGCAGTTTTTACCGCTTCAGGATCTTTCAATTCTTCAAAACCAACGTTGGTTAGTTCGGCCCGCATGGGGGCAACCAAATATTCTGGATACATAGTTATCTTAGTTTAAACCAAACAAAAATACGAAATCAAAATAAGTAAAAATTTAAATTTTACAATATAACAATCAAGTGACTTTTTACGTTAAAATCCTTGTGTAAATGATACACCTGTTAAACTTAACATTCTCTTAATAATTAAGATATTGTTTTTTAATCGGGGATTATTTACATTGCATTCCCCAATTGTTTAAATTATTTTAATTGATGAAGTTCAGACCCTCAAACATCAGTACTGTTATCATTGTCGATAAGGGCAAGGGCAGCACCAAAACCCTACAGGTTAAGACCAAACACATCAACCGCCTTAAACATTACGCCGCAGGCATTATGGTCGTAATTGCCTTATTATCAGGCATTATCATTTACCTCGACACGCAAAACAGTCGCCAGGAACAGGAAAACGACCTGCTACAGGCGCAATTATCAAAGCTGAAAAGCACCATCCCGGCAGTGCCCGCTGCACAGTCGCAGGTCAAAGCACAGCCGCAGCAAAGCAAAGCCGAAACATACATCCAATCGATAGAAAGCAAGCTTACGTTCATTAACAATTATTTGAAAAAGCGCGGTCTTAAGGGCTTTTCTATTAAATCTATTGGCGGTGGTGATTCAAAAGCTGCCGAGAATAAGCTTTCAGATGATGAAAAGTATTCGTTGTACGATGAATACCTGAGCCGTTTAGAACGCGCTGTAGCCTTTACACCGATGGGTTATCCGCGAGTAAGCTCGCTTACTTCCTATTTCGGTTACCGTAGCGATCCTTTTGATGGTGGCCATGCCGAATTTCATCCCGGAATTGATTTTAGGGGCCAGTATGGCGATGCAGCCCGCTGCACCGCTAACGGCAAAGTAGTTTCTGCCGGGTGGATGGGCGGTTACGGTAATTGCGTACGTATAGCGCATGCTAACGGTTATGAAACTTTATATGGCCATCTTTCGCACATTGAAGTGCGCGAAGGGCAGCAGGTTACCGCCGGACAGGTAATAGGAAAAGTTGGCTCAACAGGCCGCTCCACCGGTACGCATCTTCACTACGAGGTACGTAAAAATGGTAAAGCGATAAACCCCATAAGTTTTCTGTCATTGAATAATTAATATATAATACCCGCATTTATGTCAATGTTTAAAAAGGAAAAGGTAGCGCTCGACATGCAGTCCATCTCGACCCTCATCAGCGAAGGATGTATCTTAGACGGTAACCTCAAGGCGCCGGCATTTGCCCGAATAGACGGACAGGTAACGGGCGATGTGATGATTGATGAAGGATTGATAGTAGGCGAAAAAGGTTCTATCCGCGGCAACGTGGTTACCAAAGAGCTGGTTGTATACGGCAACATCACCGGCGATGTACAGGCTACTTCGCTGGAAATACGCACGACCGGCAAAATTACCGGCGATATCCGCACCCAAACCCTGGGCGTTGAGCAGGGCGCTGTATATGACGGCAACCTTTCGATGACGCAAAACAGCAAGCTTGCGCAAACAACGCAAACCAACCGCAAGCCGGAGCCGAAATTGATAGAAGTATAGTTTGATCTTCTTTGTCCGCAGCTTTCCCGGCGATTTTCACTGCGGAAAGGAAATTCTATGTTTTAATTCGCAATTATCTTTACGCGCCCTGCGTTAGATCAAAAACCTGCTTTCATATATGGAAACGAATACAAGCGAAAACAAATTGAGTGAAACACTTCATACCCCTTTTTCTCAAACTTTCTTTCACGGCACAAAGGCCGATCTGAAGCCTGGCGACTTTATAGAAACAGGCATTAACTCAAACTTTGGACAAGGAAATAAAGCAAAGTACATTTATCTTACTGCAACGCTGGATGCTGCCGTTTGGGGCGCCGAGCTTGCTTTAGGCGAAGCGCGCGAAAGAATATATTTAGTAGAGCCAACCGGTCCAATAGAAGATGACCCCAACTTAACAGACAAAAAATTCCCGGGGAATCCAACAAAGTCTTACCGCTCAAAACATCCGTTTAAGATTGTCGGCGAGATCACTATCTGGCAGGGGCACCCGCCGGAACGTCTTAAAATTATGAAAGACGCAGTGGCAAAACGCAGGGAAGAAGGCATTGAGGCAATAGAAGACTAATAACAGTCTCGCGGGGGGCTCCGAAAGCCTGTTATTAGCATTGCATTTTTGCAGCGAATTATTGCCTTCTTTAAGCACCAATAGTACCTGTCTGTACTTTTCCGGCCCGTTCATAATTGGCCATAAAAACGCCGCTTGGGGTAACATGGCTCTCCGTTAGTTTAAATGCTGCCGGAATGGTGTTATCGTCAAACAGCTTTTTTCCTTTACCAAGAAGTACCGGGTAAATTTTTAGCCAGAGCTCGTCCACCAGGTCATGCTTCAGCAGTAGCTGAACGAGTTTGCTGCTGCCCCAAACCTTGAGGTCAGACCCCTCTGAAGCTTTGAGCTTTTCGATATCTGCCACGCTTGTAAGGAACACGGTATTATTCCAATCCGACTTTTTCATGGTGTTGGATATGACATATTTTGTGACATCATTGATGCCCGGCCAATAGTCAGCATGTTGGGGCCAGAAACCGGCAAAGATCTCAAATGTTTCCCTGCCCAGCAGCAGATCTGTGGGTTCCATCTGTTTTTGCATCACCTTGTTGGAAACCTCGTCGCCATAAGGCGCACTCCAGCCGCCATATTTAAAACCGCCTGATGGATCTTCCTCCGGGCCTCCGGGTGCCTGCATTACGCCGTCTAACGTAAGAAATGTTGTGACAATTATTTTTCTCATGATAATTTCTCCTTTATAATATTGTTTAAAAATTCGTTTCAGAATTGTTTTGTTACAATACAAACTTCGGAAGAAACGAGATACCGCTTACGGTGCTTATGCGGCAAATCAAGGGTTAAATGCGACAGGGTTAGAATAGACCGGCGAAATCCTCCTGCGCAAACTACAGCGGATTTCATCTGCCGTAGCCCGCTTCGGCAGGCAAGGGCGGAGACGGGGATTGAGGTTGAAATAAGGGAGCAAGGTATAATAGAAAAATCGGGCGCAAGAAAGAAGCTAAACAAGGAGTAGTGTTTCGCTGATTTTTCTGTCCGCTATGCTATTGACTCAACACGGTGGTATCGGGATTAGCGGCGTTAAACCCCGTCCTCACCGCTAATGGATAGTGTACAAGCGGGCAAATATTAGTAAATAGTCATTTTAAACAGTGCTCAAAAAAGGATAAGGTTAGGGCCCAATCCTTTTTAGCGGCATATAATGAATAATTGGAATCTTCGTTGCCATAAAAAAGCATGATATTATCCAGGCAGGCTGCCGTGTCTGCCAGAAAAGAAACCCTGCCATCTGAAAAAAATCCGGCACAGCCGATCTTGTTCTTTATTACTTTGTCTTGCTGCAATAGCCAGTTGTACACTGCTTTTATATCAGCGGCTAAACCATCTTTTATAAAGACAGCATATGGAGGGAGGGTAGCAGGTTTTACAAGCTGATCAGCGCTGAGCCGTGCTGTAATCCGTCTAAACAGATCAGGCGCCACCACGGCATAGCCTTTTTTGCGAAACGCTTCAGCAACAGCACGCATAGGTTCCGAAATGCCAAAAGCTTCCTGCAAAATAATAAGAGCAGGAAAATTACCGCGACGGTCAGGAAAGGCTGCATACAAGTTAATTTCAGAACCGTCAGCTACTTTTACTTTATTGAACTCATGATTGATCATATCCAATGATTTAAGTTAGTTATTTGAGGATCAAAACCGGCTGATGGGCATTTACTGCCAGTGCATTGGTAATACTGTAATGGGTTAAATTACGGAAGAAGCTGTAATGACCTGGAAGCGCTATGATCAATTGTATTTCATGGTGCTTACTGAAATTAAGGATTCCGTGAACCACATTTTCGTCTTTGGCATAGTAAACCCGGTAAGCGTAGCTATCGAGCAGCCCTTTAAGGGCACCGGTATTTTCTTCTTCATGCGCACTGTTTATCTTTCCGGGAGCCACATTTAAAACCATTAATTCAGGATGCAGCCATTGTTGTGATGCTTGCAGCCCTTTTAAAATGGCCAATCGGGAAATCGCGGAAAAATCGCAGGGGACCAATGCCTGTTTGATATGTTGGTAGCGCAGGCTAGCGGGAATAACCATTACGGGTACCATACTGGTTTTAGCAATACTGATCACTTGTTCCCCAATGGGGCTTTGACCCGCTCCGGAGCGATGATCGCTTCCGATCATGACCAGGTCCGGCCGTTCGGCAGCTATTGCCACATGAATGGCCCTTAACAAAGGCAGGTCACTGATACCTGATTCCACTCTGACAGAAGCGCCGCACATCTTTAGCAATTTATGAGCGATAAACTTTACGTGGCTTTCTGTTTTTTGCCTTTCATCACTTATTGCTTGTGCATCCAGCTGTACAAAATCCACCGAAGGCAGCAATTGTGCAGCCATAGAGGTGTAATAGGATTTTAAAAGAATGATCCTTTCAACAGGAACATCTTTTACAAAGTCTGTTGCATAGCGGAGGACATTTCCGGACGTAGCTGAAAAGTCAATGGGTATCAATAATGTCTTCATTTTAATTTCATTAGCAGCGCGATTAAAAAGACAACCAGCCAAAACCAAAGCGTGAAAGTCATTTCCCGTTCGAAAAAAACAACAGGCCCGGCCCACAGCCGTTTTATGGATTTTTTATCAATTTCCATAGTTATTATAATTAGTCAATAAATAGATAATCAAGTATTCAACTTTTATAACAAATTTTTTTATTCATTTTTCAAACTGTTCACCATTTTCCGGATGAGCAGTACCCCATTCTGCAGGTCTTCGCGAGTAGCTTCCCCGGAAGCCAGCCCGTAAACCTCTGCCACCCAGGGATGCAGGATATCCTTTAGCGCCAGCCCTTCCTTCGTTAAAAGGATCAGCTTATTCCGCCGGTCATTTTTATCCGCTGACCGTTTGACCAGTTTCCGTTTGATCAGGTTATCCAGTAAATAGGTCATACTGGATTTATCCCTGAAAGTCCGGTCAGCGATCTCCTGCTGGTTCAGCCCATCGCTTCTCCACAGACACCCCATTACTTCGAGCATTTCAAAAGTGAGGTTGAGATCATGTTCCTTTATCTTTTTCTGGATATATTTTCGCGTGAAATTTCTCAGTTCCTGCATTAACTGAGAAAGTTCCACGGCCAGCTCAACAGTTGTTTTATTTTTTACCGGTGTTATCATAATTACGAAAATAAAATAATAATTTAAATTTATCCCGTTTCCCTAATGCGCAGCATCCGCCAGGCTGATCTTAGCATTAGATTTCTTAACGATTAATAACACCAAGGGTACAAAAACCACAAAAACTACACCCACCATCATAAATACATCCATATATGACAGCAGTGTCGCCTGCTTCATAACAGCGCTATCCATCATTTCATAGGCTGTATTACGTGAAGTTAAGCTGTCCAATCCATGAGCGTGTACCCCGGCAGCAAGTTGTGCAATCCTTTTTTGAACATTGATATCGTTCACATTTAAATGACTGACCACATCTACCCTGTGGATGCTGGTTTCCCGGGATAAATAGGTGGATATAAGCGCGACTCCAAATGAACCGCCCAGTTGCCGCATCATGCCTGTAAAAGCTGCGCCCTGGCCAATTTCCTGACCTTTTAAAGTAGATAGCGACATTGTACTTACCGGGACAGACAATAAGCCTAAGCCGAACCCTCTTACTATTAATGGCCAGAAGAAATCGCCCGAGCTGGTATCCGGCACAATAATTTTGTAGCAGAGCATGCAAAAAATGTAAAACACAAACATTCCGGCCGCAATCAGATATTTTTGCTGAACACCTTTTTGAATTAAGGTAGCTACAACAGGCATCATCACGGCGGTAAATAACGTACTGGGTAATTGCAGTACGCCTGCCTGCTGGGCCGTCCATCCCAACAGGGATTGTGTAAACAGGGGAATTACGAAGGTGGAACCGAACGTGCCAAACCCCATTACGAAAGAAAGCATAACCCCCATCCGTAAATTTCCATTTTTAAGTACCCGTAAATTAACCACGGGAAATTTGGTTTCCAGTTGACGCCAGACAAACAGGTATAACCCTAAAAATGCAGTGATGCAAAGCGTAATAATCAGCCCGCTGTTAAACCAGTCATCTTCCTGCCCTTTTTCTAAAACGTATTGCAAGGATGAAATACCTACTGCCAGCAAAATGATACCAAGCCAGTCGATCTCACTGGCAGACCTCTTTTGTTCGTATTTAGGGCTTCTTACATAACTCAGTGTAAGCAAGGTGGCAACTATTCCAACGGGGATATTGATGTAAAAGATAAACGGCCATGAGAAATTGTCAACGATATAACCACCTATCGGCGGACCAAGTGTTGGGCCCACGATAATTCCTAAAACGTATATGGCCTGGGCCATGGCTCTTTTTTCCGGAGGCCAGCTTTCTGTGATAATAGTTTGCGAGGTAACCAGCAACGCCCCGCCACCCATACCCTGTAAGAACCGGAAAATGATCAGCTCCGTTATTGAATGCGCATTACCACATAAAAAAGAACAAACCGTAAAAACAATGATAGACGCTGCAAAATAATTTCTTCTGCCGAATTGCTGCGAAAGCCAGCTGGTTAGGGGGATAATGATCACATTTGCTAAAGAATAGGCGGTTATTACCCAGCTGATCTCGTTTAAAGTTGCGCCTAAACTACCGCGCATATTGTTTAGCGCTACGTTTACAATAGTAGTATCAATTATTTCTAATAAAGCGCAAAATACTGCGGTAACGGTGATGATAACCAAACGTGGCCCGTGTTCTATTAATGATTCTCCCTGCCTCTGCATTTAAATTAATTTAAAGCAAAGTTATATATTTGATAGTCAAGACTACAACTAATATTGGAAAAAATTTC